>DASVFB010000307.1:0-10394 GCA_036380275.1 Gaiellaceae bacterium | reverse complement strand
GATCTGCAATACCGGCGCGCGCGCCGCGATCGCAGCGAGCGTGCTCGCCGCGAACGGGATCGACGCGCGTCCCGTCCTGCACGGCGGCGTCCACACGTGGCAGGAGCGCGGCGGCCACACCGTCGAGTTCCGCCGCTGCGGTACTTAAGTCGAAACGGACATCGAGGAGTAGCGGCCTTACACGGACTGGAATGCGGCGACGATCGACGCTTCGCCCGCTCCGTAGCGAACGTCGACGACCCGCGCGATCTTACGGATGAGCGAATACGCCGCAGCGTTCGATCCCTGCACGGTTGCGGTCAGGTGCGTAAGGCCCGCTGCGCGCGCGTCGGCGGCGAGCAGCTCGACGAGCGCCGAGCCGACGCCGTGACCCTGGTACGGGTCGGCAACGGCGAACGCGATCTCGGCGTGCGTCCGCAGGTCGGCGTCGCGGACGAGCTGCGCAAGCGCGGCGGGACGCGGATCGCCTTCGACGTAGGCGACGAGCGTGTGGCTGCCGGCGTCCACTCTCGCCAGCTGAGCGAGCTCGCTCGCGGAGAGCTGCGGCTTCGCGCCGTTGAAGCGGCGCGCACGCGATTCGTTGCCGAGCCGGTCGAAGACTGCCGCGACCGTTCCCGTATCGCCGTTCCGGAGGGGCCTGATCGTCAGGAGCCCGTACGTCTGGTTGCGAATGATCCTCGATTGCATTGCTCAAGGGTGGCTCCAAGAGGGCGCTTCGACTTCGCACGCCTGGGCCATTTCGCACTGGCCCGAACCGGCCATTTGCCGCGTCGTCAGACGAGACCGGCTCGGGCTGCGTGCGCCGCTGCCGCGGCGCGCGAGTGCAGCCCCAGCTTGCGCCGGATGTTCGCGACGTGACGATGCACCGTGTGCGGGCTGAGCACGAGCCGTTCCGCGATCTCCGCGTCGCTCAACCCGTCCGCGACGAGTCGCAGCACGTCACGCTCGCGCGGGCTGAGCTCGCCGACATCGGCCGGCGGCTCGCGGCGCGCCGGCGCCGTGATTCCGAGGAACGCGGCAACCGCCTCGAGGACGGAGTCGACGTCACCGTGCCACGGGAGATGGGCGTCGCCCTCGAGCACGACGAGCTCGGCGTTCGGCGCCAGCGCGGCGAGCTGCTCGCCTGCGGCGAGGCGGACCACGCGATCGCGCCTGCGATGCACGACGAGCGTCGGCGTGTGCAGCTCGGCCACCTCCTCGCTGACGTCGGTCGCGAACGTCAGCTCGAGCAGCTGCGCAGCGAATTCGGCACTCGCGGACGCCCGCTGAAAGGCGGCGAACGACGCACGCTCGTCCGGGCCGCCGCTCGGAACGAACGCGTCGGCGAACATCCGGGCGCCGATTCCCCAGTGCCTGCGGACGAGGTCGACGACGACCTGCCTCGATTCGGGGCGTCCAAGCTGCGCGCCGCTCGCGAACGCACCGTAGAGGACGATACGATCGACCCGGCCCGGATTGCGCGTCGCATAGCCGACGGCCGTGCACCCTCCGTAGGATCCGCCGAGCAGGGTCACGCGCTCGAGCCCGACATGGTCGATGAGCGCCGCAAGCACGGCGACCTCGTACTCGAGCTCGAGCGTCTCTGAAGGCCGCTCGCGGTCCGACATCCCGCACCCGAGACGGTCGTAGCGGATCACCTGCCTCCGATCCGCGAGCGCCTCGACGAACCGGCGGAAACGCTCGTCCTTCCAATCCTCCACGACGTTGCTGACCCACCAAGCCGGGAAGACGAGCGCCGGGCCGGAGCCGAACGTCGCGAATGCGATGCGGTGTCCGTCGAAACGGAAGAACCCTGTCCGCTGCCCGGCGGCCATGCCACAGACTAAAGCCGGGACTGCGAGGTGCTCGACGCACAGCGTCCCGGCCAGACATGGCCCGAGTCCTGGACTCGAGTGATGTCCGAACGAGCGCTGCCCGCGCCGTGAGCGACCGAGCCTCTGCCGCCGGCGACGCCGACGGAGCGTCCCGACAGGACATGGCCGTAGTCCTGGACGCGGGTCGGGTCCGGTGGGGTCACGGGGCCGCCGGGAAGCAGCCGCCGGGCTCGCGCGTCGTGTGGGCATGAGCAGTCACCTCACGGCACATGTTGCGAGCACACACCAGCACGATCTCCGGCGCGCGGCGGTCAAGGCGAGGCTCGCCTCCGGCGGCACGCGGCGGGACGGCCTCTTCCGGCGCGCGATCGGGCGGCTTCAGGCGGACGCCGGCAGCACCGCTTCGCCACGCCGCACGTACCGGCTCGCTCCGACCGACCGGTAGAACGCGAGCGCGCGTTCGAGGTGCGGCTGCGCCTCGGCGCCGCGCCCCTCCGAGGCGAGCTGCTCGGCGGCGCGAAGGCGCGCGTACGCCTCGTGCGTTCGCATGTTCTTCGCGGCCAGGAACTCCGCTGCCTCGACGAGCTTGCCCTGGGCGACGAGCATTCCCGCTTCGCCCCAGACGCCGGAGATTTCATCCGGCCGCGTCTCCATGTCCTGCCCAAGATCGTGCGACAGCCACCCGAGGTCGAGCAGCGCCATGTGGTAGAGCTCCGGGAGCGTCATCAATTCGTCCACGAGGGCTGCTGCGGCGTCGACCTGCCCTTCGTCGAGCAGAAAGCGTGCCCGGCCGGTGAGCGCCGGGCCGAGCGCCTGCGGATCCTTCACCGAACGAGCGCTGTCGAGCATCGCCTCCCAAAGGCGAGCGGCAGCGGCATCGCCGCGAGCGGTGGCCATTCCCGCGCGAATGCCGCGTACCTGCGTCTCGAGGTAATGCTCCGAAATCGTCTCGAGGATGCCGTCGAAGCGGCCGAGTTTCTGCTCCGCTTCGGCCCAGTCGCCGCGAATGTACGCAAGATCGGCGACCTGCGGAAGCAACCACACAACGCTCTGGATGATTCCCAGCCGCTCCATACGCTCGAGCGCGAGCTGGAAACGCCGCTCGGCGCCGCTGAAATCGCCGTCGACGATCAGCTGCTCGGCGATGTTGTTGTGCGCGCGCGTGTACTCGCGCGGAAGGTTGAGACGGTCGGCCATCGCCCCGCCGCGCTCGAGATCCGTCATGCCGTCCCGACCGAGTCGGTTACGCGCTGTCCCCATCGTGATCAACAGATTCGTTTCGATGGCTTCCTCACCGAGTTGCCTCGCTGCTTCGAGGCCGGCGGTTCCGACCTCGACCGACTCCTGGTACTCCGAGCCGAGCATCAGCAGCCGCGAGTGGACCGCAAGCGCGGCGACCTGCTCCCTCGAGACGCCGTCGTCGCCGACGAGTGCGAGCGCGCGTTCGGCTGCCGCATGTGCCTCGTCGCGGCGACCGAAGTTCCACAGCCAGCTCGCCGACAACGTTACCGCTGCGGCGGCGGAGGAACGATTGTCCAGCGCGCAGAAGGCGGCCGCAGCCTCAGTCGCATGCTCGTGGAACTCGGCGTTGCCGAGCTCCGCCTCGGCGGCGGCGAGCGCGAGCAGTGCCTGCGGTCTCCGCGGGTCGCCTTCCGGAACGAGAGCGAGCGCCCTCGACGCGTACCGCTCCACCTGTGCGAAGGCGAAGAGCTTCTCGGCTCGTTGCGCCGCCGCGATCAGCGCGTCGACCGCAGGGCCGAGAAGCTCGGACGAGTCGCCGCCGGCGGCTTCGACCAGCTCGAGCGCCGACGCGTAATGGTGCGCGCGCAGCTCGGCGAGGTCCTCGCCACGGTCACCCGAGAGGGAGTCGATCCAGCGCGCCGCCCGCACGTGCTTCTCGGCGCGTTCCGCGCGCGGAATCTGGGCATACGCGACGTCACGGATGAGCAGGTGCGCGAACGAGAACTCGCTCTCGCGCGCGACCGCGCTGTGCCGCTCACGGCGGATGAACTCCTTGCGCTGCAGCGAGCGAAGTCGCGGCTCGACCTCTTCGCCGCCGAGCCCACCGCGCCAGAACGTCTTGCCGAGCACGGCGGCGTCGAGCAGCAGCTCTTTCTCGTCCGGCGGGAGCGAGTCGAGCCGCGCCGTGATGATCCCCTGGACGGTCTCGGGCAGCGTCCCGCCCGACTCACCGCGCTCCGCGAACATCCGCGCGAACTGCTCGGCATAGAGCGGGTTGCCGCCTGCGCGAGCGAGGAGCTCCTGCTGCTGCTCGGCCGGTAGGACGCTGCGGTCGAGCAGCGCCGCCAGCAGCCGTGCCGTGTCGCCGTCGTCGAGCGGCGAGAGAGAGACTGTGAGCGAGTTGCGCTTGCCGCCGCCCCAGTCCGGCCGCCGTTCGAAGAGCTCGGGCCGCGCCGTCACGACAACGAGCAGCGGGACGTGCTCGACCCAGTCGGCGAGCTCGTCCACGAAGTCGAGCAGCTCGTCGTCGGCCCAGTGGAGGTCTTCGAAGACGAGCACGGTCGGCCGTTGTTCGACGAGCCCTTCGACGAACCGCCGCCACGCGGCGAAGCTCTCTTCCCGCTCGCTGGGTTCCGCGCTCAGCCCGACGAGCGGGCGAAGCCGGCCCTCGACCCACGCGACGTCGTCCTCGGGGACGACTGCGTCGACCGCTTCTCTGAGCTTCCGTTCGGCCTCGGACGCGCCGTCGCTCTCGAGGATGCCGGCCTGCGCCTTGACCATCTCGGCGAACGCCCAGAGAGCTCCACCCTCGCCGTACGGGAGTGCGCGACCGCGGCGCCAGTTCGTCAGCTCCGCCTCGCGCTCGAGCTCGCCGTACAGCTCGGCGACGAGACGGCTCTTCCCGATTCCGGGAACGCCGGCGATGGTGACAAGCTGCGTCGAAGACTCGCGGCGAACGCGATCGAACGTCGACAGCATGAGATCCCGCTCGCGCCGGCGCCCGACGAGCGGTGTCGCGGGCCCGCTCATCTCGACGCCGATGCGCGCCTTCGCGTCCACGACCTCCCACACGGGCACCGGCTCTGCCTTGCCTTTCGCCTCGACCGGCGCGTGCTCGCTGTAGTCGATCACGTGCCTCGTCGCGCGGTAGGTCGTCTCGCCGACCAGGATGCCGTTCGCGGGCGCGGCGGACTGCAGGCGAGACGCCGTGTTGACGACGTCGCCCGCGACCATGCCCTCTCCCCGCTCAGGGCGGGCGTCGACGCTGACCAGCGCCTCGCCGGTGTTGACCGCGGTCCGAACCTCGAGCGTGCCGTCCTCGACGACGCCGTCGCGGATGGCGAGCGCCGCGCGCACGGCGCGCTCGGGGTCGTCCTCGTGCGCCAGCGGCGCGCCGAAGACGGCCATCACCGCGTCGCCGACGAACTTCTCGACCGTGCCGCCGCGCTGCTCGAGCTCTTCGCGCAGACGCTCGTGATACGGGCGGAGAATCGCCTCGACGTCCTCCGGGTCGAGCGACTCGGCGCGCGCGGTGAAGCCGACGAGGTCCGCGAACAACACGGTCACGACCTTCCGCTCGCGGCGCGCGCTCATCGCACGCGTTGTGTGGGATAGCCGTGAGCTTCGATTGCGGCGATGACCTCTTCGCAGTGTGCAAGATTGCGCGTCCCGACGGTCAGCTCGACCTCGGTCTCCGCCACCGAGATGTGCATTCCCTCGCGGTGATGCTCGACGGAGATGACGTTCACGCGCTGCTCGGCGCAGAGCTGCAGGAGCTTGATCAGCTCGCCCGGCCGGTCGGGGATCGTGGTGCGCACGACGAGGTAGCGGCCTGCGACCGTGAGCCCGTGTCGCATGACCGAGATGAGCAGCGTCGGGTCGATGTTGCCGCCGGACAGGACGGCCACGGCCGGTCCCTCGCCGCCGGCCTTCTGACTCAGCAGGGCGGCGACGCCGACAGCGCCGGCACCCTCGACCACGAGCTTCGACCGCTCGAGCAGGAGGACGATCGCCTCGGTGATCTCCTCGTCGGCGACGTCGACCATGTCGTCGAGCAGCGTGTCGAGCATGCTCGTCGTCAACTCGCCCTGGCGCTTGACGTAGATCCCGTCCGCGATCGTGTACCCGGATTTCCCGGCGCGGACGCCGACGATCCGGACATCCGGCATCGTCGCCCGCAGCGCCGTGGCGATGCCTGCCGCGAGCCCGCCGCCGCCGACGGGGATGAGAACGGTCTGCGTCTCGGGCAGCTGCTCCGCGAGTTCGAGCCCGACGGTGCCCTGGCCGGCGATGACGACCGGATCCTCGAACGGATGCACGAACGTGGCTCCCGTCTCGTCCGCATACGCTTCCGCCGAGGTAAGCGCGTCTTCGAACATCTCGCCGGCGAGCTCGAGCTCCGCGCCGTAGTTCTGGCACGCGTCCACCTTCGCCATCGGTGCGTCGAGCGGGACGTAGATGCGCGCGCGGACGCCGGCTTCGCGCGCTGCCCACGCGACCGCCTGGCCGTGGTTGCCCGCGCTCGCGGCGACAACGCCAGCGGCCCGTTCGTCGTCGTCGAGCAGCGCGATCCGGTTCACCGCGCCTCGCACCTTGAAGGCGCCCGTCCGCTGGAGGTTCTCGGCCTTCAGCCAGATCTCGCGGCCGGCGAGGCGGGACAAGGTCTCCGAGCCGTAGACCGGAGTGACGCGGGCGATCCCGGAGAGGCGCTCGCGCGCCTCCTCGATGTCACGAAGCGTCGGGGGAGCCGTTCGTATCGCCAATTCGAAACACCTTCTCCATGATCTCGCGCACTGCGGTCAAGGGGTCGAGCTCACGGCGCTGCACCTCGTCGAGCAGTCGCCGCAGCTCGGGATCGTCGGCCACGGCGTGCTGTAGATGCGCCTTCGCACGCGACGACGCAACAGCGAACACCTCGCCTGCGAGGTTCCGCCGGCGCCGTTGCTCGAGCCCGTCGTCTTCCTCGAGGAAGGCGCGATGCGCGGTGATCTTCTCCCAGAGCACGTCAACGTTCTCTCCGCGCGTCGCCTCGGTGAGGACGATCGGCGGTTTCCACTTGCGCTCCTTATCCAGCGTGAGAATCGAGCGCACCTCGTTGACCATCGTCTTCGCGGCCGGATGATCCATCTTGTTGACGGCGATCACGTCGGGAATCTCCATGATTCCGGCCTTCAGCGCCTGAACGGAGTCGCCGGAGCCGGGCATCAACACGAGTAGCACGGTGTCTGCGATGCCGATCACCTCCACCTCGCCCTGCCCGGCGCCGACCGTCTCGAGGAACAGCAGGTCCTTGCCCGACGCGTCGAGCACGAGCATCGCCTGCAGCGTCGCCTCCGCCAGGCCGCCGAGATGCCCGCGTGAGCCCATCGAGCGGATGAACACGTCCGGGTCGAGGAAGTGGTCGCTCAGACGGATGCGGTCGCCGAGGAGCGCCCCCTGCGAGAACGGGCTCGATGGGTCGACCGAGATCACCCCCACGCTCTGCTCCCGGCCGCGGACGTGCCGGACGAGCGCGCTGATCAGGGACGACTTGCCGACACCCGGGGGGCCGGTGACGCCGACGGCGTAGCTGCGGCCGGTGTCTGGGTAGATGTCGCGGACCACGTCGTACGCGAGCGGCTCGCCGTTCTCCACAAGTGTGATCGCGCGTGCGAGCGCCCGCTTGTCGCCGGCGCGCACGCCTTCGGCGAGCGTTTCGCGCGTCCAGTCCCGCCGCCCGGCCATTGCGGCAATGCTAGTGCCCTGCTAGTGCGGTGTCGTTTCGAGAGCGGGGGCGCCCTCGACGGCCTCGGCGTCCTCCACCTCCGCCTCGGTCACGGGACCCGAGTCGCGGAGGCGCGGCGAGAGTGCGATCGCGACGAGACCGGAGAGCACCGAGAAGCCGGCGCCGATCGCCCAGATCCAGCGGCCGCCCAGCGCCGTCGTCACCGGCCCTGCAATGGCCATCGCCGGCCCGAGGATCGCGTACGTGACACTCATCGTGATCGTGAACGCGCGACCGCGATACATGTCGGGAACGCCGCGTTGGATGAGGAGGACGTTGTACAGCGCCGCCGCGCCGTTCCCGATGCCGGCGACCACAACCGCCGGCGCCGCGAGCCAGACGTTCGGGGCAGCGGCGGCGAACCCGTAGCCGAGACCGGCGAGGATGATCGCCGGGCCGTAGAGCGTCCGGATCGGACGGCGCTCCGCGAGCATGCCGCCGGCGAAGCTGCCGATCGCGAGGCCGACGCCCGACGCGCCGAAGAGGAGACCGAAGCCGAAGTCGCCGGCGTTGAACGACGACTTCGCGATCACGATCTCACCGACGTTGATGCATGCGACGCCGAGCATCGTCACGCTCCAGGCGGCGACCACAGTCTGAACGGCCGGCGAGCGCTTGGCGAGTGCAAGCCCGTCGACAATGTCCCGCCAGTGCCCCCGGCCCTCCGATACCTCCGACTGGAGGCGACCGGCCGGAATCGCACGGATCAGCGCGGCAGAGAACACGAACGAGACGGCGTTGATCCAGTACGCCGCCTGCGTGCCGGACGTGGCGACGATCGCACCGCCGATGAGCGGCCCGACCGCCCACGCCATGTTCTCGACGGTCATGAAAAGCGCGTTGCCCTTCTCGAGCTCGTCCTCCTCGAGGAGGTTCGGCATCGCGGCGTTCACAGTCGGCCGGTACACGGCGTTGCCGAGCCCACTCAGGCCGGCGAGCGCAACGATCCACCCGGGGCGGTCGACGAAGGGCAGCGCCACGAAGACGCCCGCGCGTAGGAGGTCGGACGCAACCATCAGTCTCCGCCGGGACAGCCTGTCGAGGAGCGGCCCGACCGCGACACCGACGATCACCGTCGGCAGGAAGATCGAGATGAGGAGCGCGCTGATCCAGCCGCCCGAGTGCGTGCGGTCGTAGATCTCGACCGTCAGCGCGATGGTCGCCAGCCATGTTCCGACGAGCGATCCGAGCGTCGCCAGGAACAGCAGACGGAAGCTGGCGTTCCGGCGGAGCAGCTCGGCGTGGCCCACGGTCCGACCTATTTCATCGCAGCGGCGGCGACTCTTTCCAGAGCCTCTCCGAGGAACGCGTTCTCGTCGGCCGTTCCGACGGTGACGCGAATCGCCGTGTCCGAACCGAAGGCCTTCAACGGCCGTACGATCACACCTTCACGCAGCAGCGCGTCGAAGACCGCGCGAGCATCGCTTCCTGTATCTGCGTACACGAAATTCGCTACGGCAGGAGCGGCGACGTCGAAGCCGCTTCGCACGAGGATCTGCACGAGTTGCGCTCGTTCCGCAGCGCACGCCGCTCGCCTACGCGCGAGCTCCTGCTCATCTCCCAAGCTCGCGAGCGCCGCGACCTGCGCAGCCGACGTGATGTCGAACGCGCGACGCACCTTGCCGATCTCGAGCACAACGTCTTCGGGCGCGATGCCGTAGCCCACGCGCAGCCCGGCGAGGCCGTAGATCTTCGAGAACGTGCGCAGGACGACCACGCGCCTCCCGGCGTTGAAGTACTCCTCGACGCCGTCGGGATAGTCGGGATCGTCGATGTACTCGGCGTACGCCTGGTCGAGGATCGTGAGAACGTGCCCAGGGACTTGGTCCAGGAAGCGGGTCAGCTCCGCGCGACTGTTCGTCGTGCCGGTCGGATTGTTCGGGACGCAGACGTAGACGAGTTTCGTCCGCGGCGTGATCGCGTCGAGTAACGCGTCGAGGTCGTAACGGTGCTCGCGCAGCGGAACGCGGACCGGACGCGCGCCGAGCTTGATCGCGCCGAGCACGTAGCTCGGAAACGACGGCCAGCCGCAGACGATCTCGTCGCCGTCCTCGAGCACTGCCTGACTCAGACAGTCGATGACGCCGTCGGCGCCCGACCCGATGGCCACGTGCTCGAAGCGCACGTCGTGGCGCTCGGCGAGCGCGACGCGGAGAGCATAGGCGCCTCCGTCGGGATAGCGGTTCAACTCGGGTGCCTGGCGCTCGAGGGCTTCGAGGGCCGCCGGAAACGGTCCGAACGTCCCCTCGTTCGATGCGAGCTTCACGACGCGGGCGAGGCCGAGCTCGCGCTGTACCTCTTCGATCGGCTTTCCCGGCTCGTAGGGAACGAGCTCGGCGATCGAGCGGCGGAAGAATCGCGCGCCGCTCACACGGGCGGGAGCTCGTCGTCGGAGCTCTTCTTCCGCCAGAACACCAGCGCCCCGCCGACCGCTACGACCCCGGCGATGAATGCAGCCTTGCTCAGCCGCCTCTTCTTCTTCCCACCCTCGGCAGTCGAGACGGAGCTCTTCGCCTTCTGCTCCGCAACCCGCTTGCCGACCTGCCACACAGCCCAGCCGAGCATCGCGTTGCGCCTGTTGACGATTCCCATTGCCGCTCCCTTCCGTTCGCTAAGCCCTGGCTGTGGCTTTCCGCTTCGGCGGCAAATGAATCGGCCGGCCGAGCGCGACCAGCCCAGCCTCTTTGACGGCCTCCGAAAGTGTGGGATGGGCCGCCATGCCGTCGGCGACGGTCTCGACCGTCGACTCCGCGTCGAGCGCGACAACGCCGGCCTCGATCAGGTCGGTGACGTGCGGCCCCACCATCACGATCCCGAGCAGCTCGCCGTACCGCGTTTCGTGGATGGACTTCACC
>DASVFB010000306.1:0-19090 GCA_036380275.1 Gaiellaceae bacterium | reverse complement strand
TGTCGGTGGCCGTCGGTGGCCAGAGCCACAACGACGTGTCGCGGCCGCTCGGCCTCACGAACGGGGCCCGGTTGCGCGACGACTCCATCTACACGTTCGTGCTTCCGTAACCAACTAACCCATTCGGGTCAATTTCAATTTCCGGGGGCGGCCGCAACGGCCGCCCCCGGTCTTTACAGCGTCATAACGGGATGTACGTTTTGCTCTGGTAGCGTCGGGCAGGCCTGAATCGAGGTCACTCAAGGGAGGTTTTCGTTGCAACGAGTTCGTATTGCGCTCGCACTCCTTGTCGTCGGGGCCGTGGGGGTGGCGGCACCGTTCGCGATTGCGGCGATCAGCGCGGGGTCTTCGGCCTCCAAGACCGTGACGATCAAGGTCACGGCGAAAGAGTTCAAGTTTGTCCTGTCCAAGAGATCGGTTCCCAAGGGAACGACCGTGATCTTCAAGGTCACGAACAAGGGAAAGATCGAGCACGACTTCAAGATCGCGGGTAAGAAGACGAAGCTGCTCAAGCCCGGGCAGTCCGCCACGGTGAAAGTCGTTTTCAAGAAGAAGGGGAAGTTCGGCTACGTCTGCACGGTCAAGGGCCACGCGGCCATCGGGATGAAGGGGACGTTCGGCGTCGGCGTGACACCGCCGGTCACCACCGTCCATACGACCACGACCGCGACGACCGCGACGACCACGACCGGGACGACCACGACCACGCCGGTGACGTGCACGAGTCCGACGTCGACGATCAACGTCAGCATGACCGAGTACAAGTTCACCCTCTCCCAGTCGTCGGTTCCGGCCGGTTGCATCCAGTTCAACATCAAGAACGACGGCCAGGTGCAACACAACTTCTCGCTCGTCGGAATCAAGTCGGGGACGATCATGGCGCCTGGAGGCACGGAGACCTGGGCTGTGCAGCTCACCCAAGGCTCGAAGAACTACACGTGTGACGTGCCGTTCCACGACAGCTTCGGCATGAACGGCGCACTGAGCGTCACGTAAGTCGATCCGCGTTCCGGGCGGGGCGTGAGCCTCGCCCGGAACGTCAGCCTGTCGGCTTCATGATGCGGAGCGTCGGCCCGTCCTGGAGCGGGAAGTACACGAGGTGCGTGCTCGAGTCGACCGCGACGGTGTGCGCCTCGGGCGCGAGGAACGCCTGTCCGAGCTTCTTCAGCGTGCGCCCGCGCTCGGCGAAGACCGCAACGTTTCCGCTCTCCGCCGAGACGTAGAGCCTGCGCAGCGACTGGTCGAAGGCGAGCACGTCCGGGCTGTCGCCGACGTCGGCCGTGCCGATGATCTTCATCCGGCCGAGGTCGAGTGTCAGCAGCTTCGCGTTCCCGTCGCACGCGACGAACGCGAGACGCCTCGGCGCGTCGACGAGGAGGCCGTGCGGATGGTCGCATCCAGGCAGCGAGATGCGGCGCATGACGCGGTTGGTGCGCGTGCTGATCACGGCGAGCTCGTTACGGGATTGGACGTCGACGAGCACGCGACCAGGGACGGGGTCGTACTGCACGTTGCCGGCCGCGCCGCCGAGCGGCACGGAGCCGATGCGGCGACCGCCCGCATTGAAGACGATCTCGGCGCTCCCTGACTCGTCGGACACGTAGATGCGGTGGTCGGCGGAGTCGTACGCGATCCCGTCCGGGTACTCGCCGGCAGGGGCACGCGACACGACCGTGTTCGTCCGCGCGTCGATCGTCACGAGCTGGCGATCGTCGGTCGCCGACGCGAACACGCGGTGGAGCGACGGCACCACGAGGACTCCGTGCGCTCCGGGCACCGGGATCGACTTCACGACCCGGCGCGCCTTCGTGTCGAAGACGATCACGAGGCCGCCGCCGAGGTGCGAGATGTACAGCCGGTGCTGCTTGGAGTCGATGCTCGCGTAGTCGAGGCGCGAGCTCCCGCCCGGGAGCGGACGCGTGGCGACGGTCTTGAGCGGCAGTGAGGCGCCGCCCAGTGCAAGGGCGCTCGCAGCCGCGATTACCGCCGCTCGGACCATCGCCGTGAGTGTGCCCACGTCTCGCGTGCCTTATCCACCTTTCCTCCGCATGATGCGTCCACCGTCAGTTAGATTCGCGCCCGCAAATTTCAAGGCGGGCGTCGAAAAAGGGGGAACGTCATGAAACGAAGAGGAAGATTCGGCGCGCTCACTGCGCTCGCCGCGGTCGTAGTCCTGGCCGCCGCGTTCACGTCCGCGGCGCAGGGCACTCACGCGAAGAAGGGCCCTCATCCATCGGCCGCCGGGAGCTGTCAGCTCGGCGAGAAGGGCACGATCAAGCACCTCATCTACCTCCAGTTCGACAACGTGCACTTCTTGCGCGACAACCCGAACGTCCCGTCGGACCTGGAGCAGATGCCGAACCTCCTGAACTTCATCAGGAACAACGGCACCCTCGACACGAATGACCACACCATTTTGATCTCGCACACGGGTGGCGGCATCCTCAGCACGCTCACCGGCCTCTATCCCGACCGGCACGGCCAGGCCGTGTCGAACTCGTACAACTTCTTCAGGACGGACGGCACGAGCGGCTTCTCGTCCACGTTCAAGTACTGGACCGACCTGACCGACGCCGGCAACCCTGTGCCTCCGGCCACTCCGCCCGGCGACACGAACTACAACATGGTCAACAACGACCCGGTCTCGCTCGGAGGCACAGGTGCGGTGCGCAACACCCCCGCGCCGTGGGTTCCGTTCGCCCGCGCGGGTTGCGACGTCGGCAACGTCGGCGTGGCGAACACGGTGCTCGAGAACAACACTGCGCTCGTCTTCAGAGGCGGCCCCACGACGCTGACGGCGCAAACGAATGTCGGCGCAACGAGCGCCAACGTCGCCAACCGCGGTGGGTTCGCCGCCGGTCAGACGATCACGTTCGACCAGGACGCGAACGCCGAGACCGCGGTGATCGCGAGCATCGTCGCCGGTAGCGGCAATGCCGGCACGCTCAACCTGACGAGCGGGCTCACCAAGGCACACGCGCCCAACACCACCGTCTACGGCCCGAACGCGACCGATCCGACCGGCGACATGACGAAGGTCTTCGGCGCGGGATCGCCCGAATGGACGGAAGGCGCGGACTCGCAGGTCTCTCCCGCAGGGACGGCCAGGCGGGCGAAGGCGCAGACCGACTTCGTCGGCATCGCGATCCACTGCGGCAACGCTTCGACCAGCCTCTGCGTCGGCAACTCCAACGCGAAGACGGACTCGCTCCCGGACGAGATGGGCGGCTACACCGGCTTCAAGGGCCTGTTCGGAGCGAAGTACGTCAACCCCGCCGTGAACTCCGGCTCGGCCTGCGTGAACGACACGAACGGCCCGGGCCATTCGATTGTCGATCCGTTCGGCCAGTGCGGCTTCCCGGGCTTCGACGGGATGTACGCGCGGAACACGCTGGGCGAGGTCGCGCAGATGCAGGAAAACGGCGTGCCGATCACGTTTGCCTACATCTCCGACGCACACGACAACCACGGCAACTCGGGCGACATCCACGTCGCGTACGGCCCAGGCGAGGCCGGCTATGTCCAGCAGCTCCGCGACTACGACAAGGCGTTCGGCGACTTCTTCGCGCGCCTCAAGGACGACGGGATCACGAAGGACAACACGCTGTTCGCGATCACCGTCGAGGAGGGCGACCACTTCGCCGGCACCGCTCCGGACAACCCGGCCTGTGACGGAGTTCACGTCGCGTGCACGTACACCGCACCGGGCCACGCGGTCACCGAGGTGAACGGCGACTTGAAGCGGCTCGTCGCGACCTACAACGCCGCTCACGGCACAACCGCCACGACGAACTTCAGCGTCCACAGCGACATGGCGCCGAACGTCTACGCCAACAAGACCGGCAACGCGGCTACGGACCAGGCGAACGCCCGCGCCCTCGAGAAGGTGATGTCGGCCATGAACGTCACCAATCCGCTGAACGGGGTGAAGGAGGACCTGTTCGCAGCGATGGCCGACCCGGTCGAGATGAAGACGCTGCACATGGTGACGGCCGACCCAGCACGGACGCCGACGTTCACGCCGTTCGCGCAGGGCGACTACTTCCTGAACGCGTCGTCGACGGTGCCGTGCGCCGGTAACAACCTCGACAACTGCCTCTTCCTGCCTGCGCCCAATGCCTTCTCGACATTCGCGTGGAACCACGGCGGTATCCAGCCGGAGGTTGCCACGACGTGGATCGGCTGGGTCGGGCCGGGCATCAAGAAGGGGAAGCCGGACAAGAAGCTCTGGACCGATCACACGGACGTGCGACCGACAATCCTCGCACTGCTCGGGCTGAAGGACTCGTACGTGTCCGACGGCCGCGTCGTCACGGAGATCCTGAGAGGCGACGCCGTGCCAAAGGCACTGCACAAGCACCACGGCGACGTCGAGAGGCTCGGTGGCCTCTACAAGCAGCTGAACGCGTCGTTCGGCCAGTTCGCGAAGGACACGCTGACCGCATCGACGAGGGCGCTGGCGAGCGACTCGCCCGGTGATGCGACCTACACGAACGTCGAGAACGACATCGCGAGCCTGACGACGCAGCGCGATGCGCTTGCGGACAAGATCCGGGCCGCGCTGTACAACGCCGCGTTCAACAACCAGAAGATCGACAAGAAGGACGCGCAGGCCTGGCTCGAGCAGGGGAACGCCCTGCTCGAGCAGGCGAGCGATCTCGCCGAGGGGTAACACCGTCGAAGAAGGTGGCCCCTCTACGTGGAGGGGCCACCTTCCTCTCACGAGAGCGGCAGCCGGTTGCAGGGGCCGTCGCGAACCAAGTAGGTTCCTCGCGACGGTTGTCAGGGGAAACCGAGAGGAGAGGTCCATGAAGAAACGCCGCCGCGTGCTTGCGCCTGCATTCTGTGGCGCGGCAGCACTTGCAATTGTCATGACGATCGGGGCCGCCAGCGCGGTCGCCAAGAAGGACGGCCGACCGGTCGACAAGGTCGTGATGTTCGCGTCCGACGGCATGCGTCCGGACCTGATGGAGAAGTACGCCAAGGTCGGCTTCATGCCCATCTACAAGAACCTGATGAAGCACGGGGTCACGGGCGACAACGGGATGCTTCAGGCCTTCCCGCCGAACACCGGCGTGGGCTGGTTCACGATGGCGACGGGGACGTACCCGTCCGAGCACGGCTCGACCAACAACACATACTTCCGCTCGGGCGATACGTTCTCCAACCGAACGTCGTTCTCCGCCGCAGGCGTGCTCCAGGCGGACACGATCGCCAACGCAGCCGAGCGCGCGGGCAAGAAGGTCGCGCAGATCGACTGGGTCGGCGGCGCTTCCGCCAACATCAACGGCCCGACGGTCGACTTCACCAACTTCTTCTCCAACCGCGGCGTGCTGGTCGGCGCCGCCGACCCGGTCGAGCAGGCCGGCTCTGCGTTCTTCGGCGTCACCTACCAGGTCGCTACGGTCGCGGCGGCCTCCGGCTGGAGCAACGTCCCGGCCGGCGATCCGGCGGCGGCTCCGAAAGAGACGCTGTGGACGATCAACTCCACGTTCGCCGCTCAGAACCCCAACCGTACGTACAACGTCTACTTCTACGACAGCGTCACGGGCGGCGGCGTGAAGTACGACCACGCGATCGTGAGCCCGGTCGGCAAGACGGGCGCAGCGCCGTCGGTCGACCTGAAGGTCGGCGACTTCCTGCCGCTCAAACTGACCGGCGCCAACGGCCTGATCGGCGCGCGTGTCGGCCAGACCGTTGGGCACTACATCAAGCTGATCTCGCTCGCGCCGGACGCAAGCCAGTTCAAGCTCTACGACACGTCGCTGGCTCGCGCGATTGCCAAGTGCGGAACGCCGTGCAACGGCCTGCCCGCCGGCGGCGCGGGCGAAGACCGACTCGAGAAGTACATCGCGGACAACCTGCTGCCCTGGGCAGCGGCCGACTTCGCTCCGGAGGAAGCGGGCGTAGTGGACGAGGACACGTACGTCCAGCAGGGGCGCGACCTCGAACGGGCGTACAGCCTGCAGGTGATCAACTACATCCTCGGCGACCTGCAGCCCGACACGGATCTCGCGATGGTCGGCTACCCGTTCACGGATGAGGTCTCGCATCAGTTCATGGGCCTCGTCACCAAGAAGGATCCGGACGGAAGCCCGAACCCGTGCTTCGACGCGTCGCCGAGGTTCGACGACGTCCAGTGCACGCCGAACACGGCAGGTCGCGTCGCGATCCGCGAGGGCTACATCCGCAGCGCCTACGAGGACGCCGACGAGAAGCTCGGCATCACGCGTGAGCTCATGGGCGGCAACCCGACGACGTTCGCGGGCTCCGACCACGGCTTCGGCGCACAGCGTTACGCGCTCAACGCCAACAAGGTGCTCTTCGACGCGACGGTTAACGGCGTCTCGCTGCACGCGAGCAACGCCAACGCGGCGAACTGCGGCGCGGCGACCACCGACCTGGCGAAGGCGTGCTGGGCCGGGGGGACGATCCAGATCTACGTCAACACGACGCTGCCGAACGGGATCACGAACGCGGCGGTCCGCGCAGCAGTCACCAACGCGTTCCAGAACGTGACCGACCCGGCAAACCCCGGGAAACCGGTCATCATGAAAATCCTCCAGAAGGAAGAACTACGAGACGTCGACGGCTCGGACTCTCTGCATCCGAACCGCAGCGGTGACGTCGTGGTCGTAACCATGCCCCCGTACCAGTCGGACGCGGGCACGAATGGCCAGGCGATCGCACTGTCCCACTTCTTCGGGCAGCACGGCTTCCTGCCGAACTACGTCAACATGACGGGCAACATCAACATGCACGCGACGTTTGTCGCGGGCGGCCCCGGCTTCAAGCACAAGGATCACGTGAAGGGGCTCCGCGCAATCGACATTGCCCCGACGCTCTCCTTCCTGATGGACATTCCCGGCCCGCAGAACGCACGGGGACGGATCCTCTATGACATCGCCGAGGGTGCCGAGAAGCTGACGGAGGTCACGATTCTCGACATCAGCGACTACCACGGCCAACTGGTGCCGCTCGCCGAGGCGTCGGACAACCTCGCGTCGCCCGGCGTCAACGCGGCATTCAACATCGGCGGCTCGGCCTTCCTGAAGCAGTGGTTCCAGACCTACGAGGCCGAGGCCGCGCTGTCGGCTAAGGACGGCGAACCGAACGTGATCGAGATGGCTGCCGGCGACTCCGTCGGCGCGACGCCGCCGGTTTCCGCGTTCTTCAACGACGTGCCGACGATCGAAGTCATGAACATGATGGGGATCGACATCGACGGGCTCGGGAACCACAACTTCGACCACGGACAGGACAACCTGCGCCACAACCTGATCCCGCTGGCGAACTACCCGTTCGTCTCGTCGAACCTCGTCGACGACAACGGCAACACGCCGGCCGAGTGGTCGCCTTCGCGGGTGTTCAAGTTCGACCACGGCGTCAAGCTCGGCATCGTCGGCTTCTCCAACGACGACCTGCCCGAGCTAACGAGCCCGGCGGCGCTCGTTCCGTTCCACGTCGAGAACTCGACGGACCACGTGAACACCGAGGCCGCGAGGATCGCGAAGAAGACGGACGGCATCGTGGCGATCGGGCACCTCGGCGCGACTGCGGGCACGCTGACTGCGCCCACAGGACCGCTCGTCGATCTCGCCGACAACGTCTCGGCGAACGTCGACGCGGTGATCGGCGACCATACGAACCAGCAGGTCCTCACGACGCGGGCGAACGGCGTGCTCACGACTGAGAACCTGAGCAAGGGCGTGCGCTTCACGCGCGTGCGTCTCGTGTTCGGGCCCGGCAAGGAAGGCGTCGTCTACAAGACGGCCGACTTCCACAAGCCGTGGAACATCGGCATCACGCCCGACGCTGAGATCCAGGCGAAGATCGACGACCTGAACAACCAGCTGAAGCCGATCCTCGGCCAGACGATCGGCCAGTCGAGCGTCGAGATCCTGCGCTCCGACGTCTGTGGGCGCGTAGACGGCCGGCTCTGCGAGTCACTCGTCGGCGACGTCGTCACTGACGCGATGCGGGCGAAGTACGACCCGATCGGCGTCCAGTTCGCGATCACGAACTCGGGCGGCCTGCGCGACGCGCTCACGTGTCCGGCGGCGGGAGGCGGCAACGGGCTCTGCGTGCCGTCAACGCCTCCGCCGTACATCATCTCGCGCGGTCAGGTGCTGTCGGTGCTTCCGTTCGGCAACATCGTCGTCACGCTGGAGGTGAACGGCGCCGAGCTGAAGGCGATGCTCGAGAACGGCGTCAGCCTGATGCCCTCGGCGCAGGGACGGTTCCCGCAGGTGTCCGGCCTCTGCTTCACCTTCAACGTCGAGGGGGCCGCCGGCAGCCGCGTAACCAGCGCGGTGCGGCAGGCGGCGAACGGGACCTGCACCGGCCCGGCGGTCGACCTGACGGCCGGCTCGACGTACAAGATCGCCGAGAACGACTTCATGATGACCGGAGGCGACGGCTACCCGGTGTTCACGAGCCGGGCGACGACGCAGGACATCATGGATCAGGTCACGGCGGACTACATCACGGCGAGCTCGCCGATCTCGCCGTCGATCCAGGGCCGGATCCACTGCTTCGATCCGAACCCCGGTGCGGGCAACGACTGCCCGGCCGGATCGCCCTAGACGGGAGCTTTGGGGGTCCGCCGCTTCGCGTGGCGGACCCCCGCTCCAGCAGCGGCGGCAAGGAGTAGCGCGCCGCCGACGGCCGCGGCGACGATCAGCCACGTGCTGGTGCCGCCTCCGTTTTGTGTCGCGGGCGGCGGGCTCCACCCGAGGAAGCCCTTGATCCGGAACGGCCTGCCGTCCACGCGCGCGGGAATGCGCCAGTTGAAGATGAGATGCGTCTCGTCGGGCGACTCCTGAACCGCCGGCGGCGGTTGCGCGCCTGTCCACACGATTCGGTGATCGTGCCACGTGTACGACGGCGACCTCGAGACCTGTTTCCAGCGCGGCTCCGTGTTCCCGGCGGCGGATTGCGGCACGGTGTGCGACGCGTTGAGGTACGCGGTCGGTGAGGCGGAGTTCTCGTACACGCCCGAGCGCGTGAAGCGGAGGTAGGGCTCGCGCTGATAGCCGAGCACAACGAGCGTCTTGCCGCTGTAATTGCTGACGCGGAGGAACTCCCGCGAGCCAATGACGTTCACGAGCACGCCGAGCACGTTCGGGTCGAGGTTCGAGAAGGTGGAGACGTATCCGCTTGACCGCGTGCCGCCGTGCGCCTGCGCGTCGGGCGCCGCCGCGAGCGCCGCCGTCGCAAGCAGTAAGACGATCAGGTGGGCGAGCGCGCGTCCGGCGACGAGCGGTCTCGGGTAGTACGGCACGTTGAACCCCGTGCCGCCGCCGATCTCCAGCACGCGGCCCTGCGCATGCGCGAGCGCCCTGCGCCTGTACGCGGCGAAATGCCTCTCCATCCGGCCTCCGAAGAAGTCGTAGAGGGCGGGACGGATTCGGTCGCGAAGGGGCGCCATATGAAGTGATTGTCGCGTGCGTGACTCCGTACGTGACCATGGGTATGCTTCCCGGCCTGTTCTCCGAGGGCCGCGTCGCCACATTCCTGTTCGCGCTCGTGACGGCCGCGCTCGTGGCCGCCTCGCCGATCGCGGCCTCGCAACGCAGCATGGGCGCCGCCCCGATCGTGATCTGGGTGAGCAGCGCGGAGCAGGCGTCGATCGCGAAGAGCGCGACGACGTGGGGCAAGTCGCCGGTGACGATCTCCGTCCACGACTTCGCCTCGATCCGCAACGAGCTCGCGACGGTCACGCCGGCGAACGCGCCGGACGTGATCGTCGGCCAGAACGACTGGCTCGGCGGGCTCGTCGGGAGCGGGCTCCTGCTGCCGATCTATCCGAGCACGGCGGTCAAGAGGCAGTTTCCGCAGTACACGCTCGATGCGTTCTCGTACGGCATCGCGCTCAAGAAGCTCTACGGCGCACCGTATGCGTTCGACAATGTCGCCCTCGTCGTGAACACCGGCCTCGTGAAGTTGCCGAGGACGTTCGCGGAGCTCGAGCGACGGGCGCTGGCGTTCAAGAAGCGGAAGACGGGCAACCTTGGCATCGCGGTGCCGCAGAGCTCCCCCGAGGACGCCGCGGTGTACATGCATCCGTTCTTCGCAGGTCTAGGCGGCTACATCTTCGGCAAGAACAAGGTCGGTCTGCTCGATGCGTCCGACATCGGCGTCGCGAACAGGACGCTCGTGTCGAACAGCCCGCTGATCGACCGGTGGAACCGTGAGCGGCTCATCAACTCGAAGCTCGACTACAACGCGGCGAAGAGCGCGTTCCTGAACAAGCAGGCTGCGTTCTGGATCACCGGGCCGTGGGAAGCTGCCGCGCTGAAGGCGAGTGGGCTCAAGTTCAAGGTGATCCGCGTGCCGAAGATCAAGCTCGCGTCTGTGCCGTTCCTGCGTGTCGAAGGGCTGATGGTCACGAAGTACGCCGCGGCTCACGGCCTCGACACGCTCGCGCGCGACTTCGTCGCGAGCTTCATGCTGACACCGAGCGCGCAGCTCGACCTTGCGGAGAGCAATGCCCGGATCCCGGCGAACTCGCGAGCGGCTGCGGACTACAAGGACACGATCGAGGCGAAATTCGGCAGAGCCGGTCTCGGAGGCGTTCCCGTGCCGAACCTGCCGCAGATGAGCTCGGTGTGGACCGACCTTGGCCTGGCGTGGACCAAGTCGACGCAGGGAGTGGGGGCGACGCGGGCGCAGGTCGCCTTCAAGAACGCGGCGAAGATCATCCGCGAGAAGATCGGCTAGTACGACGTCTTCCGCATCGACCTCGCGAAGCGCGCACGCTCCTTCCTCGACTCAGACCGCGCTCTCGCGTCCTGCTTCATGGCCAGGCGCTCGAGTTCGCGCTGCAGCTTGCGCCAGCTCTCGAACCGTTCCATTTCAAGCGTCCCGTTAGCGAGAGCAGCGCGGACTGCGCAGCCGGGCTCGCGACGGTGCGCGCAATCGGCGAAGCGACACTCGGCGGCGAGCGACTCGAGATCCTGGAAGGCGGCCTCGATGCCGGAGTCGGCATCCCAGAGCTGGAGCTCGCGCATGCCCGGCGTATCGAGCACGAGCCCGCCTTCCGGTAGCGGCACGAGCTGGCGGTGCGACGTCGTATGCCGGCCGCGCCCGTCCTCGCGGATCTCGCGCACTGCGAGCAGCTCCGTGCCGACAAGCGCGTTTACGAGCGTCGACTTGCCGACGCCAGAAGAGCCGAGCAGCGCCGCGGTCCGTCCCGGCGGGACGTACGAGCGCACCGTGTCGACGCCGTCGCCGTGCGGCGCGCTGACGGGATGCACGGGTACGCCGAACGCGACGGACTCCACTTCGTACACGCGCGACTCGACGTCTTCGCAGAGGTCGGCCTTCGTCAACAGCACGACGGGCTGGGCTCCGCTCTCCCAGGCAAGCGTCAGGTAGCGCTCGATCCGCCGTACGTTGTAGTTGAGATCGAGCCCGGCCACGACGAACGCAACGTCCACGTTCGCCGCGACGACCTGCGGCTTCGTTTCGGCCCAGGCGACCTTGCGCACGAACGCGCTGCGCCGCGGCAGGACAGCGTGGATCGTCGCGCGGCCTTCGTCAGGCCGCGGCGCGACGGCGACCCAGTCGCCGACGGCAGGATGCTCGTCGCCGTGGCGCAGCCTGCCGGTGAGCTCGGCGCGGAGCTCGCCGTGCTGCGAGTAGACGACGTATTCGCTTCGGTGCTCCACGGCGACACGCGCGGGCGCGAGGCCGTCGTGCTCGAAGGGCCGGAACTCGTCGGCGAACGACGCGTCCCAACCCAGGGACTCGAGGTGCAAGGTGATCTCCTCCTGAAGAGTCGGTTTCCGGGACGGGCGCTTAACAGCGCACGGAGGTGCCGGCAAGAACAGTCATATGTGCAGCACCTCCCTTCGTCGCGGAAAACCTGCGCGGAGGATACACGCAGGTCAGGAGAAAGTCACCAGCGGCTTCGAGATCAGCGCCGCGCCTTGCCTGCACGTGAGGTCTGGGCAGGCGAAACGGCCGTCGGTGACGAGCGCGAGCGTGCGGCCGAACCAGCGCTCGCAGTCGGGTCTCGCGCCGTGCGGCATGCGCGCGCACAGCGCGAAGAGGGCACGCTGCAGCGGCGGGCTGCGCTCGAATGCCTGCACGGCGACGCCTCTCAGGCAGGCGCCCGCGTCTCGTGCGGCGAGGCGCGCGCAGATGCGTGTCTGCGTCAACGGATCCTCGGGAATCGACAGCGCCGCACCACTGACGCATCCGTAGCGCTGCAGCCGCTGCAACCCGGCGCAGGCGGTGCGGATCGATCGTGCGCTGTCCACGATCGGCCCGGTCGCCTGCTCGACGAAGTAGCGGAACCAGCAGGGACGCACGTACCACAGATGTCCGTTGCAGAGGAAGCGCGGCGAGACGCCGTTGGAGCGGCGCACCGTTCCGTCCGCGCCACGTAGCGAGATCCAGTAGTCGTGGAAC
This sequence comes from Gaiellaceae bacterium, assembly GCA_036380275.1. Taxonomy (GTDB): domain Bacteria; phylum Actinomycetota; class Thermoleophilia; order Gaiellales; family Gaiellaceae; genus DASVFB01. Next base: position 6,673 of record DASVFB010000306.1, on the reverse strand, counting down.
GCACCCTGCGCGCAGTCCGGCGCCTGTTCCCCGAGCTTGCGGCACGCCACGACCGACTGGCGCAGGCGGCCGTGGTACGCGCGCATCAGCGCGTGGCCGATGCCGTGAACGCACGTGTACGAGCGATAGCGCGTCGGGAGGCGCATGCATTGCGCGAGCGCAGAGCGTCCGCCGCTGATGATGATCTGCGGCCCGAGGTACATGACGAGCCCCATGCCGAAGCCGGCGGAGCAGGTCGGGTCGTTCGAGCGCGGGATGTAGTCCATCAGCCGCGCAAGCGTGACGTGGTGCTCGGCGCCGTAACGGCGGCCGACCTCGTGCATGAGCCCGTGGCACATGCCCTCGAGCGACGTTCCCGCAGTGCGCGCGCGACGGTCGATGCGCGGTAGCTCCGCCGCCGGGTTGCCCGACTCGTCGATGTCCTGCAGGAGCAGGCGCACGTAGCAGCGCCACTGCGCGTCCAGGCGTCCGATCTGATCGCACTGCCAGAGCCACGGACGCGACTCGTTGGCAGACGCTGCGGGGACGGCGATCGCGAGCAGCGCGGCGAAGATCAGCAGAGGCTTCACGCCGGAATGGTAGGTGGCCGGAGCACCGCGAACTGATCGGTCACCGCGAGCTCGCGCGAGCGGAAGCGAAAGACCGTCGCTGGGCGGCCTCCGTACGGGCCGGGCGGCCGGCGCTCGCCCGTGTCCTCGAGGAGCTCACGCCTGACGAGCACGCGCTGCAGGTTGGTGGCCGAGACCTCGTGGCCGAGCGCGGCCGCGTAGAGCTCCCTCAGCTCCGAGATGGTGAACGTGGGCGGTGCGAGCGCGAAGCCGAGGTTGGTGTAGGAGAGCTTGGCGCGCAGCCGCTCGCGCCCGGCGAGCACGATCTCGCCGTGGTCGAACGCCATGGGCGGAAGGCGGTCGACGGGGTGCCAGGCCGTGTCTTCAGGCACGGCCGGGTCCACGTCCGCCGGCACGAGCCCGAGGTAGGCCGTCGCGAGCTGACGCTCGTCCGGATGCCGGGCAGGTGCGCTCCACGTCCCGAGCTGCTCGAGATGCGAGAGCTCGCGCACGTCGACCTTCGCAGCGAGGTGCCTCCTGATCGACTTCTCGAGCGTCTCGGTCGGCTCGAGGTAGCCCCCGGGGAGGGCCCACGCGCCCGCTTCGGGCTTGCGCGCCCGCTCCCAGAGCAGCACCTGAGGCTCGGAGCCGCGAACTCGCAGGACGGCGGCCAGTGCAACGTGGGTAGAATGGTCGGAGGTTTTCAACTGTGAGTCGGAAACTTACACCAGGGTACGACCTCGTCATCGTGGGCAGCGGCGTCGCCGGCTTGGGCGGCGCGCTCTGCGCCGCCGCCGAGGGCCGCGTTCTGATCGTCTCGAAGGGGCCGGTGCTGACCTCGTCGAGTTGGCTCGCGCAGGGAGGGATTGCCGCCGCGACCGCCGCAGGCGACGCGCCCGAGCTTCACGCCGCGGACACGCTCGCAGCCGGACGCGGTCTCTGCCGCGAGAGCGCGGTGCGGGCGCTGACGGGCGAGGCGCCGGCGCGCATTGTCGACCTCGTCGATCTCGGTGTCCGCTTCGACGACGAGCTCGGGCTCGAGGGCGGCCACTCCAGACGCCGCGTGCACAGCGTCGGCGGCGCGCAGACGGGACGGGAGATCTCGCAGGTTCTGGCACGCGCCGTGCTCGCGCATCCGCGCATCGACGTGAGCGAGCGCGAGCGAGCGCTCGAGCTCTGGATGTCGGACGGGCGGTGCGTCGGCCTGGTCACGGACGCTCGTGCGGTGAGCGCGCGCGCAGTGGTGCTCGCGACCGGGGGATACGCGGCGCTCTGGGATCGCACGACGAATCCCGCCGGCTCGGTCGGCGAGGGCATCGAGATGGCGTTTCGCGCGGGTGCTGCCGTCGCGGATCTCGAGTTCGTGCAGTTCCATCCGACGGCGCTTGCGGGCTCGTCACTGTTGCTGTCGGAGGCACTCCGCGGCGACGGCGCGCTGCTCGTCGACGAACAGGGCGACCGCTTTGTCGAGGAGCTCGCGCCGCGCGACGTCGTCGCCCGTGCCGTCGCGGCGCAGGGTCACGCGATGCTCGACCTGCGGCCGATCGACCGCTCGCGGTTCCCCGCGCTCATGGAGCGCATCGTCGACGCCGGGTTTCACCCGGAGACGGAGCCCGTTCCGGTCGCCGCGGCGGCGCACTACACCATGGGCGGCGTCATGACGGATCTCGACGGCGCGACCGACGTGCCCGGCCTCTACGCCGCCGGCGAGTGCGCCTGCACGGGTGTCCACGGCGCGAACCGCCTCGCGTCGAACTCGATGCTCGAGTGTCTCGTCTTCGGCCGCCGCGCCGCCCTGGCAGCGCTCGAAGAGCCACGTCTCAGGGACAGTCCCTCGGACGTGCCCGTTTTTAACGAGGCGACGGTCGCTGTGATACCCGAGTTGCGCGAGGCGCTCTGGGAGGACGCGGGCCTGCTCCGCAACGCGGACGGGCTCGGGCGGCTCACCTCGTCCCCGCACCTGCTCACGTCGCTCGTCGCACGCAGCGCGCTCGCGCGCGAGGAGAGTCGCGGCGGTCACTTCCGTGAGGATTTCCCGACCGAGAGCGCTGCCTTCGCCGGACTGCACACCGTCCTGCGACCGGCGCGCGAGCCGGAGCTCGAGCCGTGGAGCTGACGGCTGTCGACATTCGCGGCTTCCTCGCGGAGGATCTCGGAGACGGCGATCTCACGACCGACTCCGTAGTGCCGGCGGAGGCACGGCTCGACGTCACGCTGCTGCTGAAGGAGGAAGGTGTCGTCTGCGGGCTCGATGTCGCGGAGGCCGTGTTCCGCGAGCTCGATCCAGGCGTCGCGTTCGAGCATCTCGTGCGCGACGGCGAAGTCGCGCAGAGTTCGGTCGCCCTCGTCTCCGGCAACGCCCGCGCGCTTCTCACCGGAGAGCGAACGGCGCTCAACCTCCTCGGTCGCCTCTCCGGCATCGCCACGCTCACACGCCGCTACGTCGACGCCGTCGCGGGCACCGGCGCGACGGTCCTCGACACGCGCAAGACGACGCCGGGCCTCCGTGCGCTCGAGAAGCTCGCCGTGCGCACCGGCGGTGGCACGAACCACCGCTTCGGCCTGTTCGACGCAGTTCTCATCAAGGACAACCACCTGCGCCTCGGCGGCGGTGTCGCGTCGGCGGTGCGGCGGGCGGCCGCGACAGGCTTCCCGGTCGAGGTCGAGTGCGAGACGCTCGACGACGTGCGCGCGGCGCTCGATGCGGGCGCAGACACGCTCCTGCTCGACAACATGGCCCCGCCCGAGCTGCGCGACGCCGTTGTCCTCGTCGCCGGGCGCGCGAAGACCGAGGCTTCTGGCGGAGTGACGCTCGACACCGTTCGGGCGATCGCCGAGACCGGCGTCGACTACATCTCGGTGGGCGCGCTCACGCACGGCGCGCGCTCACTCGACGTTTCCATGGAGGTTCGATGACCACCGCTGAGATCGCACTCATGCACGACGAGGTGAAGGCACTTGCGCGCGAGCGCGGCGCGGTCATCCTCGCGCACAACTACCAGGTGCCGGAGGTGCAGGACGTTGCCGACTACGTGGGCGATTCGCTCGGCCTCTCGCGCCAGGCGGCGGCGACCGACGCGGAGGCGATCGTCTTCTGCGGCGTCCACTTCATGGCCGAGACGGCGAAGATCCTGTCGCCGGAGAAGACCGTGCTGATTCCCGACCTCGACGCCGGCTGCTCGCTCGCGTCCTCGATCACCGCGGAGCAGTTGCGGCAGTGGAAGGCCGAGAATCCCGGCGCCGTCGTCGTCTCGTACGTGAACACGACCGCCGACGTGAAGGCAGAGACGGACTACTGCTGCACGTCAGGCAACGCGAAGGCCGTGATCGAGGCGATTCCCCGCGACCGCGAGATCCTCTTCCTGCCCGACATGTACCTCGGTCTCTGGCTCGAGAAGGTGACCGGGCGAAAGCTGAACATCTGGCTCGGCGAATGCCACGTCCATGCGGGCATCCGCCCCGAGGACATCGAGCGCTGGCAGGCCGAAGCTCCCGACGCAGAGCTGCTCGTGCATCCCGAATGCGGTTGCGCGTCACAGGCGATGGCGTTCGGGAACGAGCGAACGCACATCCTTTCGACCGAGGGAATGATCAACTTCGCGAAGCAGTCGCCAAAGCCGCGGATGCTCGTCGCGACCGAGATCGGGATCATCCACAGGCTCGAGAAGGAAGCGCCGGGCAAACGCTTCGAGCCTGTGAACCGCAAGGCGTTCTGCAAGTACATGAAGATGATCACGCTCGAGAAGCTGCGCAACTCGCTGCGCGACTGGAAGTACGCCGTCGAGGTCGAGCCCGAGATCGCCGAGCGCGCCCGCGGCGCGATCGAGCGGATGGTCGCGCTCGGCTAGCGCTCGTCGTTACGCTCGCCCGGTGCGCGTCACACTCTGCGACGTCGGCCCGCGCGACGGGCTACAGAACGAGCCCGACGTTCTCGCGCCGGCCGTCCGTGCTGACCTCGTCAACCGGCTCGCGGCCACGGGCCTGCCGCGCGTCGAGGCGGCTTCTTTCGTTCGCGACGACCGCGTACCGCAGATGGCCGGCGCAGAGGAGGTCGCCGCCGGGATCGAAGAGCGCCAAGGTACGGAGTTCGCCGGTCTCGTCCTGAACCTCAAGGGCTACGAGCGCCTGCGCGAGACAAAGCTCCGCCGCGTCAATTGCACGCTCGCTGCGACCGAGACCTTCAACCAGCGGAACGGAAACATGTCGCTCGAGGAGGCGCTCACGCAGACGGCGTCGATCATCGGCGTGTCCGAGCTGCCGACGACTGCGACGGTCAGCGTCGCGTTCGGCTGCCCTTTCGAAGGGCGCGTCGAGCCGGGCCACGTCGCGGAGTTGTGCGCGCAGCTCGACGCGGACGAGATCGTCCTCGCGGATACGATCGGCGTCGCCACGCCCACTCAGGTCAAGCACCTTGTCGAACGTGTCATCTCGCGGCGAGGTGATGTAGGTGTACACCTACACAACACGCGCAACACCGGCTACGCGAACGCCGTCGCTGCGCTCGAGGCGGGTGCAACGGTGTTGGATGCGTCGGTCGGAGGGCTCGGCGGCTGTCCGTACGCGCCGAAGGCGACGGGGAACATCGCCACCGAGGACCTGATCTACCTGCTCGAGGGCGAGGGGATCGAGACCGGCGTCGATCTCGACGCCCTCATCGGCGTGTCCGACTGGCTGGAGGGCGTGCTCGGCCGCCGCCTCGACGGCTACGTCTACCGCGCCGGGACCTGGCCGCCCGCGTAAACGGCGGCCTCGAAAGCCGCGACCGTCCGCTCGACGTCCGCGTCGCTCGTCCGCCAGTTCGACACGGAGATGCGGATCGCACGCCGAGCGTCCCAAGTCGTTCCGCTCAGCCACGCCTCGCCGCTCTCCTGGACGCGGCGCAGGACGTCGTCGGTCCGCTCGTCCGAGTCGAAGCGAAACAGCACTTGGTTGAGGACGACGTCGTTCAACAACTCGAAGCCGGGCAGCTGTGCGAGCTCCTCGCTGAATCGGCGTGCATGCGCGCAGGTGCGCCCGACGAGCTCCGCGATCCCGCGGCGCCCGAGCGAGCGCAGCGCGGCGTAGACGGCAAAGCCGCGTGCGCGGCGCGAGAATTCCGGCGTCCAGTCGACCTCGTCGCGCACGGTGGCCTCGTCGGCCTGGATCAGGTACTCGGCCTGCGCGCCGATCGCGGAGCGGTGCGCGTCGGGATGAGCGCAGAACGCGATTCCGGAGTCGTACGGGACGTTGAGCCACTTGTGCGCGTCGGTCGCCCACGAGTCCGCGTGCTCGGCGCCGGCGACGAGGTGCGCCAAGGACGGGCTCGCAGCGGCCCAGAGCCCGAAGGCGCCGTCGACGTGCAGCCACGCTCCGGCGGTGCGCGCGGCGCCGGCAATCTCAGGTAGCGGGTCGAACGATCCGGTGTTCACCTCTCCTGCCTGTGCGCAAACGATCGTAGGCCCGTCGCCGCCGGCGAGGGCTTGCCGAAGCTCCTCAATGACGATGCGTCCCTGTGCATCGGCCGGAATGACGACCGGCGCACCCAGGCCGAGCAGGCGCAGTGCCCGGATGACCGTGATGTGAACCTTCGCGCCGACGATGACGCGAACACGCGGCGCGCCAACGAGCCCATCGCCGTTCACGTCCCAGCCCGACTCGGCGAGAACGTGCTGCCGTGCTGCACCGAGTGCGGTGAAGTTCGCCATCTGACAGCCGGTCACGAACGCAAACGACGCGTGCGCCGGGATGCCGAGCAGCCCGCGCAGCCAGTCGCCCGCGATCTCCTCGACCACCGCTGCCGAGGGCCCGGCCGCGTAGAGCCCCGCGTTCTGGTCCCACGTCGACGTGAGCCAGTCGGCCGCGAGCGCCGCGGGAACGGAGCCGCCGATCACGAAGCCGAAGTAGCGTCCGCTCGGGATCGCGACGACTCCGGGCTCGGCGCCGGCGCGCAGCTCCGCGATCACCTCCCGTGGGTCGCTCGGTTCCTTCGGCAACGGCCCGCCGAGCGCCGCGCGCAGCGAGTCGGCATCGACTGTTGGAAAGACGGGTCGTTCGTCAAGGGAGGCGAGGAAGTCCGCGGCCATCGCCGCCGTCTCCTCGAGCAGCTCGCGCGTCTCGTCCACGTTCCGACTCTAGTCGCGACGCTT
>DASVFB010000305.1:0-6275 GCA_036380275.1 Gaiellaceae bacterium | reverse complement strand
AGCACGTGATCGACCATCTGACGCCTTGCGGCCTCCGCATCGCGCACCTCGATCGCCTCGAGCACGGCGGCGTGCTGGGCGACGTTCTCCTCGAGCAGGTGCGAGCTCTCGCCGAGCACGATCCAGGTCAAATCGCGCGGGAAGCTCTGATGGAGGTCGGACAGGATCGCGGCGAGCCGCTGGTTCCCCGCGGCCTCGAGGATCACGAGGTGGAAGAGGTCGTTGCCGCGAATCCAGTCTGCGTGCGCCCGAGCCGGAGGCATGATGTCGTCTCGCTCCTTCCAGCCGCGGAGGAGCTCGTAGGAGTCTTCGAACATCGTCTGCGCTTCGCGCAGCCGGCGCAGGTCCTCATCGCGAATGCGCGTCGCCGCCAGCGCCGCCGCGAGCCCTTCCAGCTCGGCCCGCACCTCGTACGCCTCGCGCACCTCGCGTGCGCTCGGGCCGCGGACGCGTGCGCCGCGGCGCGGCTCGAGCTGCACGATCCCCGCGGCTTGCAGCTTCCGCAGCGCCTCGCGCACCGGCGTGCGCGAGACGCCGAACTCGGTCGCCAGCGACTCCTGGCGGAGCCGCGACCCCGAGGCGAACTCGCCCGAGAGGACCCGGGCCTGGATGTCCGCCGCCAGGCGGTCGACGAGGGCGGCGTCCTGCTCGGTCTTCGCCATCGCCGCGCGACGATACCAGGTCATGTATCCAATCGACGCTGAGTTGTATCCATTTTGGTAGGCTCATCGGCCTGCAGTCCCGTTCATATCCAAGGCAGGGGGAACGCACATGACCGCTGTCCGCGCGCGTAGCGCGCTTCTCGTTCTGGCGACCGCCGCGGTAGCGCTCGTGGCCGTCGCAGCAGCCACCTCAGCCAGCCCGCCGGCGTTGAAGAGCGGCGGGACCCTCACGATCGGCCTCGCCGAGGACCCGGACGCGCTCGATCCCACGCTTGCGCGCACCTTCGTCGGCCGCATGATCTTCATGCACATGTGCCAGAAGCTCTACGACATCAACGCGAAGCTGGAGATCGTTCCGCAGCTCGCCGCGGCGATGCCCAAGTTCTCCACGAATAAGAAGACGATCACGATCAAGCTCCGCACCGGGCTCAAGTTCAACGACGGCACCACGTTCGACGCGGCCGCCGTGAAGCAGTCGCTCGACCGGCACAAGACCCTGCCCCGCTCGACACGCGCGAGCGAGCTCGCGCCTGTGACGTCGATCGACACGCAGGGGAACAACACGGTCGTCCTCCACCTGAACAACAGGTACGCGCCGATCACGGCTCAGCTCGCCGACCGTGCGGGGATGATCATGTCGCCGAAGGCGCTGAACGACCTCGGTGACAAGTTCGCGACGAACCCGGTCTGCGTCGGCCCCTTCATGTTCAAAGATCGGACAGCCGGCGATCACATCACGCTCGTCAAGTCGCCGTACTACTACGCCAAGTCGAAGGTGCACCTCGACACGATCGTGTTCAAGATCATCACGGATCCGTCGGCGCGCTCCCAGAACCTCAGGGCGCACAGCGTCGACGTCGAGGACCGCATCCCGTCGACGGAGCTGCAGTCGATCGCGCACGACAACAGCCTGCGCGTGGCAAAGTCGATTTCGATCGGCTACCAGGGAATCACGATCAACATCGGCAACAAGAACGGGCTGAACAAGGCGTACGAGAACATCGGCACGGCGTTCGCGAAGTCGGCCGACCTTCGCCGGGCCTTCGAGCTTGCGCTGGACCGCAAGATCATCAACAAGATCGTGTTCGGCGGAACGCAGCAACCCAGCTGCTTCCCGTTCCCGGCCGCCAGTCCCTACGCCGCGGCCAACAAGGGAATTCCCTGTCACCTGACGGCGAACGTTGCGGCGGCGAAGGCGGCGTTCAACAAGTCCGGCGCGTCGGCGCCCGTCGACGTGAAGATAATCATCGGCACCGACCCGATCGCGGCCCGCCTAGGCGCGGTCCTCCAGGCGCAGGAGAAGCCGATCGGCTTCAACATCATCCTGGAGCCGACGGAGTTTACGGCCGCGCTGAATCGGCAGGATGCCGGGAAGTACGAGACGTTCGCGGTCGGCTGGTCAGGCCGCGTCGACCCAGACGGGAACTTCTACCAATTCGTCAACTCGAAGGGCTCACAGAACGTCAGCGGCTACACGAACAGTGTCGTCGACAAAGCGACGAACCAGGCGCGTGCGGTCTTGAAGCTGGACAAGCGGATCGCGGCCTACCACACCGCGCTCGCGCAGGTGCTGAAAGACCTGCCGCTGATCTACCTGTACAGCCCGATCAACCGCTTCGGCGTCGCCAAGAACGTCGGCGGCGTCGTGATCTTCGGCGATGGGTTGATCCGCGCCCAGTACGCCGGGTTCAAGAAGTAGGCCAATAGACGATGGGCGGCTTCCTCCTTCGAAGGGTCGGAGCCGCCCTCATCGTCCTGCTCCTGGCGAGCATGCTCGTCTTCCTCGGCATCCGCGCGCTGCCGGGCGACCCCGCGACTGCGCTCGGCGCCGAGAATCGCGACCCGGAAGTCATGACGGCGATCCGGCACCACTACGGCCTCGACCAGCCGATCCCCGTCCAGTACGTGAAGTGGCTGAGCCTCGCGGTGCAGGGAGACCTCGGGAGCGACCAGCGCGAACTGCCGGTGGCGCACACGATCGTCGAGAGGCTGCCGACGACGCTCGAGCTCGCGTTCCTGTCGATCATGGTCGGAATCGTGATCGGCATCCCCGCGGGGATCATCGCCGCCGTGAGACAGCGGAAAGCGTCCGACTACGTCGCAACAACCGGGGCGCTTGTCGGGCTGAGCGTGCCGCACTTCTGGCTCGGCCTGATGATGATCAGCCTCTTCGCCGTCAACCTGCGCTGGTTGCCCGCGAGCGGGTTCGTCCCGTTTACGGAGGATCCTGTCGCGAATCTTCAACACATGGTGATGCCCGCGATCGTCCTCGGCACCGGCCTCTCGGCGGTGCTGATGCGTCAGATGCGCTCGTCGATGTTGAACTCGCTGGGCGCCGACTACGTCCGAACCGCACGCGCCAAGGGACTTCCCGAGCGCTCCGTCGTCATGAAGCACGCGCTGCGGAACTCGCTCATCACCGTGACGACCATCATCGGCCTTCAGCTCGGCGCGCTCATCTCCGGTGTCGTTGTGACGGAGTCGATCTTCGTCATCCCGGGATTCGGTCGCCTGACGCTCGACGCAATCAACCAGCGCGATTACACGCTGCTGCAGGGAGTCGTCCTCGTCTCGGCAGCCGGTTACGTCTTCGTCAACTTGACAGTCGATGTCCTCTACTCCGTCTTGAATCCCCGTATCCGAGTTGCGGGCACGCGTACATGAGCTACGTCGAGCCCTCGGTCGCGATCGAGCTGACCGGCCGCGCCCGCCGGCGGCGGTTGCTGCGCAAGCGCTTCCTGCGCAGACCGATCGCCGTCATCGGCCTGGTCGTCGCGCTGACGTTCATCGCGGTCGCCGCCCTCGCGCCGTGGATCGCTCCGTACGCGCCTGACTACAGCGACTTCAACCAGATTCTCGCTCACAGCTCGAGGGAGCACCTGCTCGGTACCGACGAGCTCGGGCGCGACGTGTTCTCGAGGATCATCTGGGGCTCGCGCGCGTCGATCATGGCCGGCGTTCTGGCGACCATGCTCGCGATCGTCATCGCAGTGCCGATCGGCCTCATCGCCGGGTACTACCGCGGTTGGATCGACCCCGTGATCGCCCGGCTCACGGACGTCCTGCTCGCGTTCCCGTTCCTCATCCTCGCGGTCGGCCTCGCGGCGATCCTCGGGCCTTCGTTGCGCAATGCGACGATCGCCCTCGGCATCGCCGCCGTTCCCGGGCTGATCCGCGTCTCACGCGGCGAGGCCCTGTCGTTGCGCGAGGAGGACTACATCCGAGCGGCGATCGCAAACGGCGCGAGCGACGCCAGGATAATCCGCAAGCACGTCTTCCCGAACATGCTCTCGACGCTGATCGTGCAGGCGACGGTGATCATTCCCGCGGCGATCATCGGCGAGGCCGTACTCTCGTTCCTCGGGCTCGGCGTCCAGTCGCCGGACACCTCGTGGGGCGTGATGCTCGCCGACGGCAAGGACTACCTCACCACCGCGCCGCGGCTGTGCCTCTACGCCGGGCTGGCCATCTTCTTCTGCTCGCTGTCGTTCAACCTGCTCGGCGACGGGCTGCGCGACGTCCTCGACCCGCGAACAAGCAGGTAACCGATGCCGCTGCTGGACGTCGACGCACTCAGCGTGCGCTTCGAGACCGACGACGGGATCGTCCAGGCCGTCGACGACCTCTCGTTCGACCTCGAAGAACGCGAGGTGCTGGGCATCGTCGGCGAGTCCGGCTGTGGGAAGAGCGTCAGCCTCATGAGCCTGCTCGGCCTGCTCCCGTCAACGGCGAAGGTCGAGGGAAGGGCTCTCTTCGACGGCACCGACCTGCTCAGCGCATCGTCGAAGCAGATCGGCAAGATACGCGGCCGGCAGATTGCGTTCGTCTTCCAGGAGCCGATGACCTCGCTGAACCCGTCGTTTCGCGTCGGCCGCCAGGTCGCCGAGGTACTCGAGCGGCATCTCGATCTCAGCAAGCGCGCCGCCGACCGACGCGCGGTCGAGCTGCTCGACCTCGTTCGGATCCCCGCGCCCGACAAACGCGTGCGCGAATATCCGCACCAGCTCTCCGGCGGCATGCGGCAGCGCGTGATGATCGCGATGGCGCTCGCGTGCGATCCGAAAGTGCTCGTCGCCGACGAGCCGACGACGGCGCTCGACGTGACGATTCAAGCCGGGATCCTCGACCTCATGCGCGACATTCGCGAGCGTCTCGGCACGGCGATCGTGCTCATCACGCACAACCTCGGCGTGGTCGCCGACATCGCCGACCGCGTGCTCGTGATGTACGCCGGCCGCAAGGTGGAGGAGGCGCCCGTCCACGATCTGTTCGCGCGGCCGCAGCATCCCTACACGATCGGTCTGCTGGGCGCGATCCCACGCCCGGGAGGCGGCGACCACAACGGCCGACTGCAAGAGATTCCCGGCCGCGTGCCGTCGCTCGACGGGCCCTGGGCCGCGTGCGCCTTCGCCGACCGTTGCCCGCGCGCGGACGAACAGACTCGTTCGGAGGTGCCGCCGCTGCGCGAGGTCGAGCGGGATCACCTCGTCGCCTGCTTCCATCCTGGTTCCCATGACTGACCAGACGCCGACACTCGAGGTCGACAACCTCGTCAAGCACTTCGCGGCGGGCTCGCACCTCCTCGGCGGGGGCGGGCTCGTCCACGCGGTCGACGGTGTCTCGCTCACGATCGCGCCGGGCGAGATGCTCGGGCTCGTCGGCGAGTCGGGCAGCGGCAAGTCAACGGTCGGAGCCTGCATCGTCCGCCTGCTCGAGCCCACGGCGGGGACGATCCGCCTGAAGGGCCAGGACATCACGCACATCTCGCGTCGCGAGCTTCGCCCGCTGCGCCGCGAGATGCACATCGTCTTCCAGGATCCCTACTCGTCGCTCAATCCGCGGATGACGTGCGGCGACATCGTCGGCGAGCCCTTGCGCATTCAGCATCTCTCGCGCGGACGCTCGTTCGACGGCCACGTCCGCGACCTTTTCGACAAGGTCGGCCTCCGGCCGGAACTGCGTCACCGCTATCCCCACGAGCTCTCGGGCGGCCAGCGCCAGCGCGTCGGGCTCGCGCGCGCGCTTTCCGTGTCGCCGTCGCTGCTGATCGCGGACGAGCCCGTGTCGGCCCTCGACGTCTCGGTGCAGGCCGCAATTCTCAACCTAATGCGCGATCTCCAGCACGACATGGGCTTCTCGTGCCTGTTCATCACGCACGATCTCGCCACGGTCGAGTACCTCTGCGATCGCGTCGCTGTCATGTACCTCGGCCAGATCGTCGAGACCGCGCGCACGTCGGAGCTCTTTGCGGGGCCGAAGCACCCGTATACGCAGGCGCTCCTCTCCGCCGCGGTCGTGCCCGACCCGGTGATGCAACGAACGCGGACGCGACTCGTGCTCGAGGGTGACATCCCGTCGCCGATCGCGCCTCCGTCCGGCTGCCGCTTCCGCACGCGCTGCCCGCTCGAGCGCGAGTCGGCGCCGCGCTCGCACGACGAGGAGCCGCCGCTGCTCGACGTCGGCGACGGTCACTTCGTCGCGTGCCATCTCGTCACGCGCGCTCGCGACGACGCGCGGGTGATCGACACGGCAGAGTTGACGTCGTGACGATCCCGTTCACGACGCGGCCGGAGCTGCGCGGCAGCTTCGGCGCCGTCTCGACGACGCACTGGC
>DASVFB010000304.1:0-3954 GCA_036380275.1 Gaiellaceae bacterium | reverse complement strand
TCGTTCCATTCGTTGTAGCTCGTGATCGTGACGACATCGGCGCCCGCACGCCTCGCCGCGGTCCACATCGAATCGTACGTCTTGCCGCCGTCGCGACTGAGCACGCGCCTGTCGCCCGTCGCGCGGCTCGCGCTATAGCCCGGCCCGACCGACGGCGCGCACAGGAGGCCCTGCTTATGTGCGGCCTTGCACATCCGCGCGAAGCTGCGGCCGCGGTAGGTGAGCGTGTCGTAGGTGTAGACGCCCTGGAAGCCGCCCGTCTTCGCGAAGCCCGCGAGTGGCGTCTGCGCGAAGAAGCGAACGGCGGTGAACGCGCTGGTCAGCGGCTGCCATTCGGCGGCGGGGAAGTCCGTCGCGTGGTAGACGAAGAAGTCCCGGATTCCGAGCGCGCGAAGGTAGTCGACGTCGACGAGCGAGCTCGCGATGGTGCGCCCCGCGTACGGCTCGAGATGCGCGGCGACCTCGATCGAGTGGGCACCGGCGGCCGCGATCACCTCGGGCAGCCGTGCGTCGGTGCCGCTATCGCGGCCCCACCAGGAGACCACGATCTCGCCGATTCCCGCGCGCTCGATCTCCCTCATCTGCGCATCGAGGACGCTCGGATCGCTCGACGAGTACGCACCGCGTGTCGGGTAGAAGGTCGAGGCGAGGTCCGCGGAGGGCGCGTGGCCGTTCTGGTCCCACTTGTCGTATTCGCCGTCGCGCGCGGGCGTGCCGAACCACGGGTAGTAGAAGATCGCCGTCGTCGGGGCAGGCGCCAGCGACGCGCTGGAACGGTCAGCAGCAGGTGTTATGAGTGCGAGCGCGACCGCCGCAGAGACGAGCCCGAGCCGAAGCACGCGGGGACAGTACCAGGGTCTGCGGCCGTCAATCAATCAATGACTGACGAAGAGCCATCTTCACTCGCTGCACCGCCTCCCTCGCAGGAAGGACACGAATCGTGGAGCAGGTTTTGAGCCGGATGACCCGAACGTGCTAACCGACGCGCCTTCGGTGCGTCTCGGAACGTAAGCGGGGGTGAGTGGCGGGGCCGCAGCCGCCGCTCCCCTCGCCGATCGCAAATCGAGCCCGGATCGCCGGTCCGGCCGGCGTCGATCGACTCCTCGTCGATTGGTACGGTCTCGACGGTGCCGCGACTGAGGAGCATTGCAGGCCGCGCGTATCACGCAGGTCGCGTGCTCACCTACACGAAAGTCCTCCCGCATGTCGCCGACACGCGCTTCGCGCTCGACGGTCGGGACTACCACTACGTCTGGCACGAGTACGCGCATACGTGGAGGAGCGAGCGTGCGGTCGAGGTACCGATCGCCCTGGCCGAGCTCGCGACCGCTGATCCGGCTCGCACCCTCGAGATCGGCAATGTCCTCCCGCATTTCGCGGGCATCGGTCACACCGTCGTCGACAAGTACGAGAAGGCGCCCGGGGTGTTGAACGAGGACGCCGTGTCATTCAGCGGCGGGCCGTACGACCTCATCGTCAGCGTGTCGACGCTCGAGCACCTCGGCTACGACGAAGAGCCGCGCGAGCCGGGCAAGGCCGCGCGGGCGATAGGTCATCTGCTCGGTCTCCTTGCGCCAGGGGGAACGATGCTCGCGACGATTCCGATCGGTCACAACCGCGTCCTCGACGACGCTCTGATGAGTGGGGAACTCGGCGGCACCGTCAGCTACCTCAGGCGTATCAAATGGCTGAAGTGGGAGCAGGTCGAGCCCCAGGACGCGATAGTGATGTACGGATGGCCGTGGCCCGGCGCGAACGCGGTCGCGATTGCCACGTGGAGAGCCGATTAGGCTCGTTGAGCTCCCCGGGCTGTGCGAAGACGATCCGGGGCGCTTTCTAGTCGGGGCGCCCGGATTTGAACCGGGGACCTTCGGTCCCCCAGACCGACGCGCTAACCAGGCTGCGCCACGCCCCGAAACTCGCGACAGCCTAGCGCAGCCTCTTGTAGAGCCTGTCTATGAGATCCGGCATCTTCTCGAGACGCTCGGCGATGCGGCGGATGCGCACCTCGCGAAAGTGCTCAGGCTCGACACCGAGCGCGTTGCCGAGCACCTCGATGACGTCGTCGGATGGCACGGGGCGGTTGCCGTGCACGAGATGGTTGAGGTACCCGGCGGAGAGCCCAGTCTTGTCCGCGAGCGAGCGGTACGTGATGTTCTGCTCGGCCATCAGGCGCTGGATCGTAGGCCCGAAAGGCTCGTCGCTGAAACGGCGCTTGCGCGGCATTACAAGTCTTCGACCTTAACGCGCCGCTCCTCGCCCGTGGCGCGGTCGCGGATGTCGACAGCCCCGTCCTCCAGGCTTTTCTTGCCGGCGGTGACGCGAACAGGGCAGCCGATGAGGTCGGCGTCGGCGAACTTCTCGCCCGCGCGCTGGTCGCGGTCGTCGAGCAACACGCTGCGACCGCG
Organism: Gaiellaceae bacterium; assembly: GCA_036380275.1. Taxonomy (GTDB): domain Bacteria; phylum Actinomycetota; class Thermoleophilia; order Gaiellales; family Gaiellaceae; genus DASVFB01. The sequence continues at coordinate 1,546 of DASVFB010000304.1, read as the reverse complement.
CGCGTCGATCGCGGCTGCGGCCCGCTCCGCGATCTCCTCCGCACCCGGCAGCGCGACGACGTGCACCTCGTACGGCGCAATCGTCTCCGGCCAGGCGATTCCGTGCTCGTCGTTGTGCTGCTCGACGACCGCGGCGATCGTCCGCCCGAGGCCGATGCCGTACGAACCCATGACCAGCGGTTGCTCGCGGCCATCCTCGTCTAGGAACGTCCCGCCGAACGCGTCGGAGTAGAACGTGCCGAGCTTGAAGATGTGGCCGACCTCGACTGCGGTCTGGAACTCGAGACGCCCGCCGTCGACGGGGCACACGTCGCCCTCGCGAGCCTGGCGCAGGTCGGCGAAGTGCGGACGGTAGTCGCGGCCGGCCTCCACGCCGCGCAGGTGCCAGCCGTCGCGGTTTGCGCCTGCGACAAACTGCCCTTCGCGAAGCGTCTCGTCGGCGACGACCTCGACGTCGACGCCGACCGGGCCGAGCGAGCCGCCTCCGGCACCGAATGCGCCGCGGATCTCATCGTCGGTTGCGGGACGCACGGCGGAGTTCAGCGCGCTCGCGGCCTTGCCCTCGTCCAGCCGGTCGTCGCCGCGGACGAGCGCAAGCACGAGCGTGCCGTCGGCCTTTACGACCGGCATCGCCTTCGACGTCGCTGCGGGGTCGGTCTTCAGCAGCTCGGCGAGCGCCTCGATCGTCTCCACCCCGGGCGTCTCGATCTCCTCCGGCCTGTCGAGGCGCGCCGGGAACTCTGGTGCGCGCGGGATTCCGCTCGCCTTCTCGATGTCAGCGGCGTAGTCGCCGTGCTCGCAGCGCACGAGTGTGTTCTCGCCCGACTCCGCCGGGGCGAGGAAGTCGCGCGAGACCTTTCCACCCATCTCGCCGCTCTCCGCCAGCACCTCGTGCACCTCGAGACCGCAGCGCTCGAAGATCCGGTGGTACGCCTGCGAGTGGAGCTGGAAGTTCCGCTCGAGCCCTTCCTCGTTGCGGTCGAACGAGTACGAGTCCTTCATGATGAACTCGCGTACACGGAGCAGCCCGTGGCGCGGCCGGGGCTCGTCGCGATCCTTCGTCTGGAAGTGGTAGAGCACCTGCGGCAGCTGACGGTACGACTGGATCTCGGTCGCGTGGAACGCGAACGTCTCCTCGTGGCTCATTGGCAGGATGAACGGACGCCCGCTCGAGTCCTGCAGCCTGAAGAGGATCGGTATCCCGATTCGGCCGGAGCGCTCCCACAGCTCGGCCGGTGTGAGTACGGGGGCTTGCATCTCCTGTGCGCCGAACATGCCGAGCTCCTCGCGGATGATCGACGCGACGTTCTGGTGCACGCGCCAGCCGAGCGGCAGCATCGTCCACAACCCGGCGCTCACCTGGCGGATGAACCCGCCGCGGACGAGTAGGCGATGCGATGCGGCTTCGGCGTCGCCGGGATCCTCGCGCAAGGTCGGCAGGAAGAGCTTTGAGGCGCGCGTTGCCACGAAGGGCTACAGGCTAGTCGAGCGGGATGAGGGACGCTTCCGCCATCGCAAGGGCGGCGGGTTTCGCCATCTTCAGACG
>DASVFB010000303.1:0-20818 GCA_036380275.1 Gaiellaceae bacterium | reverse complement strand
GCCGCCGCCTTCTGGAGGACCTCGCCGATCCGCTCGGTCAGCCACTCGAAACCGCGCTGCTCCGACGCCTCCGCGAGCCCGGGCCTCACGATCAGCACGTAGTCGCGCCCCGGCTCGACCTTGGGGAGTAGCGAGCGCCAGGCCTCGCGCAATTGCCGCTTGATGCGGTTGCGGACGACGGCCGAGCCGCTCGCTTTTGGAACGGCCAGGCCGAGACGCGGCTCTTCACCCCCATCTTCACGAGGGAACCAGTAGAGCACGAGAAAGCGCGTCGAGACCGAGCGGCCTTGCCGGTAGACGGCATCGAAATCGCGGGAACGGCTGAGCCTATGTCGGCGCTGCACCGACGTACTTTATGCCGAGAGGCGCTTCCGGCCCCTGGCCCGACGGCGCTTCAGGATTGCGCGGCCCGCACGCGTCGACATCCGCGCGCGGAAGCCGTGCCGGCGCTTCCGCCGACGCACGTTTGGCTGATAGGTCCGCTTCAAGGAAGATGCAAAGAGGGAGAAAAACGCGGCGTCTGAGCGACGCCGAACGCCCAGTATAGACAAGCGTCATCCACCGAGTTCTCCACAGCCTGGGCTGCGTGATTAGCAGCCAAGGACTCGCTGCACAAGATCGTTTCCACATCTGTGGAGAGTCGTGTGGACGTGGCGAAAGCCCTGCAAATCATGCAGTTGTTCGCGACGAAAGCGCGCTGTATGCTCGTGCGCTCGCCGACTCGGACAGGAAAGAGGTAGCACCGAAGCGTGGAGGGCCAAATCGAGCTAACTGCGGAGAGTCTGTGGGCGGAAGTTGCCGGTCGGCTCAAAGGGGCACTGAACACCACGACATACCGAACATGGTTCGCGGAGGCCGCCGGCGCGGATCTCACGGACGACGCGTTCGTGATCAGCGTGCCCAACGGGTTCACGCGCGAGTGGATCGAGGGGCACTTCCTCGGCCTGATCTCGGCCGCAGTGCGCGACACCACCGGCCACCAGCGCCGCATCGCGCTCACGGTCGCCGATTCGCAGCCCGAGCACCGGCCCAGCGTTGAACTGCCGCCGCGCCGCGCCGCGGGCGACGGCGCACCAGGAGCAAGCATGAACCCGAAGTACACGTTCGACTCGTTCGTGATCGGCTCGTCGAACCGTTTTGCGCACGCAGCCGCACTCGCAGTTGCCGAAGCGCCGGCGCAGGCGTACAACCCGCTCTTCATTTATGGCAGCACAGGCCTCGGCAAAACCCACCTTCTCCAGGCGATCGCGCAGTACACGAGCGAGCACGCCAGGTCGCTGACCGCGCGTTACGTCACGAGCGAGACTTTCATGAACGACTTCATCAACTCGCTGCGCGACAAGCGCATCGAGGGCTTCAAGCAGCGCTACCGCAACTACGACCTGCTGCTGATCGACGACGTCCAATTCTTCGAGAACAAGGAGAGGATCCAAGAGGAGTTCTTCCACACGTTCAACTCGCTCTACGAAGCCGGCAGCCAGATCGTCATCTCGTCGGACCGGCCGCCGCGGGAGATCTCGACGCTGGAGGAACGGCTGCGCTCGAGGTTCGAGTGGGGCCTGATCACCGACATTCAACCGCCCGATCTCGAGACGCGAATCGCGATCCTTCGCAAGAAGGAGAAGATCGACGGCATCGAAGTGCCCGACGCCGAGGTGTTGACGTTTATCGCCGGCCGCATCTCAACGAACATCCGCGAGCTCGAGGGCGCGCTGACCCGCGTTGTCGCCTTCAGCTCACTCACCGGCAGCCCGATGACCACCGACCTCGCACAGCTCGTGTTGAAGGATGTGTTCCCACAAGGCGAGCTCGCCGAAGTGACTATCAAAGGCATCCAGGACACTGTGTCCCACCGTTTTGGACTCAGCCTCGAGGAGCTCTGTGGCGACAAACGCTCGCAGAACATCGTCTACCCGCGCCAGGTCGCGATGTACCTCTCGCGTGAACTCACCGACTCGTCGCTCCCCAAGATCGGCAAGGAGTTCGGCGGCCGCGACCACACAACCGTGATCCACGCGACGTCCAAGATCGCCCGCCTGATCAAGGAAGATCGCTCGGTGTACAACCTTGTGCAAGAGCTCACCGCGCGCATCAAACAGGCGCACTGAATCGGTGGATGAAGCGCCGGCAAGACCTTTGGCCTGGGGACATCCCTGCTCTTTCCACCATCCGCGTCCCCTGCCAAAATGGCTCGTTCACGAGGATTCAGCTCATCTTCCCCGGTGCCAACAGCCCCTACGTACTACCACGAGGTTTTAAGTAAATGATGGAAACAGACATCATGGTCGGCACAGCGATGAAGCTCACGTGTAGTCGGGAGGACTTCGTCTCGAGCCTCGGAATCGTGTCCCGGGCCGTCTCGACGCGGAGTTCGGTGCAGATCCTCGCAGGGGTTCTCCTGCGGGCGTCAGGTGGACAACTGGATCTATCTGCGACCGACATGGAGCTCTCATTACGCACGTCGCTCGACGCGCAAGTGGAAGACGAGGGTTCTGTTGTCGTGCCCGGGCGCCTACTCGTCGACCTGGCGAGGTTGCTTCCTGACTCGGAAGTGCAGCTCGAGCATCGCGCAGACGAGGCTGTCCTAACGATTGTTTGTGGAACTGCGAGCTATCGCCTGAACACCTACAGTGCGGAGGATTTCCCGCGCCTGCCCGAGATCGGCGACGCGCAGATCTTCACCGTTGATGCGGAGGCGCTGCTCGAGACCGTCGCGCAAGTCTCACGGTCCGCGTCGCGCGACGAGTCGCGCCCTGTGCTGACCGGCATCCTCGCGCGATTCGAGCCTGGAAAGCTCGTGATGGCTGCAACGGACTCGTACAGGCTCGCGGTCAAGGAAACGGACTTAACGGGTTCGACGCAGGAGCTCGAGGCGATCATTCCGGCGCGTGCGCTGACCGAGCTCACGCGAATCGCCGGCGGCGTAGCGCAACTCGAGCTCGGTGTGCAGGAGAACCAGGTTGCCTTCCGGACCAACGACGCCGTGCTGACGACGCGTCGCATCGACGGGCAGTTCCCGAACGTCAAGCAGCTGCTGCCCGAGCAGTTCGAGCACGTTGTCACGCTGCCTCGCAACGAGTTGCTCGATGTCGTGCGGCGCGTGTCGGTCATGGCACAGCGCAACTCGCCGCTCCGGTTGCGTTTCTCGGAAGGTGAACTGGAGGTGTCCGCGCAGACGCAGGACGTGGGGGAGGCGAAGGAGTCGCTTCCGGCGCCGTTTGCCGGGGACACGCTCGAGATAGGTTTCAACCCGGAGTTCCTACGCGACGGGATCGAATCCGTGCAGTCGGACGAGATTCAGCTGAAGCTCATATCGCCGCTCCGGCCCGGCTTGATCCAGGGCGAAGGCGATGACTACTCGTACCTGATCATGCCGATCAGGCTCGCCGGTTAGCGACTGATCGTTTCCACGGTCTCGCTCCGCGACTTTCGCTCATACGCAAGGCTCGAGCTGGCGTTGCAGCCGGGACTCGTGCTCGCCGTTGGGCCGAACGGCGCCGGCAAGACGAACCTGCTCGAGTCATTGCACGTCGGTACACAGGGCTTCTCGCCGCGCACGCGCGCCGATGCGCAGCTGATTCGGTTCGGAGCGGAGGCGGCGCGCATCGCGCTCGGCGGGTCTCGCAACCAGGTGCCGGTCGAGGTCAGCGTCACTCTGTCGACTCGCGCGGCTAAACAGGCCACGCTGAACGGGGCGAAGCTCACCACGGCGGAGCAGTTGCGACGCGAGATCGAGACGCTGGTCTTCACTCCGGATCGGCTGGCGATTGTCAAGGGCGGTCCGGCTGCACGGAGGGCGTACTTCGACCGCACGCTCGCCCGGTTGCAGCCGGCTCGGACATCGTTGCCGCTCGAATACGCGGCGGCGATCGCGCAGCGGAATGCGGCGCTGAGGCGCGTCGCGTCAGGGCTCTCGACGCAGGACGCGATCGCGCCTTGGACGGAGCAGGTCGCACTGGTCGGCGCCGAGCTCGTCGCGGCGCGCGTCGCGACGCTCGTCGCGCTCGAGCCAGGCTTTCGGACAATCGCAGGCGAGCTCGGTCTGGCGAGCGCGGCGTTCGTCTACGAAGGCGAGCCGCCGTCCGTTGCCGGCTTGGAGGCGCGGCTTCCCCGCGACATCGAACGCGCGACGACCGGCGCAGGTCCGCATCTGCACGACGTTCGGCTTCTGTCGGGCTCGCGCGATCTGCGCGGATTCGGCTCGCAGGGCGAGCAGCGGCTTACTGTGCTCGCGCTGCTCCTGGCCGAGGCGCAGCTTCTCGCTGCACGCCGCGACGGCCAGCCGCTCCTGCTTCTCGACGACGTGCTGTCGGAGCTCGACCCGTCGCGTCGCCGCGTCCTGGCGGACCTCGTCGCAGGGATGGGCCAGACGCTTGTGACAGCGACCCAGCGTTCTGCGCTGCCGGTCGAACCAGCACAGGTTGTCGAGGTGGAACTTGGATCGGCTCGCTGACGGCGTCCGCGCGGAGCTCGCGCGCTTCGGTCCTCAGGCCGCGATCGGGCGGATCGCCGAGGTGTGGCCTGCAGCGGTCGGCGAGCGGATCGCACAGAACGCGTGGCCCGCGCGTATCGCGCGCGACGGCACTTTGCACGTGCACACGAGCTCCTCGACGTGGGCGTTCGAGCTTGAGCACCTCGCTTCCGCGATCCGCGGGCGACTCGGTGACCTCGCTCCGCCGAAGCTTCGCTTCGCGCCCGGCCTGTTGCCTGAATCGGAGACGGCGCCCTCCCTCGAGGAAGCTTCGCGAGACATACCGCGGCCGACCGCGGCCGACCGGGACACCGCCGCTGAGTTGGCGGCGGAAATCGGCGACGAAAAGCTCCGGAAATTGGTCGCGCGGGCGGCTGCGGCGAGCCTCTCGAGGGCCCGATCCGACCACGCTTTCTGATACACTTGTAACAGCCCGCAAGGCTGGTATTTGCAGGGCTTTTTCTCTATGGCTGAACCAACCTACACCGCTAAGGACATCACGGTCCTTGAAGGCCTCGATCCGGTCCGGAAGCGGCCGGGCATGTACATCGGCTCGACCGGTGAGCGCGGCCTTCATCACCTCGTTTACGAGGTGGTCGCGAACGCCGTCGACGAGGCGATGGCCGGTCGTAACGACCGCGTCGATGTGATCCTTCATCCCGACAATTCGGTCTCGGTCCGCGACTGGGGCTCGGGGATTCCGGTCGACATCATGAAAGACCAAGGGCTCCCGGCGCTGACCGTAGTGCTGACGAAGCTCCACGCCGGCGGGAAGTTCGGCCAGGGCGGCTACAAGGTCTCCGGCGGCCTCCACGGCGTCGGCGTCTCCGTCGTGAACGCCCTGTCGGAATGGCTCGTTGCCGAGGTGTATCGCGACGGGAAGACGTACCGCCAGGAGTTCAAGCGCGGCGTGCCGGACGACGACATGAGGACGATCGGTATCTCGCAGGAGACAGGGACACTGATCTCGTTCTTGCCGGACGCCGAGATCTTCGAAGAGATCGAGTGGTCGACCGACACGCTGTCGCAGAGCCTTCGCGAAACCGCTTTTCTCACGCGCGGCCTGCGGATCACGCTGACGGACGAACGCGCCGGCGGCCAGCGTTTCGAGTACCACTACGAAGGCGGCATCCGCGATTTCGTCACGCACGTGAACGAAGCGAAGGACCCCGTGCACAAGCACATCGTCTACTTCGAGGGCGCCAACGACGAAGGCGAAGTCGAGGTCGCGATGCAGTGGAACACCAAATACGTGCCGTCGGTCTTCTCGTTCGCGAACAACATCAACACGCACGAGGGCGGTGCGCATCTCTCGGGCTTCAACGCTGCGCTGACGCGGACTCTGAACAAGTACGCCCGCGACAAGGATCTGCTGAAGGAGAAGGAGGACAACCTCGAGGGCGAGGATGTGCGCGAGGGCCTTGCCGCCGTCATCTCCGTGAAGCTGCAGGAGCCGCAGTTCGAAGGTCAGACGAAGACAAAGCTCGGCAACGCGTGGATGCGTGGGTTCGTGGAACAGACCGTGAACGCGCGTCTCGCCGAGTTCCTCGAGGAGAACCCCACCGACGCGAAGCAGATCATCATGAAGGCGATCTCCGCGGCGCGTGCGCGCCAGGCAGCGCGCAAGGCGCGCGACCTGACGCGCCGGAAGGGTGCCTTCGGGGGCGGCATGGCGAAGAAGTTTGCCGACTGCCAGATCAAGGATCCCGCGCTCACGGAGCTCTTCATCGTCGAGGGCGATTCAGCCGGCGGCTCGGCGAAGCAGGCGCGCGATAAGTCGAACCAGGCGATCCTTCCGCTGCGCGGAAAGATCATCAACAGCGAGAAGAACCGGCTCAACAAGGTGCTCTCGAACAACGAGATCCAGTCGCTCGTCCAGGTGATCGGGACTGGGATCGGCGAGGAGTTCGACCTTGCGAAGCTTCGCTACAACCGTGTCATCGTGATGACGGACGCCGACGTCGACGGCGCGCACATTCGCACGCTCATCCTCACGTTCCTCTACAGGCACATGCAAGAGCTGTTCGACCGCGGGCACGTCTACATCGCGGTGCCGCCGCTGTACCTCGTGAAGCTCGGGCAGCAGGAGACGTATCTGGTCAAGGACGCGCAGCTCGAAGGGCTGCTCGTACGAGAGCGGTTCCCGGAGATCGAGATCGCCTCGCGCGACGGAGCCGCGATCAAGTTCACCGAGCCGCGCTACGCACGCTTCCAGCGTGCGCTGAGCGAGTTCGAAGGATGGTCCGCTCGCCTGCGCTCCGACTTCGGGCCGGACGCCGCGGACTTCGTCGTGACGCACCGTCTTGTCGAGTCCGACGCGAAGACCCCGGACGCGGTCGCCAAGCTGATCGAGGCGCTGCCCAAGAACGGCTATGAGTTCTCGGTGCTCGGAGGCGACGCGGACGGACTGCGGGTCAAGGTCGTCGAGCTGGAGACGAGCGCGGCACACGAGGTCGCCGTGCCCCTCGAGCTGCTCACATCGCCGATCTACGAGCACGTCCGTCGCACGTACGAGCGGCTGAGCGAGGTTGCCGGCGGCCTGCCGCCGTTCTCGCTGAGGCTCGGCAAGAAGAGCGCCGAAGCCGACACGTTCGAAGCGCTGCGCGACAACGCCGTCGAGCTCGCGAAGGACGGCATCAGGATCGACCGGTTCAAGGGTCTCGGCGAGATGAACTACCAGCAGCTGTGGGACACGACGATGGATCCGGCGCGGCGCATGCTCATTCGCGTCGACGTCGAGGATGCGTCGCGCGCCGATCTCTGGTTCTCGCGCCTGATGGGTGATCAGGTGGAGCCGCGCCGCGACTTCATCGAACACAACGCACGGGACGTGCGCTTCCTCGATGTCTGACATCACGCACGACCCGATCGGCGGCGGTCGCATCGAGAGCCGCGAGCTGGAGCAGGAGATGCGCTCCAGCTTCCTCGACTACGCGATGTCGGTCATTGTCAGCCGCGCATTGCCGGATGTACGGGACGGGCTCAAGCCCGTGCACCGGCGCGTGCTCTACAGCATGTTCGAGAACGGGCTGCAGCCGAACCGTCCGTACAAGAAGTCGGCGAACGTCGTCGGCGCCGTCATGGGCAACTACCACCCCCACGGCGACACCGCGATCTACGACACGCTCGTGCGCATGGCGCAGCCGTTCTCGTTGCGCTATCCACTTGTGGACGGCCAGGGCAACTTCGGCTCGCTCGACGGCGATCCGGCAGCCGCCATGAGATACACCGAATGCCGGCTCACGCGCCTGTCGACCGAGATGTTGCGCGACATCGACGCCGACACCGTCGACTTCAAGCCGAACTACGACGAGTCTCGTCGCGAGCCACAGGTTCTTCCCTCGCGGTTCCCGAACCTGCTCGTCAACGGCTCCTCGGGCATCGCCGTCGGGATGGCGACCAACATTCCGCCTCACAACCTCGCGGAGGTCGTCGACGCAGTGATCGCGATGATCGAGAAGCCGGACATCGACGTCGAGGGCCTGATGAAGCACGTCAAGGGACCCGACTTCCCCACTGGGGGTTACATCGTCGGCCGCAGCGGAATTCGTGACGCCTACCGAACGGGCAGAGGCCGGATTATCATGCGATCCCGCGCGCACATCGAGGAGCTGCGCGGTGGGAAGAACGCGATCATCGTTACCGAGCTTCCGTACGGCGTCCGCAAGGGCGGCGAGGGCGGTGTGATCGAGAAGATCGCCGAGCTCGTCGAGAACAAGGTGCTGACCGAGATTCCGATGAGCGACGACGCGCTCGCAGATCACTCGGACAAGGACGGGATGCGGATCTACATCGAGCTCAAGCGCGAGGCGATCCCGCAGGTGGCGCTGAACAAGCTCTTCAAGCACACGCCGCTGCAGACGAGCTTCGGCTACAACGCCGTCGCGCTCGTCGACGGCGTGCCCAAGACGCTGTCGCTGCTCGAGCTCATCCGCCACTACCTCGACTACCAGCGCGAGGTCGTGACGCGCAGGTCGAAGTATGAGCTGCGCAAGGCCGAAGCCCGCGCGCACGTCCTCAGCGGCTACCTGATCGCGCTCGACAACCTCGACGCAGTCATCAAGCTCATCCGCGCCGCCGCGGACACTGATGAAGCCCGCGCGGGCCTCATGGAGCAGTTCTCGCTCAGCGAGTTGCAGGCGCAGGCGATCCTCGACCTCCGGCTCTCGCGGCTCACCGGGCTCGCGCGCAAGGAGGTCGAAGACGAGTACGCCGACCTGCAGGAGCGGATCGCCGAGTTGCGCGCCATTCTCGGCGACCGTGCGCGCATTGACGGCCTGATCAAGGAGGAGCTGCTCGAGCTGAAGGAGATCTACGCTCGCAACGACGAGCGCCTGACCGAGATCGTCGCCGCCGAGGGCGAGCTCGAGCTCGAGGATCTCATCGCGGAGGAAGATATGGTCATCGCGATCACGCGCTCCGGTTACATCAAGCGGCTACCGGTGACGACGTATCGCGAGCAGCGCCGCGGCGGGATCGGCGTGATGGGGATGGAGCTCAAGGACGAGGACTACATCGAGCACCTATTCGTGGCCTCGACTCACGACTACATTCTCTTCTTCACGAGCGTTGGCAAGGTGTATCGCCTCAAGGTGCACGAGCTGCCGCTCGGCTCGCGCCAGTCGAAGGGCCGCGCGATCGTCAATCTCCTGCCGTTCCGCCAGGACGAACAGGTGCGCGCGGTCATCCAGACGCGCGAGTTCAAGGAGGCGGAGTACCTGGTCTTCGCGACGAAGAACGGCGTCGTGAAGAAGACGAAGCTCGAGGCCTACAACACCAATCTCAAGGCCGATGGGATCATCGCGATCAAGATGCGTGAAGGCGATGAGCTCGTCGGCGTTCGCCACTCGACCGGTAACGACGATGTGCTGATGGTGTCGCGCGCCGGCCAGGCGATCCGTTTCTCGGAGAGGGACGTGCGGTCGATGGGCCGGGACGCGTCGGGTGTGCAGGGCATGCGGCTCCGCGCCGGCGACGAGGTGATCTCGATCAACATTGCGCACAACGACGCCGACCTGCTCGTCGTCACCGAGAACGGCTACGGGAAGCGCACGCGGATCGACGAGTACCCGCGCAAGGGACGCGGCGGCATGGGCGTCAAGACCGTCCAGTTGACGGAGGCGAAGGGCAAGCTGGCCGGCGCTCGCGTCGTTCGCGAGGGCTACCAGGTGATGCTGATCTCGAACGGCGGAACGGTGATTCGCATGCCCGTCGAGGAGGTCAAGCGGCTCGGGCGTGCGACCCAGGGCGTGATCGTGATGCGCCTCCGCGAGAGCGAGCAGGTCTCGACGCTCGCGCCGGTCGTGGAGTCCGAGAGCGACGCCGCCGACGAATAAAACCGCGCGTCTGCGGTGAATTTCCACGGATTGCCCCTTTTCAAAGGGCTACTCGAGGGTGTATATCTAGGTGCTGTAAGGGGTCCGTCCAATTAGAAGCGAGGCACGCTATGGCTATCAGCAGACAGGTTGACCTTCTAGAGCCGATAAATCTCGCGGACCATCTGACGAAGGTCGAGCTCTACCTGGGCCAGGTGTGCCAGATCGCCGGAATCTCGAAGATGCAGCTCGACTACTGGACGAACAAGGCGCAGATTCCGACCAAGGGCAAGAAGCAGCGCATCTACGACATCGACGCGCTCGAGACCGTGATGCTGATCAAGCAGGCAAAGGACAAGGGCCTGAACCTCGGCGCAGCGATCGACGCGGCACGCCGATTTCGCGAGGAACATTCAGCTCGAAGTCCTGTGGACTTCGAGCCGGTTCACGCCTAATCGCGCAGCGTGTCCGCTGCGTCTTCGGGCGCGAGCGCGTTGATCCACCAGCCTGCGCCCAGTTCGACGCCGGCGAGGATCGACAGCCGAGGCAGGAGCTCGAAATGCCAGTCGGCAGAGTCGTGCAGCCACGCGTTGAGTGGGGTGGCTCCGGCTGTGTGGTGCACGCGGCGGATCGCGTCGCCGAGCAACTGCATCGCCACGGACAGCAGCTCGTCGGCGAAGGCGTTCGCCCGCGGTTCCTTTGGGGCGAGCACGAGCTCGTACGGCAGCCGGCTCGCAAACGGGCAGGCGAGGACGAGGCCGTCGCGCTCCACGACGACGCTCCAGCGATCCCGGTCGACGCGATGCTGCGTCTCGGGCGCGGGCTCGGGCAGCCAGACGAGCTGGGAGTGCGTGTGAGGCAGGCTCGACCCGGCCTCGCGGCCTTCGTTCACGAGCGCGTGGAGATAGCCCTCCGGAACGCCCGCGCGACGTCGCTGCCAGGCCTCCGCGACGCGAGCGAGCTCCTCGTCGTCCAGTTCGGCGAGCGAACGGGCGTGCCGCGGTGTGTGCACCACGACCTCCTGGCGCTCGAATGCCGGATAGAGATTGGGCACGACGCGAACGCGCCACGGGTCGCCGATCCGCAGTGTCTCGGGCGGCGTGCGGTCTTCGCGACCGGCGCAGAACGGGCACTGCTCGAGCTCCTCAGGCGTCGGCGGCTCGAGCTCTGCGCGCGCGGCACCGGGGCGCTTCGCACGCGCCGGCGCGATCGCCACGCGCCGCCCGGTCAGCGGGTCAGTTCGAAGATCCGTCAGCGCGATTGAGGAAGGGGGTGATCAGGTCGATCGGAACCGGGAACACGATCGTCGTCGCCTGGGAGCTGCCGAGTTCGATCAGCGTCTGCAGGTAGCGCAGCTGCAGCGCGATCGGATGGCCCTCGATTACGAGCGCGGCGTCCTTCAGCCGCTCGCTCGCCTGGAACTCGCCCTCCGCGCTGATCACCTTCGCGCGACGCTCGCGCTCCGCCTCCGCCTGCCTGGCCATCGCGCGCTGCATCGTCGACGGGATTTCGACGTCTTTCACCTCGACGATCGCGACCTTGATCCCCCAGGGCGCCGTCGCCTCGTCGATGATCTCCTGCAGGATCGAGTTGATCTTGTCGCGCTCGGAGAGCAACTCGTCGAGTAGGTGCTGACCGAGGACGGACCGGAGCGTCGTCTGCGCGATCTGCGACGTGGCCGCCATGAAGTTCTCGATGTTCACGATGGCGGCTTTCGGCTCGACGATCCGGAAGTACGCGACGGCATTCACGCGCGCCGGCACGTTGTCCTTCGTGATCACCTCCTGCGGCGGGATGTTGAGCGTGATCGTCCGCAGGTCGACCTTCACCATCCGGTCGACGATCGGAATCAGGATGAAGAGGCCGGGGCCCTTGGGCGGGTCGAGCAGCCGCCCCAACCGGAAGACGACGCCACGCTCGTACTCGCGCGCAACTTTGACCGCCGCGAGCAGGAACAGAACGAACAGGAAGACGACGACGACGATCGCGATGACTGCGCCGGTCATGGTCCGAGCCTACACCCGGTGAACTTTCAAACGGAGTCCCTCGACGTCGTCGACGAGGACCTGCTCGCCCGGCGCGAGCGGCGCACCGTCGTCCGTCGCGGCCTGCCAAAGCTCTCCGCGCACGAAGACGAGCCCGTCGCCACGCACGACGCCCTCGGCTCCCACCATCGCGGGCATCGCCGAAGGTCGGCGCCGCACCTGCACGACCTTCCCCAGGGCGATGGCCATGAAGCCGCCGAGCGACAGCGTGACGGCGAGGACGAACCAGGTGTCGATCTTGTACGGCGCCGGCGCGTCGTGGAACAGCATCAGCATTCCGACTGCGAGCGCAACCAGCCCTGACACGGTGAGCGCGCCGTGGGTCACGACGTGCGCGTCGATCACAAGCAGCGCTATCGCCAGCACGATCAACGCAACGCCCGCCCAGCTCGTCGGGAGGACCGAGAATCCGAACAGCGCGGTCACGAGCGCAACTGCACCGAGCGCGCCGGGGAGGACGACGCCCGGGTGGAAGACCTCGAAGAGGATGCCGCCGATCCCCGCCAGGAACAGCAGCGACAGCAGGTTCGGATCGATCAGGGTGTCGAGCAGGCGCGTGAAGAAGCCCATCTCCTTCGTCACGATCGTGTCTCCGGCCGTGTGCAGTGTCAGGCCGCGCGGCTTCGTCGTGCGCCCGTCGATCGTCTTCAGGAGCGCCGGCAAGTCGGGTGAGATCAGGTCGATCACGTTCAGGCGCAGCGCTTCACCGGACGTGAGATTCGACGCTCTGCGCACCGCGAGATCGGCCCACTTCGCGTTTCTCCCGTGTACGCGTGCAAGGTTGCGGAGCGACGCGGCCGCGTCGTTGACGACCTTGCGCTTCAGGTCGCTATCGAGGTTCGCGCCCGTGCTCGTGATCGGTGTCGAGGAGCCGATGTTCGACACTGGTGACATCGCCAGCACGTCGGCGGCCTGGGAGATCCAGACGCCCGCGCTCGCGGCGCGGGCGCCGTTCGGCGCGACGTAGACGATCACCGGCTCTTTCGCCGCGAGCTCGTCTTGCACGATCTTGCGCATCGACGAGTCGAGCCCGCCGGGCGTGTCGAGCAGGATCACGAGCGCGTCGTAGTCGGCGCCCTCCTTGATCCGGTCACTCAGCCACCCCTGCGTCACCGGATTGACGTCCGCGTCGAACTTGACCGCGAGAACCTCGCCGTCCTTCGCGGACGCCGAGGAGGCCGCGAGCAGCACGGCGAGCAGCGCAAAGATGAGGAGCCGCTTCACGGTTGTAAGGATTCCACCAGCAAGCTTGCCTGAGCAGGGCATGTCTGGCACGGTGCAGAAGGGGTTCGCCTGTGAAACGGCTTCTGCTTGCAGCGGCATTCTTCGTTGCCCCGGCCGGTGTGGCGCACGCCGCTCCGCCCGTGCAGATGGTGGTGCGCGACGTCGTGCCGTCGTCGCCTCGCGCGCTTGCATCCGCGGCGCCGCGCTTCAATCTCGTCGGCCTACACTGGACGGGGAGCGGCACTCCCTGGTTCCGTACACGCAGCGTCGCCGGGCGCTGGAGTGCTTGGGAGCCCGGCGACGATGACTCCGGGCGCTCCGGTGAGTGGCGGCTGGGCAATCCCGTGTGGACCGGCGCTGCGGACGCGATTCAGGTGCGGCTACGGGGGCGCGTGACGCACGTCCGCGAGTACCTCCTGTGGAGCCCGCCGATCGCCGCGCCGAAGCGCCGGCTGCAGCTCGCGGGTTCGCCGGTGATCATCTCGCGCGTCGGGTGGCAAGCGGACGAGTCGATTCGTCGCAACGCTCCAAGGATCGCGCCGACGCTGAAGCTCGCGGTCGTGCACCACACCGCGACGCCGAACGGCTACTCCTGCGCGCGTTCGGCGTCGATCGTCCGCGGCATCGAGGTGTACCACGTGAAGGGAAACGGTTGGGACGACATCGGCTACAACTTTTTGGTCGACGCTTGCGGTCAGATCTTCGAGGGCCGTTACGGCGGCATCGAACGGAACGTCATCGGCGCTCACTCGGGCGGGTTCAACACCGGGACCGTCGGTGTCTCGATGATTGGGAACTACGACCGAGTTGCACCTTCGAAGGCGGAGCAGAACGCGCTCGTCAAGCTGCTCGCGTGGCGGCTCGACGTCGGCCACGTCGACCCGCGCGCGATCGTCCCGTTCGTGTCGGGCGGCAACGGCAAGTTCCCCGCCGGCAGGACGGTCAACCTGCGCGCGGTTTCGGGCCATCGCGACACGTACCTCACCTCGTGTCCGGGCAGCGTCGCGTACCGGCTGTTGCCTTCGATTGCGAGCCGCGTCGCGCAGACGGGCTTGCCGAAGCTCTACGCCCCGATCGTCTCGGGGACGGTCGGCGGACCGGTGCGCTTCACGGCGCGGCTGAGCTCCGCACTGCCGTGGACGGTGACCGTCGCCGACGCGACTGGTGCGATCGTTGCGACCGGGAGGGGCACCGGCGCAAACGTCGCCTGGACCTGGGACGCGACATACGCGGTGGTTGGCGCCGCGTATACGTGGACGATCACTGCCGGCGCGACGGTGCGCGCCGCCGTCGGCGTCATCGACGGCAAGCTTGCGACGCTCACCCTGACGGATCTTCGTGTGACCCCGCCGGTGCTCGACGGCAGCGTCGTTCCCACCGCGACCGTGAGCTACACATTGAGCAACGCGGCTACGGTCACGGCCGAGCTGCTCGATCTATACGACATCCCAGCGACGCTGTTCGTTCAGTCCAAGAGCGCCGGGTCGCAGTCCTTCGTCTTGACGCCGACCGGGCTCGCGGACGGCAACTACACGATCCGTCTCACGGTCCGCGACGCTCTCGGCAGACAGGCGCAGGCCACCGTGCCGGTGGCGATCAGCCACACCGTCCTCTCGTATACGGCCGACGCGAAGATCGTTTCGCCCAACGGCGACGGGCGCCGCGACACCGTGAACCTGCGGTTTTTCCTCGCGCAGCCGGCGGCCGTCACGCTCACGCTGGACGCGGCGTTCTCCAGCTTGCCTCTGCTCACGGCGAACTTGACGCAGGGGAGCCAGACGTTTGCCTTCACCGGCGTCACCGCCGACGGCGCGACGATGCCGGACGGCGCGTATCAGGCGAAGCTGACGGTCGGGACGGTCGCGCTGTCGGTCCCGCTCCTGGTTGACCGCGCGCCGCCGACCATGTCGCTGGTCTCGGTCAGCCCGCTGCGCCTCCGGGTCTTCGAGCCCGTCACGGTGATCGCCACGATCAACGGGCGGGAGATCAGGGCGAGCAAGAAACCGGGAGTCTTCACGCTCGCGAAAGGTGTCACCGTTCAGACGCTGCGCGCCGTCGCCCGCGACGTCGCAGGCAACGAGTCGGTGCCGGTCACGTACCGGCGGCGGTGACCCACGCGTCGTAACGCGCCTCGAGTCGTTCCAGGACGGTCACGAGCAGCGCGTCTCGTTCGACGGCAGCGCCCTCGAGCGCGAGGGACGTCGCCGGCGCCGCATCGGGGAGCTGACCCTCCGTCTGCGAGAGATTGACGCCGACGCCGAGCACGACGCGACTGTCAACGGCCTCGGCGAGGATGCCCGCAACCTTGCGTCCGCCGACGAGAACGTCGTTCGGGTGCTTGACCTCCGTGGCGAGGCCCGTCTCCGTCTCGACCGCCTCGGCAACGGCCGCGCCCGCAACGAGCGACAGCTCGGGCAGGCGCTCAGCGCTCACCCGCGGCTCGAGCACGATCGAGAAGAGCAGGCTCGTTCCCGCGGGCGCCTGCCAGCTACGTCCGAGCCGGCCGCGTCCTTCGGTCTGCTCGTCGGTGACCGCGATCGCGCCTTCGGGTGCGCCGTCGAGGAGGCGTTGTGTCGACGCGCAACGGTCTACGAACGTATACGGACGACCGAAGCGTCCGCGCAGCGGTGGTACGGCATGCATGCCCAACTAGACTAGGCCCGCGTGACCGCGTCGGCCCCCTTCGGGCGGGAGACCATCGAAGAGATCCTCCCCCATCGCCCCCCTTTTCTGCTTCTCGACGAGGTCGTCGAGCTCGAGCCCGGCTCGCACGTTGTCGCACGCAAGCGCGTGACCGATGACGACTGCGCGGGGCACTTTCCGGGGAACCCGATCATGCCGGGCGTGAAGATGGTCGAAGCGCTCGCGCAGGCAGGTGCCGTCGCGGTTCTGTCCGAGGAAGCAAATCGCGGACGACTCGCGCTCTTCGCCGGTATCGATGACGTTCGCTTCAAGCGGATTGTCCGCCCCGGCGACGAATTGACGCTGGAGTGCACGCTCGAGACGGTTCGAGGATCGATCGGTCGCGGCAAAGCTCGCGCGACCGTCGACGGGGAGCTCGCGGTGCGCGGCACCCTCACGTTCGCCGTAGGCGAGGCCGAGCAGTGATCGGATCCGCCAATGGGCGCAGGGTCGGCATCACGGGACTCGGCGTGCACGTGCCCGAGCGCGTGTTGACGAACGCCGAGCTGTCGACGCTCGTCGACACCTCGGACGAATGGATCATGGAGCGGACGGGGATCCGCGAGCGGCGGATCGCTTCCGAGGACGAAGCGCTGACCGACATCGCGAGGCCCGCCGCGCTCGCAGCACTCGAGCGGGCGTCGCTCGAGGCGAAGGACATCGACCTGCTCGTGTGCGCGACGGTGACGCCGGACATGATGTTCCCGACGTCGTCGGCGCTGCTGGCGGACGAGCTCGGGATGCCCGACGCGGCGGCGTACGACCTCCTCGCCGGCTGCACCGGCTTCGTCTACGCGATCGCGCAGGCCTACAGCATGGTTGCGGCCGGGCTGTCCCAGCGCGCGCTTGTCGTCGGCGGCGACGTCCTTTCGAAGATCCTCGACTGGACGGACCGATCGACCATCGTGCTCTTCGGCGACGGCGCGGGCGCCGTTGTGCTCGAGCACGTCGAGGACGGTGGGTTCCTCGGGTTCGAGCTCGGCGCCGACGGGGGCGGCGGCAAGCACCTGTGGCTTCCCGGCAGCGGCTCCCGCCACTTCGACGAGCCCGAGAGCTTCGTCAAGATGAACGGCCGTGAGGTCTTCAAGTTTGCGACACGTGTCATGATTTACTCCGCCGAGAAGCTCCTCGACGAGTGCGGGCGCACCGTCGAGGACGTCGACGTTTACGTTCCGCACCAGGCCAATGTGCGCATCATCGACTACGCCACGAAAAAGCTGGGTTTTCCGAAGGAGAAGGTCGTGGTGAACGTCGACCGGTTCGGCAACACTTCGTCGGGATCGATTCCGCTCGCTCTCGCGGACGCGGAGAAGGACGGGATGTTGAAGCCCGGAACACTCGTACTGATGACGGGAATGGGAGCCGGCCTCACGTGGGGCTCGGCGCTGATCGAATGGACGGACGAGGTGAGGCGACAATGACGAAGGTGGCATTCATGTTTCCGGGGCAGGGGTCCCTCGAGGAGGGGATGGGCCGCGAGATCGTCGAGGCTGTGCCCGAGGCGATGGCGGTCTTCGTGGAGGGCAGCGAGGCATCCGGCGTCGATCTCATAAAGCTCTGCTTCGAGACGCCGTTCGCGGAGCTCGTGCAGACGGAGAACCAACAGCCGGCGCTCGTGGCGACGAGCCTCGCGATCAACGAAGCGATTCGCGCGCGCGGGATCGAGCCGCACTACGTCGTGGGTCATTCCGTCGGCGAGTTCGCGGCGCTCGCCGCAGTTCGTTCTCTGTCGCCTGCGGAAGCGATCGCGCTCGTTCGCGAGCGCGGGCTTGCAATGGCGGCCGCGGCGAAGGAGATGCCCGGAACGATGGCTGCGATCCTCGGTCTGAAAGACGAAGTTGTCGAGAGCATCTGCCACAAGATTCAGAACGTGTGGCCCGCGAACTACAACTGCCCCGGGCAGATCGTCGTCTCCGGTGCGGCCGGCGCCGTCGAAGAGTGTTGCGACGAGGCGGAGCAGGCGGGCGCCCGGCGGGCGATCAGGCTTCGCGTCTCGGGCGCGTTCCACAGCCCGCTCGTCGAGCGCGCGGCCGAGCGGTTGCGCCCGGCGATCGAACGCGTGAACTTCAAGGAGCCGCTCGCGCCGTTCGTCTCGACCGTCACGGCCAAGCTCGAGAACGCGCAGCACTACCGGACGCTTCTCGTCGACCAGCTGACCGCGCCGGTGAAGTTCACACAGGCGGCCGGCGTGCTGCTTCGAAACGGCGTCACGGTCTTCGTCGAGGTCGGCCCCGGCAACGTCCTCAGCGGTTTACTGAAGAGGATCGACACCCGCGTTCGTGTCATGTCGGTGAACAACCTGCGCTCGTTGAACGAGCTCGAGCAGGCGTTTGAATAGCACGTTCGCCTCGCTCGAAGGAAAAACAGCGCTCGTCACCGGTGCCTCGCGCGGAATCGGACGCGCCGTCGCGGTTGAGTTGGCGGCCGCAGGAGCCTCGGTCGTCGTCGGCTATCGCAGCGGCCGCGAGGAGGCCGAGGCGCTGGCGCAGGAGATCAACGGCCGTGCCGTGCAGGCCGACGTTTCCGAGTCGGCCGACGCCGCGCGGCTCGTCGAGGAGGCGGGCGACCTCGACATCCTCGTCAACAACGCCGGCGTGACGCAGGACGGGGTGCTTGCACGGATGAGCGACGACGACTGGCGCGTCGTCCTCGAGACGAATCTCAGCGCGGTCTTCTACACGTGCCGCGCCGTGACTCGCGGGATGATGAAGCGGCGCGCCGGTTCGATCGTGAACATGTCGTCGATCGTCGGGGTGCACGGCAACTGGGGCCAGGCGAACTACGCTGCGTCGAAGGCGGGGATCATCGGCTTCACGAAGTCGCTCGCACAAGAGCTCGGCAGCCGGGGCGTACGGGCGAACGTCGTGGCTCCCGGCTACGTCAAGACACAGCTCACGGACGTGATCCCGGAGGCCGCGCGCGCGAAGATGCTCGACCTGACCCCGCTCGGGCGCCTCGGCGATCCGGAGGACGTCGCCGGGGCGGTACGCTTCCTCTGCTCCGACGAGGCGGCGTTCATCACTGGGGTCGTGCTCCTCGTCGACGGCGGGCTAGGGATGTGAGCGTGAGCGCTAACGGACGCAGACGAGTGGTGATCACCGGCCTCGGCTGCGTGTCTCCGCTCGGCAATTCGGTCGAGGATTCATGGCGCGGCCTTCTCGCCGGCGAGTCCGGAGCGACCGAGATCACGCAGTTCGATCATTCGAGCCCGGCGTACAACGTGCACTTCGCCTGTGAGCTGAAGGACTTCGATCCAACAGTCTGGATCGACCGCAAGGCGGCGCGCAGGATGGACCGGTTCGCGCAGATGATCCTCGCCGCGGCGCGGCAGGCCGAGAGCGATTCCGGAATCGATATTGCGAAAGAGCCGGAGCGCGTGGGTGCGTCGGTCGCGACGGGCATCGGCGGCCTCCGTTCGTACCAGGACTGCTACGACATCCTGCTCGAGCGGGGACCCGACCGTGTGAGCCCGTTCTCGATTCCGAGCATCATCCCGAACATGGGCGCCGGATGGGTGTCGATCGAGCTCGGCACGAAAGGCCCGCTGATGTCGGAGTGCACGGCCTGCGCCGCGTCGAACATGGCGATCGGCGACGCCGCGGACTCGATCCGGATGGACCGTGCCGACATCATGCTCGCCGGCGGAACGGAGGCGCCGATCACCGAGGTTGGCATTGCGGGCTTCGACGCGATGCGCGCGCTTTCGCGCCGGAACGGTGACCCGCAGCGTGCGTCACGGCCTTTCGATCGCGAGCGCGACGGGCTGGTGATGGGCGAGGCAGCTGCGGTGCTCGTGCTGGAGGAGCTCGAGCACGCGCGTGCGCGCGGGGCGAGGATCTACGGCGAGTTCGCGGGGTACGGCGTGTCCGCCGACGCGGCACACATGACTGAGCCGGACCCGACGGGCGCGAATCCTGCACGCGCGATGCGGATGGCGATGGACGATGCAGGCGCCGACGCGTCGGAGGTCGGCTACATCAATGCGCACGCGACGTCAACGCCGCTCGGCGACGCGTCCGAGACGCGCGTGATCAAGCAGGCGCTTGGCGAGGAGAACGCACTCCGCACGCCTGTGTCGTCGACGAAAGGTGCAACGGGACACTGCTTCGGTGCGGCAGGTGCGATCGAGGCCGTGTTCACGACGCTTGCGGTGTACGACCGTAAGCTGCCGCCGACGATCAACTACGAAGTCGAGGATCCCGACTGTGACCTCGACTACATCGCGAACGAGTCACGCGAAGCGCCTGACTTGCGTGTTGCGATCTCCAACTCGTTCGGTTTTGGTGGACACAACGCCGCCATCGTGATACGCGCGTTCGACGATTAACGTCGTCCGATAGGGCAACTACGTTGGACGCGTGCGTCGCGTCGACATCGGCGGCCACGCCGTCGAGATTCCGGTGCGTGTGTCGCGGCGTGCACGAAAGCTGAGCATTCACGTCGACGTGTTGCGCAACGTCGAGATCGTCGTGCCGCTGCGAACGTCGCCGGACGACATCGACCGGTTGCTGTTCGAGCACCGCGCCTGGCTCGAGCGCGAGCTCGCAAAGCCTCCGAAGATCCTCCACCTCGGATTGCAGCGGACCGACGTCGTCTGGATCGGCGGCCTTGCGCTGCCGACGCCGCGCATCGCGTCGCTCGAGACGTGGTATCGCGAGCAGGCGCACGAGGAGATCGTGCGCACCGCCGAGCGCGAGGCGAAGCGGCTGAAGGTGACGTACACGCGCATCACGATTCGCGACCAGCTCACACGCTGGGGCTCGTGCTCGAAGGCGGGTGCGCTGTCGTTCAACTGGCGCCTGATCGTCGCGCCGCCGGCGATCCTCAGCTACGTCGTCGTGCACGAGCTCTGCCACCGTATTCGCCACGACCACTCCGCCGAGTTCTGGCAAGTCGTCGCCGCCGCGCGCCCGACGTACCAGGAGGAGCGCGCTTGGCTCGCCGAGCACGGCCCGGAGCTGCTCGCGTACCGCGTACCGAAGCGCCGCGCAGCGTAGCTAGGCTCACCGTCGTGGATCGCTGGGCGACGTTCGACTGCTACGGCACGCTCGTGGACTGGAACGCGGGCCTTCGCTCGGTCG
>DASVFB010000302.1:0-4497 GCA_036380275.1 Gaiellaceae bacterium | reverse complement strand
GTCAACTTCGAGCGAGACCAACGACGTACGCCGATCGGGATCGACTTCGTCGACGAGAAGCTCGACTTCGTCGTGTCGCGCGACGGCGCGGTGCGCTGGAAGGACGAAGACGAGCTCGTCGAAGCCGCTCGCAGCGGTTATCTCGACGAGCACGACGTGCGCGCGGAGGCGGCAAAGGTGCTCGCCCATCCACCCTGGCCGACCGGCTGGGAGGAGTGGCGGCCGGATCCCCTCTGGGACGTGCCCACGCTCCCGGAGGGCTGGGATGTGGTCTGAGTCGAAACGGCCGTGTCCCAGGGACTGTCCCTGAGACACGGCCGTCATGGGCGTGGTTGAAGGGCTACGCGGCGGTCTCGAAGGCGGGCTCGAGCTGCTCGGCCTCCTGCCGCCGCGCACGGTTCGGGATCAGGAACGACGCCACGGCGCCGACCGCGACGACGCCCGCGCCGATCCACACCGCGGGGATCATGCCGTCGACGAACGACTGGCCGGTGGCGTAGCTCCCGTAGTGCGCCCACACTGAGGCGAGGACGGCGACACCGAACACGCCCCCGAGCTCGCGGATCGAGTTCTGCGTTCCCGACGCCTTCCCCTCCTCCTCACGCCGCACGGCGCCGAGGACGACGTTCGCGACAGGCGCCCAGAACATCGCCATGCCGATGCCGGAGATGATGAACGGGCCGACGAGCTCGGCATACGCCACGGTCGGCGAAGTCACCGCCGCGATCCAAGAGAGCCCAACGGCCTGCAGCACGAGGCCGGTGCCCATCAGCCTCCCGCCGCCGATCCGATCCGACAACGCACCGGCGATCGGCGCCACGAACATCGGCATCAAAGTCCACGGCAGGATGCGAAGGCCCGAGCCGAGCGGCGAATAGCCCTGCACCGTCTGGAAGAACTGCGCGAGCAGGAAGATCGAGCCGAACATCCCGAAGAACATCAGCAAGGATGCGAGGTTGGCCAGCGAAAAGACGCGGTCCTTGAAGAAGCGCATTGGCAGCATCGGCGCTTCGGTGTGCGACTCCCACAGGACGAAGAACGCAACGAGGACCGCGCCGACGCCAAGCGCGCCTACGATCTCGGGGCTCGACCACCCTTGCGCATTGCCTCGAACCAGGCCCCAGACGATTCCGAAGAGGCCGGCGCTGACAAGACCCAGACCGCCGAGATCGAGCTTTGCTTTCGGCCCGTAGGTCTCGTCGAGCCTGAGCAGCGCCAGCGGGATCAGCGCGAGCCCAACGGGAACGTTGAGCCAGAAGATCCAGTGCCAGTTGATCCCGTCGACGACCGCGCCGCCGAACAGCGGTCCGAACGCGACGGCAAGGCCGGCGATGCCGCTCCACGCACCGACGAAAGCGCCGCGACGCGCAACCGGCACGCCTGCACTGAGGATCGTCAGCGTCAGCGGTGTGACGATCGCGCCGCCCACGCCCTGGAACGCACGCGCAGCGATCAACGCACCCGCAGTGGGCGCAAGCGCTGCAGCCGCCGAGGCGAGCGTGAAGATGCCAACGCCGACGACGAACATGCGGCGGCGCCCGAAGCGATCACCGAGCGCCGCGCCGGTGAGCAACAGCACGGCGAAGGTCAGCGTGTACGCGTTGACCGTCCACTCGAGGTTCTCGATCGACGCGCCGAGGTCCTTGCGGATGACCGGGATCGCCGTCGTGACCACGAGGTTGTCGAGGGTCACCATGAAGATCCCGATCGAGGTGATCGCAAAAACCCAGAACGTGCGTGCTTTGTGACTCATCACTTACCCCCTCCCGAAAAAAAGGCGTTCTTCACGTTTCTTCCTTGCAGCCGGCGAGGAGCCGTTCCGACCACCCCTCGGGCGATTCCCACAGGTCCATCGAGGCCATGACGTTCATGAGCATCCCGGTCGCGAAGAAACGCGTCACCTCTTCCTCCGGGAGCCCGGACACCCGCTCCACATAGGCGACGATGTCGCCGAAGCCGTTGCGGACGACCTCGCGAATGTTCTCGTCGTCGCAGGCTGCGTAGGCCTGCATCTGCGCCCGGAGCCGCGTGCGGTCGACGAGCAGCTCCTGGTACGCCTCGCCCATCGCTTTCAACGCCTCTTCGCCTCGCTTGCCCTCTGCCGCCCGCTGGAACGTCTCGAGCGTCTCGCGAAGGCAACGGGTCGCCGACGCCTTGAACAGGTCCTTCTTGGAGCCGAAGAGCCGGAACACGTAGGGCTGCGAAATGCCCGCGCGCTTCGCGATCGCTTCCGTCGACGCGCCGTGGAGACCGCGCTCCGCGAACTCCTCCAGCGCCGCGTCGAGGATGTCGTCGCGCCGTTCCTCCGCGCTCTTCCGCTGTGGCCGTACGACCATGCGGCGATGTTAGTGATTACTCACAAGCTTGTCAAGTGCCGCTGCCACCTCGTCGAGATCCCCTTCGGAGAGCCGCGAGTGGAAGGGAAGCGCCAGCGCCCGCTCGAAGGCGCGGTCGGCGCCTGGGAACCGACCCTGCTCGCGGTACGCGCCGAGCCGGTGGAGAGCGTACGTCCCGATCTGCGCCTCGATCCCCTGCGCTCGCAGGTCTTGCAGCACGTCGTCCCGGCGGTCGACCTGCACCACGTACGCCTGCCAGCCGTGGACGTCGCCGTCATCGGCCCGCGGAAGCAGCACCGGCAGGTCGCGCAGGCGATCCTCGTAGGCAGCCGCCAGCGAGGCGCGGGCTGCGTGCAGCTCCGCGAGTCGGCGCACCTGCGGTATCCCGACAGCGCAGAGGATGTCGGACAGGCGGTAGTTGAAGCCGGGCGCGGGCATGTCGTCGCTGTGCCAGCCGTGATGGCGCAAGCTGCGCACGGAGTCCGCCAGCGCGTCGTCTCGCGTCGTCACCGCCCCGCCTTCGCCCGTGGTGACGATCTTGCGCGGGTGGAAGGAAAGGCAGCCGAGCGCGCCGAGACCCCCGCACGCACGTCCGGCGTGACGCGCGCCAAGGGCACCGGCGGCATCCTCGATCACCGTCACGTCCGGCAGCTGCTCGAGACGCGCCGGACGGCCGAACAGGTGCACCGCGAGAATCGCCTTCGTCCGCGGGGTGACGACGATCTTCTCCGGGTCGAGGTTCATCGTGTCGGGGTCGACGTCGACGAGCACGGGACGCGCCCCGACGAGCGCCACGACGTTCGCGGTTGCGGGGAACGTGTACGCGGGCACCACAACCTCGTCGCCCGGTCCGATTCCCAGCGCAAGCAGGGCAAGGTGCAGAGCAGCCGTACCCGACGAGACGGCGACGGCATGTTCGACCTCGCACGCCCGCTCGAGCTCGGCCTCTAGCTCACCGACTTTCGGCCCCATCGTCAGCTGACCGGACGCGAGCACGCCCGCCACCTCGTCCAGCTCGTCGGCGCCGACGTCAGGCCAGGCTAGACGGATTCGAGCGCCCGTTCCCTGTACCACGCGATCGTCTTTGCGAGACCGTCGTCGAGGTCGACCCCCGCGTCGAACTGAAGGACCTCGCGGGCCTTCTGGACGTTCGGGATGCGCAGCTCAACGTCGGCGTAGTGCAGCGCCTGGAAAACGAGCTCGCCCGGACAACCCGTGAGTCGCCTGATGCGCTGCGCGAGATCGAGGATCGTCACGGTCGAGCGTGGGTTGCCGACGTTGAACGCCTGGCCGACGGCCTCGGGACGTTCGAGGCACAGGAGCGTGGCATCGACCATGTCGTCGACGTAGCACCACGCGCGGATCTGCGAGCCGTCGCCGTGGATGACAAGATCGCGACCGGCAAGGGCGGCCTCGATGAACGCGCGAATCGCGCCGCCGCCGATCTGGCCGGGCCCGTAGACGTTGAAGGGATGCACGGTCACGGTCGGCAGTCCGAGCTCCTCGTGGTACGCGTGCGCCATGTGCTCGCCGGCGAGCTTCGAGACGGCGTACGTCCAGCGAGCCTCGCCGACGCTGCCGATCGTCGAGACCTGCCCCTCGCTGACGTTGAACGCATGCGTGCCGAACACCTCGCTCGTCGAGAAGTCGACGAAGCGCTCGAGCGTCCCCTTCGTCGCGAGCGCAGCCTCGAGCGCGTTGTAGGTACCTACGACGTTGACGCGCATCGTTCGTACAGGGCTCTCGCGCACGGTGTCGACGCCGGCGATCGCTGCGCAGTGGACGAAGTGGGTCGCTCCGCGGGCAAGCTCGTTCATCGCGTCGAGATCGAGGACGTCGGCCTGGTGGAAGTGGTAGTTCGGATGCTCCGCGAGCGGCGTGCCCGACAGGGCGTCTCTGTGCAGGTTGTCGAGCGCGACGATCTCGTTGCCGTCGACGAGCCTGCGCGCGAGTGTCGTCCCGATGAATCCCGCGCCGCCGGTGATGAAGATTCGCTTTCCGCTCAGAGCCATCGAGCGAGCCTAGCCATTCAACGCGGATAGCATCGCCGCGGAGTGGAGGGAACGATCCTCATGGTCGGCGCGGGGCGGCACCAGCGGGGTGCGATCGAGCGCGCGCGCGAGCTCGGCCTGCGCGTCGTCGCCGTCGACCGCAATGCGGA
>DASVFB010000301.1:0-19764 GCA_036380275.1 Gaiellaceae bacterium | reverse complement strand
CCGTCGCGGTCGCCCAGCCGCGTCGGCGCCGAAGGTGGCTCGCCGCAGCCGCGGTTCTCGCCCTGCTCGCTGTGGCCGCTGCGCTGATCGCCGTTTTTGCGCTGCGCTCGTCAGGAACTGAAGCCACCTCGGAGGACCCGGGCATGCGCGCCTTTGTCTCAAGGGTCGAGACCATCCTCGAGCAGTCGGCTACCGCGCGCCGGAGCATTGGCAAGACGATCTCGCGCGGTTTCAGCTGCGAGATCTCGCCCGGCGTGGCCCACAGCCGCATGGTCAAAGTCGTCGACGAACGACGCAAAGTCCTCGCGCGGGTCTCCCGCATCACAGCCGTTCCGCCCGAGGCCCAGAGGGCCAAGACGCGCCTCGAGACGGCAATCAACGACTCGATCGATGCAGACATCCTCTACCGGAGCGGCTTCGGCTCCGCCACCGGCTGCCCGCCGCAGAGCGAGTACTTCAAGGGGGCGGCAGACGCGGATGCAGTCGCGACGAGGGCGAAGAGGCGCTTCGTGGCCGCGTTCAACCGGCTGGCGAGACGCGTCGGTCTCACGACGTGGTCGGCGTCCGAGATTTGAGCCACCTCAGGCGTATCCCGGTGGCGGTCACCCTGGCCTTGATGATCGCCGCCTGCGGCGCAGGCGAGGTGAGCTCGCGGCCCACGAACCGCGTCGCGCGGCCGCACATCGTCACGAAGCTGATCCCGTTCGGGGCAAAGCGCCGTGCCGAGACGGCCGCGTACGCCAGGCGGCACTACGGGATCGACACGTGGCGCCTCCGGCACCCGCGTGTGATCGTCGAGCACTACACGGCGGCGGACAGCTTTGCGTCGACGTTCGCAGCCTTCGCGCGCGACACGCCGGACAGCGAGCTCGGCGAGCTTCCGGGTACGTGCGCCCATTTTGTGGTCGACCGCGACGGAACGATCTACCAGCTCGTGCGCCTGAACACGATGTGCCGGCACACGGTCGGGCTGAACTGGACGTCGTTCGGCATCGAGCACGTCGGCACGAGCGACCGGGAGATCCTCCACAATCCGGCGCAGCTCTCCGCGTCGCTCAAGCTGACGCTGTGGCTGATGAGCACGTTCGGAATCAAGCTCCGCAACGTGATCGGGCACAACGAGAGCCTTACGAGCCCGTACCACCGCGAGAACTACCGCCCCTGGCGCTGCCAGACCCACGGCGACTGGAGCCGTGCCGACATGCAGATCTATCGCGCTGCGCTGGCGCGGCGCGCGCGTCGAGCCGGTGTTCCGCTCGGACCGCCGGCGCGGCCCGTGCAGCCGCGCTGCTAGGCCGCCAAGAGTGCGGTGAGGGCGGTGAGGCAGCGCTCGGTCTCGCCCGGCGCGCGGACCGACGGCAACTTCTCTGCCTCGACGAACTCGTGATCGGGCCGGAAGCGTTCACGCCGCACGATCTCGCCCTCGCAGACGGCGACGAACGTTCCCTCGCGGACCTCTTCCTTGCGGAGCCTGATCCGCGCGTACCGCTCGAGCACCTCGAGCGCGCGCTTCGTCGAAGCGAACACGACCTCGCGCCGGCTGTGTCCGAGCCAGAGCGGCCGGTGTGCCCCGCGTGCGAGGTAGAGGACGTCGGGGGCGCGATCGTCGAACCAGGCGGTCGCCATGGCGCCGCGCAGCCGCTCGAACGCACGGGCGTCACCACGTGAGTGGGCGGCGAGGGCCAGGATCGCCTCGGTGTCCACGGACATCCGCGGTTCGGCGCGCGCGCAATCGAAATCGCAGAGGATCTCGTCGTCGTTGACGATGATCCCATTGTGGATTCCGACGACCGGTCCGTGGCGCACGGGGTGGTTGTTGGCCGGAATCGACGGGTGACCCTTGGTGTAGTCGCGTACGTGAACGAGCACCTGGCCCGCGGTCTCGGGGACCTCGATCCGGTCGAGGAGGTGGCTGGCGGGCGTCCGCTGCTTGACCACGGTCGTAAAGCCCTCGCCCGGTGCCCGGTAGGCGTACCCCACGGCATGGGCCCCGCGTTCGGCGATTCCGGCCAGGAGCGCCTGAGCGGCGAGCGTACGATCGACGCTCGAATCAGGACTCAGGCTGTAGCCGGCTATTCCGCACATACGAGTAAACCTACGAGGCACCTCGGACGCCTCTCAAGACCTCTGACGCCTCACCTTAGTGGAAAGTTCGTAAACGAATTCTGAAGCTTTGAGGAGGCTCCTGCATCCCCCCGCGGGGGTACCTCGATTGCTCAAGTCCGGGTGCACAAGAGCCGATACCACGGTCGTGGAAGCCCCACACATGCTTCCGGAACCCGCGGAGGACGGAACGCAGACCGCTCCGCTCGCAAAGGCTCCGACCAGCGATCCGCTGCGGCTCTACGTCCGCCAGATCGGAGACGGGCCCCTGCTCACGCGCGAGGAAGAGCGTGAGCTCGCCCGCCGCAAGGATCAAGGCGACGAGGATGCGAAGCGGACGCTCGTCGAGTCGAACCTCCGCCTGGTGATGTCGATCACCCGTCATTACACGAGAGCGGGCGTGCCGCTGCTCGACCTGATCCAGGAGGGCAACCTCGGCCTGATCCGCGCCGTGGAGAAGTTCGACTACCGCATGGGCTTCAAGCTCTCGACCTACGCGACCTGGTGGATCCGCCAGTCGATCACGCGCGCGCTGGCCGATCAGGGACGCACGATCCGCATTCCGGTCCACGTTGCCGAGCAGGTGCGCCGCATGATGCGTTCGCGCAGGCAGCTCGCGCAGAAGCTGAACCGCGATCCGACGACGAAGGAGCTCGCCGAGGAGAGCGGTTTCCCCGAGCAGCGCATTGAAGAGCTCCTCGATCTGATCGAGGATCCCGTCAGCCTCGAAACGCCCGTCGGAGACGGCGAGTCGCGATACGGCGACCTGATCGAGGACACACAGAGTGAGCTTCCCGACCAGGAGACGGCGATCAACCTGCGCCGGAAGGAGCTCGCGAACGCGCTCCAGAGCCTCAACCCGCGGATGCGCCACGTGATCGAGCTGCGCTTCGGTCTCAGCGGCTCGGATCCGAAAACGCTCGAAGACGTGGGGGAGGGCCTCGGCATCACACGCGAGCGCGTCCGACAGCTCGAAGCGCGGGCGCTCAGAGAGCTACGGCTCTTCGCCCCGGATCTCGAGCTCTACCTCGCCAACGACTAAGCGGCTTGCCCGGGCACGTCCCGAGTCCAGGACTCCGGCCATGTCCGGAAGAGCGAGTGCCGTGACGAAACGAACGCCGCGCCGAGCTGGGTAGCTCGGATCGAGGCGTCCGCGTCGGGCAGGTCCCGAGTCCAGGACTCGCGCCATGTCCGGAAGAGCGAGTGCGCCTGCGGCGAACCGCCGACGCTGAGGTTAGAGCCGCTCCATCTCCTGCAGCTTCGAGAGGCGGCGTAGCGACTCGACCTCGACCTGGCGCACTCGTTCGCGCGTAAGCCCCAGACGGCGACCGATCTCCTCGAGCGTCTTCGGCTCGGAGTCGACGAGGCCGTAGCGAAGGACGATTACCTGCCGCTCGCGCCAGGGCAGTGCGCTCAGCGCCTGCTTGAGCGCCTCGCTACGGAGCGTCACTTCGACCTGCTCGTCGGGCAGAGGCCCGTCGCCCGCCACGAAGTCGCCGAAGACGGCGTCCTCCTGGTCCCCGACGGGCTGGTCGAGGCTCGTCGACGCCCGCGCTGCGGCCTTGACCTCCTTGGCCTGCTGCAGCGTCAGGTTCGCCTCCTCCGCGATCTCCTCGAGTGTCGGCTCGCGGCCGAGCTGCGTCCAGAGGATGCGCTCGGCGCGGTTCATCTTCTGCAGCCGCTCGACGATATGCACCGGCATCCGGATCGTCCGCGCCTTGTCTGCGAGTGCTCGCGCGACCGCCTGCCGGATCCACCACGTCGCGTAGGTGGAGAACTTGTAGCCGCGGCGCCAGTCGAACTTCTCGACAGCGCGGATCAGGCCGAGTGTCCCTTCCTGGATCAGGTCGAGGAACGGCAGGCCCTGGTTGCGGTAGTTCTTCGCGATCGAGACGACGAGGCGGAGATTCGACTGGATCATGTGTTGCTTCGCCTGCATGTCGCCGCGCTCGATCTTCTTCGCCAGCTCGACCTCCTGCGCGGCCGTGAGCAGCTGGTGCCGGCCGGCCTCGCGCAGGAAGAGCTGCAGCGCATCGGTGGTCGATTCGACGGTCGGCGGCGGAGGCGGGGGCGGAGGAGGCGCCTTCTCGGCTTCCTTCGTGTCGTCGACGATCTCGACGCTGCGCGTCTCGAGCTCGCGGTAGAGCAGGTCGAGCTCGAAGACGTCGAACTCGTGCGCATCGGTCAGGTCGTTGATGTCGGACTGCCGCACCGTGCCGGAGACCTCTGTGGCTTCCAGCAGGATCTGGACGTCCTCATGCTGCAGGATGGTTTCGATTTCTACGGGCATCCTTGGTTCTGAGCGTGTTTCCTGGAGGGCGGCTATCGAAACACGTTTCGGTCAGCCGTGCGCGCGCTGCGGTCGCGGTCGGTATAGCAAGAGCTGAGCAGGAGACCGTTGCGCAGGTCGCCCGGTCGTCCGCGACCTCGTGGCGCCAATGCGCGATAACCATCGTTATGTCAACCTGAGGCAGAAAGGTCGCGCGCGGGGCCTCCCCTTTCAGCTGGTGCGCTTCCTCGCACTTCTCCCCAGCATTCGTGGCGGCGTGGGACATGTGCGACGACCACCTTTGCCCTCTGAGCGGGGACTTTTTCCAGCCGACGCGGGGGGCGCTGCCTAGGCCTGTGGACAGACGGCGGGGTTCTCCACAGGTTGCACGAATCGCTGTGGAAATGTTGATAAATGAAAAGTCCGCAAAATGCGCCGTGTCCGTTTTGGACTTGCTTGCGCTGCCCCAGGCGAGACCCTAGTGTGCCGCTTGCGTCGAGTACGGGACGTGACTAGATCGAAGCCTCGCCCGGAGGCCGTAGGCGGAAGCCGAAAGTCAGCGGGTGAGGTGGACGAAAGCGAGACCGGCTCGGCGAATGAAACGGCTCCCTTCGGGGGGCCGTTTCATTTCCGGGCAAAGTGCTGCGCACTTTGCCCAGGGGTAGACCGCAGGCGCGCCTTTGGCGCGCGTGCCCTTGGCTCGTTTGGAAGGTTGTCGCTTCGGCGAATGCTTGCGTGCAGTGCGGCAAAGCCGCACTGCTGCCGGGGCCGGGTTTGTAGAGTGGGCTTGCCGTGCATTTGCGTATGCCTGCCATCGACAAAGGCGTCCAGGCGTTTCTTTGGGCGCTCGTGTTCTTTCTCTACCTCTGGTTCGGGATGCTCGCCGTCGGCGTCTCAGGCCCCACGTCGTTCGTTCTTGCGCTCGTGGTCAGCGCGCTGATCTTTCTCTTCGTCAGGATCCTCGGCGACGATGGCCCCGCTCGGCCGCGCCGCTGGCTTCCCTGAGCGGCCGGATCCGACCGCCCAGCCGATGGACGCGCCGCATCCCTCGAACGTAGGGACGCGAGCCGCCTCCGTGAATCGAAGGCGGCTCCCGCGGATCCTAGGACTGAACGACGGTCTCCTCTTCACGCTCGCGCGCGATCGGTCGGTCGGCGTCGCTCTCGACGGTCCGCTCGGCCGACGGCTCGATCGGCGTCGGCGCCAGGCGTCGTGCCGGCACCGTGTCGAAGCAGACACCGAAGACGAGCCCGAGCCCGAACGCGAGCATCGTTAGCAGCGGCCCGCCCATGTCCTTCACGAAGCCGTCGATACCGATGTCGTTCGACCAGTTCGTCACGTGTCCACGGAACACCGTCGAATGCGGCTGATGGAAAATGAGGATCCACCCCACCGCGACAAGCGTTGGGATAAAAGCCAGCAGGAAGACGCTCGGCGAGAACGTAGGCCTCCCCCACTTCGTCCAGCCGCCGAGCAGCTGCGAGAGCGCCATCACGAGCCCTGCGCCGGCAAGGATCCCGTAGACCGCCCAGTAGCCGTGCGTCGATGTGTGGCCGATTGTCGTTGTCAGCCACGCGAGCAGCCCGGCAACGCCCACTCCGAGCAAGGTGATCAAACCCCGCGCGGGGCCGCGGTGCCAGGTCCGCTCACCGGGCGGCACAGGTGCTCCACCTGCTTCCGGCGTCCGTCGTCTCAAGATGCGCATGCGCTTCACCTCCGGTTTGCTTCCGGTATTGGGAGAACGTTTCCCCGGCGGCAGCGGTTACGCGAGCTCGAGGCGGCGGTAGTCGAACGCCGAGGAGTAGAGCTCGGCGCGGAACTCCTCGAGCGTCGGCGCCACGTCGGCGTGAAAGACGTGCTCGACGACGCCGACGTGCGCGTCGTTGTGGAACGGCAGGTCGATGTGCTCGGGCGAGACGAGGTTGACCGAGACGCGCGAGCAGACGGGGCAGCTCACAGCGACGCCGAACGCGCGCTCGCCTGGGGCGAGCAGCGAGAACGAGGAGGGGAAGACGGGCCGAGGGCGCTCCTCCGGGTAACAGAAGAAGGTCCAGGGCCATTCGCCCGCCTTGATGCGCTGCGCGGACGCGTCCGCGAGCTCGTCGGCGATCGAGTCGTACGTCGAGGTCATGAGGTTGAGAAAGGTGCCTGCGGTCAGGCCGAGAGGCGCCCAGTCGAGATCGTCGTCGGCGACGAGGCCGACGTGTTCGCCGCCGCAGCTGCAGGTGAATTGGATCTCGTACACCGCCGGATGCGCCGCGCCTGGCAGCCGCACGAGTCGCCGGAACGCGGAGAGCGTGACGTGCGTCTCACCCCGTGCGGGGCACGCAAACGTGTATCGGCTCCTCAGGACGTCATACATGCCGTCTCAACGTTCTACTCGGCAGGTCGGACGCTCTCCGCAAGGACGTCAGTACGTGATTAACGCGTGTAAGTCGTATTTCAAGAGCCGCTCGCGGCCGCCCAGGAACGTGAGCTCGATGATGAAGCAGACGCCGCAGACAATGCCTCCGAGCTGCTCGACCAGGCCGCCGATCGCCTCCACCGTCCCGCCGGTCGCGAGCACGTCGTCGTGGATCAAGACGCGTGACCCCTGCGGGATCAGGTCGGGATGCAGCTCGAGCGCGTTCGTGCCGTACTCGAGCTGATACGTCGCGCTCACGGTCTCCGGCGGCAGCTTGCCCGGCCTCCTCGCAGGCACGAACCCGCAGCCCGCCTCGCGGGCGATTGCGGCGCCGAGGATGAAGCCGCGAGCTTCGGCGCCGAGGACCAGATCGGGCTTGCGTTCGCGGGCCCAGCTCGACAGCTCGGCGATCGTCTGGTCGAGGGCCTCTGGGTGGGCGAGCAGGGGCGTGACGTCCTTGAAGCCGACGCCGGGCTGGGGCCAGTCCGGGACCTCCCGGATCTTCGCCTTCAAGTCCACCCAGTTAGCTTACGAGGTTGCGGAGGCCACGCCAGAAGAGGCGTTGCGACAGGTCCTGCGCGAGCTCGCCGAGCGTCTGGAGGTCACGGGTGCCTTCCTGGCGCCGTTCCGGGTTGCGCGAGCGCAACGCCGGCGCGATCGCGGACTCGAGCAGCCCTGTCTCGCGATCAGTGGACGTGCGGAACGTTCGGAGATGGCGCGGCGCGATCCCGAACCCAGCCAGCCGGCCGCAGATCGCAGCGATCTCGGCATCGATCTCGCTGTAAAAGCGCTCGCCGCCGGCGACGCGCGGCGCCAGCAGCCCGTACTCCTCGAGCTCGCGGGCTAGACGCCGGTCGATGTCGGCGCGCTCGCAGAGCGCCGTCTGGTCGAGCTCCTCCTCCGTGTCGCGGAGCCCGTGCGCCCGGCGGCGCCTGCGCTCCGGTGACGTCGGCTTCTCGAGCTCCTCCCTGATCACCTTCAGCGGCAGGAACTCGTCACGCTGCAGCCGCAGGATCGTCTCGAGGCGCTCGAGCTCGTCCTCGCCGAACAGCCGGTAGCCGCCGCGCGTGCGCTGCGGCGTCACGAGGCCCTCGCCTTCGAGGTAGCGGATCTTCGAGATCGAGATGTCCGGGAACTCGCTCTTCAGCCGCTCGCAGACGGCGCCGATGGTTAGCAGCCGCTCGCGCTGGGGTGTCTGCGTGGCCGTCATTGGAGGAAGGCGAGGCGGTACTTGCCGATCTGGAGCTCGTCGCCGTCCGCCAGGGGGGCCGGGGATTCGATTCGCTTCCGGTTCAGGAACGTGCCGTTGAGGCTGCCGAGGTCCTCGATCTCGAGGTGGTCGCCGTTGTGCGCGACGACCGCGTGACGGCGAGAGACCGTCACGTCGTCGAGGAAGATGTCGCAGTCGGGCGAGCGGCCGATCGTGGTCCGCTCCTTGTCCAGCAGAAAGGTCTCCCCCGCCCTCCCGCCGCCCGAGCGCACGACGAGCGCCGGCCCTTTGATCCCGAAGTCCTCCAGCTCGGCCTGCCCTTCTTCCTCGGCGTGTTCAGGTGTGAACGCCATGGTCGCCTCGTCGCCCTCCTCCCGGACGAGCAGCGAGCCGCAGTTCGAGCAGTATTTGGACGCCTCGGGGTTCTGGAACCCGCACTCGGGACAGGAGCGAAACGCCATCTATGCAGGCGGAGAGGCCTTGCCCGTGAGGATGTCGGTGAGCGCGTCGACGTCGACGTGCTCGAGCACGCTCTTTCCTTCCGACTTCTGGAGCCGTACGACGAGCTCCGCGCGGAGGATGTCGATCTTGCCGTGGAGGATCCGCCGTCGGTACGAGATCTCCTGCTCCTCGCGCGTCAGGTCGTCGATCAGCTCCTTCAACGCGTTGTCGGAGAGGCTGGCGAGATCTGGAAGCGGCTCCACCACTGTCCTTTCGGTCGAGAACCGGGCCTAAAGCTCAAGTTGAGATTCTAGCTTACGGGCGCGCTTTCCTCCGTTTCCATGATGTCCTCGACCAGCCGCCTGAACTCGGCCTCGAGCTCCTGAGACTCCGCATCGGTACGTCCCTCGGCATAGATGTGGACGAGCGGTTCGTCCGGATCGGGCAGCACCTGCGCCCACCCGCGCTCGTCGAAGACCTTGATCCCGTCGAGCAGGTCGACCTCGCGGTCGCGGAATCGCTCGGTGATCAGCCGCATGACGGTGCCCTTGAGCGCCCACGGGCAGTGGATCTGGCGGTGGATGAGCGTCGAGGTGGGCAGGTCGGCCACGAGCGTCGACAGGGGCCGGTTGACGGGCGCGAGGAGCTCCAGGAGCTTGCACAGGCTCGCGACGGCATCGTACGCGGGCAGGAACTCCGGGAAGACATAGCCGCCGCCGAGGGCGCCTGCGAAGACGACGTCGTCCCCCGCAGCCGCCTTCGTCAGGTCGGCGAGGGTCGCCGGCGTGCGGATCACCTCCAGGTCGCTGCCTTCGACAAGCTGGTCGACGAGGCTCGTGACCGTGATCGGGAACGCGAGCCGCCCGTGCCGGCCATCCGAGCTGATCAGCCGCAGGTAGAGCAACAGTGCCTTGTCGACGGGAACCTCCTTCGCCTGCTCGTCGACGAGGTAGACGCGCTCCGCGGCCCGGTCGAAGACGACTCCCATTTCCGCGCCGACTGCGCGCACGAGGTTCTTCGTCTGGCCGATCGCCTCGTGCAGCGGCGGTACCGTCGGTGTGTGCCGCCCGGTGGTGAAGGTGTGCGCCGCGACGACCTCGACGTCGAGCGGCTCCAGCACGAGCGGGAGAACGAGCGACGCAGCGGAGTAGCCGTAGTCGACGACGATCCGGAACGCGCGCGAGCGGATCAGCTCGATGTCGAGCCCGGACAGGAGATCCGCCGCATAGCCGTCGGCCGCGCGCGCCGGATAGGAGATCGTGCCGACGTCGGCGGCACCGACGCGCCTTGCTTCGTGGCGTGTGAAGTGCTTCTCGATCTCCTTCTGGAGGGCCGCCGTCAGCTGGATGCCTGGGCGCTCGTAGAACTGGATCGCTACAACCTCCGGATCGGCCGCGTTGACGCCGATGTGCACGCCGGCGTCGAAGTTCTCCGACTTGAGCAGGTGCCGGTTCACCGCCGACGGAAGCACGCGGAGATCGGCGACGTCGACACCGGTCGAGAGCACGCCGGTGATCAGCGCACGCTTCAGCATGCGGCAGGCGGCGGGTGCCTCACGACTCGCCGAGATTCTCGCGCCACGCTTCAGCGACGTCCCGAGCGCGATGCCGAGGCGCAGCGCCATCTCGGGCGTCAGGTCGACGTTGATCAGCCCCTGGACTCCGTCGCGGCCGAACACGCGCGAGGCGGCGCGGGACTCCCAGATCAGGCTCGAGTGGATCTGCGCGCCTGACTCGACCTCCTTGTAGGGGTAGATGCGAACGCCCGGGTAGATGACGCTCTCGGCACCGATCGACACCTCGTCGCCGATCGCGACCCCCTCGTGCAGGCGGACGTGGGTTCGCAGGTCGCACGAGCGTCCGACGATCGAGCCCTCGACGATCGCGCTGCGTCCGATGTGCGTGCCTGCGTCGATGACGGAACGCTCGATCCGTGCGCGTTCTCGGAGCGTCGAGTTCGCTCCGAGCACCGAGTTCGGGCCGACGCTCGCCTCGCGCGCGAGCCGGCAGTTGTTGCCGATGAACGCAGGCCCCTCGACCTGGTCGAGGTCGTCGAGGTCAACGCCGTCGCCGAGCCAGATGTTGCCGCGCAACTGGATGCCGGGGATGTTGAGCGCGACCTTTCCCTCGAGGGCGTCGTAGTTCGCCTGGCGGTACTGGTCGAGGTTCCCGATGTCCTGCCAGTAGCCGTCCATGACGCAGCCGTACAGCGGCCGCCCCATCTCGAGCAGCAGCGGAAACAGCTCCTTGGCGAAGTCATAAGGCCGGTCGGTCGGCACGTGGCGCAGAACCTCGGGATCGACGACGTAGATGCCCGTGTTGATCGTGTCGGAGAAGACCTGACCCCACGACGGCTTTTCCAGGAACCGCTCGATCCGGTTGTCCTCATCCGTGACGACGATTCCGAACTCGAGCGGATTGTCGACGGACTTGAGTCCGATCGTCACGGCCGCGTTCTTCTCGTGATGGAAATCGACCAGACCTCGCAGATCGAGGTCGCAGAGCGCATCGCCCGAGATGACGAGGAACGGCTCGTCGAGCTGGTCGGCTGCCAGCCGTACCGAGCCTGCCGTCCCGAGCGGCGACTCCTCGACCGAGTAGGAGATGTCGATGCCGAGTGCGTCGCCGTTGCCGAAGTAGCCGCGTATCGCCTGCGGCAGGAACGCGACGGTGACGATCACATCCTCGAAGCCGTGCATGCGCAGGAGCTCGAGGATGTGCTCCATGCACGGCTTGCCGACGATCGGCACCATCGGCTTCGCCTGGTTCGAAGTGAGCGGCCGGAGCCTCGTCCCTTCGCCGCCGGCCATGACGACGGCCTTCATCCCGTCGTCACTTCCCGGCGCGCCTTCCACGCGTAGGCGACGAGCGCCGCGATCGCGAGCGCGAAGCCGATCCAGAACAGGACCCGGGGCCAGACCGTGCCCTTGTCCGTCACCATGGTGAACGCCAGGGACGCATAGAGCAGCCACGTGGCCGCTTTGCCGAGCAGGTTGACCTCGAACGTGTAGCCGCGTTCCACGGCGGGCTTGTACCCGATCAGAAGCAGCACGTCACGCAACGGAATCAGCAGCGCGACCCACGGCAGGCGACCCGCGTTCCAGAGCAGGACGACGGCCGTGTCGATCAGCAGCCGGTCCGCGAGCGGGTCGGCGATCTTCCCGAACGACGACTCGACGCGCCAGCGACGCGCGAGAAAGCCGTCGATCTGGTCCGTGACGGCCGCGGCGCCGAAGAGGATGGCCGCCGCCCAGCTCCGGCCGCCGTCGCTCGACAGGACGAGCGCCGCGTAGACCGGGATGACAAGCAGCCGCGCGACGGTGAGCGCGTTCGGCAGCTGTTGCTGCAGCCGAGCGGTCGCGGCGGGCGCGGACACGCCTCGAAGGATATGCCCCGCCCTGCCGGTCCTTCAGGAGCCGCACTCGCGGTCGATCCGCCGTGCGGCGACCCGCACTCTCGCGAGCGCCGAGGGGTCGGCGAGTTGCCGGGCCGCGGTCGCGATGTCGTCGCGCGCCACCGACTTCTGCGCCTGCCCGAAGTCGGCCGCGAAACGGCGTAATCCGGCGACGAGCTCGTACTTGGCCGACACGAGCGGTTCGGGCGCGGCGAGCAGGGACAGGAGCGAGGCCGCGTAGAGCAGGTTCTTCTTCGCGTCACCGGTTCGCTTCGCGAGCTCCTTCGGGTGGACCGACTGCGTCATCGAATCGACGCTGGTCGAAACGAGCTGCGACACGAAACGGATCGTCGCCTCGAGCCGCTGGCAGGTCGCGCGGTCGGCGTCAGACGTGAGCGTCGGCGCGGCAACGGTCGGCGCGGTGGTCATGGCCGGCGCCGGCTTCGTCGTCGTCTTGCCGGCGCACCCCGCGAACGCAGCCGCGAGCGCGATCGCGGAGACCGCTCGGACCGCCGACCGGCGCATCCGACGGAGGCTATCGCCCAAGGCGGTGGCGCTCAGTGATGATCTGCGTGTGGGTGTGAGGCTCGCAATCGCGATCGCTCTGCTGCTCGCGGTCGCTGCAGGCTGCAGCTCGGGCTCGAAGTCGAGCGAGGCGGATTCCGGTCCTCCGCCGGTTCCGTGGATCTCCACGAAGCCGCCGCAGGTCGCCGAGCGGAGCCCCGTGACGACGCCCTGCCGCGCTTCCGATCTCCGCATCCCGGGACCCGTGAAGTTCGTTCCCAGGCTGCAGGGCGGGATCGCGTTGGTGACGATCCGCAACGTCGGCCGCGCCTGCCGGCTGACGGGTCGGCCGCGTGTGATCTTTGTCAAGAAGGGAGGACCGGTGCAGGTCGAGAAGCCGATCGCGACGACGCGCGCGAACTTCCCGGAGGCGACGTATCCGCCCTCGCGCTTATTCGCGCTGCGCCGGGGCGAGTCGGGCGCGCTAACGGTCACGTGGGACAACTGGTGCGATCCGGTCGTCAAAGGCGTGCCGCACGTGCCCCCGAAGGCGATCCGGATCACGCTTCCCGCCCGCCGCGGCGACCTCGACGCGGACTACAACGCAGTCCCCCCGTGCGTCGAGCCCGACCAGCCGACGACGATCGGGGTGTCGAGGTTCCAGCCGAGCCTGGTCCGGTTGGCGGGGCGCTGGTCGGACGCGTTCCTGCGCGCGTCGGTGCCGGGCCAGCCCCTCCACGCCCGGCGCGGCGGGCCGCTCCGCTTCCGCGTCGTGCTCACGAATCCCTCGCGGACGACCGTCCGCTTCGGCCGCTGCCCCGCCTACGCCCAGCAGCTCGTCCCGGCCGGCACCGTCGAGGTCTTCACGCTCAACTGCAGCGCCGCCAATCAGCTCAAGCCGGGCGGCAGCCAGGCGTTCGCGATGCGGGTCCGCGTTCCGAAGGAAGCGCCGACGGGCCCGAACGGCCTGTTCTGGGAGCTCGATCCCTTCGGCGCCCGGGCGCCGCAGGTGCACGCGCGCGTCGTGATCGGCCGCTGAAGCGAGAGGGCGCCTCGCGGCGCGGCGCCCTCTCCCTGCCTGCGTGTCAGTGCGGCTTGATCGCCCAGCTCGCGAGATCCGAGAGCGTCGGGCTCTTGGCGGCCGACGCCGTCGCCTGCTCGGCCGCTGCGACGAAGTCCGCCTGCTCCTGGGCGGTAAGGGCTCCGCACGCGTCGGCTTGGGAGCCGCTCGACGGAGGCAGCGGCTCGGTCGGCGGGACGAGCGCCGGGAAGTACGTCGGGAAGAAGTCGATCGGCTCCAGTTGCCGGAACGACCCCCACTGGCCGTGGAATCCGACGAGGAGCTTGACCTCGCGCCACGCCGCCTGAGTCGGGAACGTGTGCTGGATCGTCGGCTCCGTCGTCGCAACGACCGGACTGCCGTCACCGAAGTCCCAGTAGTAGTCGAGGCCGTCGCTCTTGCCGTCCGGCCGCCGGCTGAAGCCGGCGTCGAACGTCACGGTCGTCTGCGCGGTCGCCTTCTTCGGCGTCATCTCGAAGTACGCGATCGGCCGGTCGGGCTTCGTGACCGCCCCACTCTCTTCCGGTGAGGCAATCACGTACGAGAACCACGTCGAGATGAACTCGACGGCTCGAAGGAGGCCTTCAGAGGGATCGTCGAACCCGCCCGGACCGTGGACGGTGCCGGACGCCCAGTAGTTGAGGTTCGAGAAGTAGTCGCTGTTCGAGTCCTGCCCGTACTCGCCGGCCAGCGTCGGCTTGCTGGGGTACGAGGCCGGGTAGGGATTGTCGGCGCCGCCCACGAGCGGGTCGGTGCTCGAGTCGTACTGGCCGATGTCGCCGAGCGACGGGATGCCGCGGACGCCGAACGACACCTGGTCGGTGCGGCCCGTGCGGTCGTCGAGCACCGGT
Organism: Gaiellaceae bacterium; assembly: GCA_036380275.1. Lineage (GTDB taxonomy): Bacteria > Actinomycetota > Thermoleophilia > Gaiellales > Gaiellaceae > DASVFB01. Next base: position 5,529 of record DASVFB010000301.1, on the reverse strand, counting down.
GTGTAGAGCGCCTGGTCCTGGGGCAGGTATGCCGGCACCGTCTGGATGCCCGGGTTGTCCGGCACCGAGCCCGTGTTCTTGAACACGAGCGGGTTCTCCAGCGGGATGCTGAAGTTGTACTTCTGCCCCAGGTCCTGGAGCGCCGTCGACACCGCGTTCTCGGCCGAGGCACGGAACGCCTGCACGGCCGGCAGGTTGTGCTGCAACCGCTGGATGCCTACGGCCCCGTACACGCCGTTCGCCGCAGGCGAGACCGGGGTCGCGTTGATGTTGTTGAACCACGGCCCGGCCTGGCCGTCGAGCAGGTTGCTCATGTAGTAGCCGGTGCCCCACTTGTGCGCGGGGTAGTTGAGGCCGTCCTGGTCGTTGTTCAGCACGGCGATGATCCCGCCCTGCGGGCTGTCGGAGATCAGGCCCGTGGCCGACCCGTTCACCGTCGAGCCGTACGGGTGGCTCTTGGTGAGGGGCGCCGTGAGCGTGATGCCTGTGCCGAGTACAGAGACGTCGATCACGCGCGCGCCCACCAAGTGGGCATTCGGGAGCCCGGCCGTGAGGGTGATTCCGCTGCCGATGTCCTGAACGGGATTCCCGCTCGCGTGACCGGCGGCGAGCGGCGTCGCGAGACCGACGCCCGTCCCTGCCGCACCTGCGGTGCCGACCGACGTGATGGTGTTGTACTCGACGTTCGGGAAGCCGACGTCGATCGCGATCCGCTCGCCGGACACGATGTTCGCGACGGACGCGACCTTGATGTTCGTGTCGCCCGCGGCCGCGGCTGCCGCGAGCGTGGTGGCGGTCCTCTGCCCGGTGCCGACGGCGGCGACGGTTGCGTCGTCCACGGTGCCGAGGTCGATGCGGAGCGAGTGACCGACCGCGAACCCGCTGACGTTTGCGACGTACAGCTTGGTGTCCCCGGCCGCAACCGGCGCGGCGAGCGTGGTGTTCGTCGTGGCCGTCCCGACGGACGCGACGACCGGGTTCTCGGTGTCGATCTCGTCGAGCGCGATCGTCGCTCCGACGGGCAGGTTGGCGACGGAGGTCACCTTGATGTTCGTGTCGCCCACCGCCGTGGGCGCAGTGACGATTGCCGCGGCTGTGCCCGCCGAGGAGTAGGCGCCCGACCCGACCAGTCCGCCCTCCTCATTGTCGTAGAGGGTGGCCTTGATCGTGCGCGCCGGGTAGGTGCCGTTCTTGGCGTGCCAGCGGAGCACGGAGCCGAGCTCCTCGAGGTTCATCAGCTCGCCCATGTTGGCGTCGTACGCCGAGCCGTTGCCCCAGTTGCCGGAATGCATCGTGCTCATCGGCGTCGCGCTGCCGCTCACGGCACCGCTGGCGGCGTTCGTCGAGACCGGCGTCGAGTCGTTGTGGCTGGCGAGCATGACCTGCTGGCCGGCGCAGGTCGCGCCGGGGATGGTCAGCTCGGCGTCGTTCAGCTGCCACGTTCTCGTGGGGAAAAGGTGATCCCTGGCCGTGACGAACTTCCCGAGCGGGCCGTTCGGCTGCGGGGTGCTCGTCGTCCCGAGGCCCTTCCACCACGGGTAGAACTCCTGCGCCCCGTTGTAGTTCTCGGGCAAGTTGTTGCTGGGATCGGTCTGCGTGCCGGTCCCGCACGTTGTCGCCGACGGCAGGCAGCCGTCGGAGCCGGCGACCTTGTAGATGAAATTCGTCGCGTCGAACCAGTTCTGGGCGTAGATCCAGCGCGCGTCAACGACGGGATGCGCCTTGATCGCGAGCGGAGGCCCGCCTGCCTGCGAGGCGTTCGTCGTCGACCCCAGTCCCGCGAGGATCGCGGCGAGCGCGAGCAGGACGAGCCGGCGGGGCCGGACGACCTGCCCTACAGATTTCTTCATGGCCGTCACGACTCCTCCCTCCCCTCGTTCTGCGGCTTCGCCTTGAACGCCGCCTTGGCCGCGGTGATCAGAGCGTCACGCTCGGCCGCGGAGAACGTCCCGCAGGCGGGAGTCGCGGGAGGCGAGCCGGATGGGCTCTGGACGGCGACGGCCTGCCGGTACATGCCCCAACTGCTCGAGCCGCCCTTGGCGACGACGAGCTTCACGTCCGCCCACTGGGCTGCGGCGAACGTGTGGGTCACGGTCTTGCCGACGGCAGACGTCCCGTCACCGAAGTCCCAGTAGTACTCGAGGCCGCCCGTGTCACCGTTGTGGGCCCGCGCGAAGCTCGCGTCGAACTTCACGGTCAAGGTGGACGTCGGGTTCACGGGGTCCGTCTCGAAGTAGGCGACCGTGCCCTTGGGCTTCGGCGCGGCGCCGAGGTAGTCGTCGTGGCTGACGAGCAGTGCGGTGTACTGCGCGGGCAGCTCGAGCGCGCGAAGAAGCTCCTCGGTCGGAGCGGTCTCGCCGCCGATTCCGTGCGGCGCGCCCGACGCGAAGAAGTTCAGGTGCTCGAGGGTGTCGCCCGTGAACCCGACCGGCTGGCCCTCGTTGACGTTGAAGGTGGCCCCGCTCGCATGTGCGAGCTCGAGCGGCGCGGTCAGCGTCACGCCGGTGCCGCCCGCGCCGGCCGTTCCGACCTCGGCGATCTGGCCGACCTCGATGTTGTTTCCGTTGTCGACCAAGAACGGCTGTCCCGCCGTGAGGTTCGTCACCGAGGTGACCTTGACATTCGTGTCGCCCACTGCATTCGCGGCTGCGAGCGTCGTCATCCCGGCCGCGGGCACGTTGCTCGCGAGCTCGAAGCCGGTGCCGCCGCCGGCGTACTGGAGGATCGGCGTCGCCCTGATCGCCGCGGACACGGTCGCCGCGTACGGGTTCTCGACGATGTTCGAGTCCTGTACGCCACCGACGCTGAACCCCGGGATGCCCAGATTCCAGAACGCCGCCGCGTCGTCCTCGGTGGACAGGATCTGTGCCTCCGGCGCAGTCCCCGCCGGGTGAACCGGCGAGAACTCCGCCTGCTCGGACGCCGTGTAGGCCGGGACGTATGGCGCCTGCGGCAACTGCGGCCCGCCGTTCGCGGCCGAGAGACCGCCAGGAGCCGAGCCCGTGCCGTTGTAGCGGAGGGGGTTCTCCTGCGGAACCGTCCCGTTGTACTTCGTGCTCTGCTGCGCGAAGCCGGCGCTGACCGCGTTCTGCAGGTTGGTGTCGAACTGCGTGATCGCCGCGCTGTTGGCGGAGATGTTCGCGCCCGGCGAGCCGGCCCCCGTGTCCGGGTAGAGCGCGTTCGGCGCCGAAGGCGTGTCCGCGATGAACGTGTGCCACGGGCCGACGCCCCCGCCGGCGAGGTTGTTCCAGAAGTACTGGGTGCCGAGGTGGTACGCGGGATAGCTCATGCCGTTCGCGTTCATCTGCGCGAACATCGCGTACTGGCCCTGCGGGCCCTGCGGGATGAGATTGTTGACGTAGTACTTCGCGCCCTCGCGCAAGTAGGTGCCGTCCAGCGCGCGGCCGGCCGACGCGTCGAGGAGCGCGACCTTCAGCGTCTTCGCCGGGTACGTGTGGTTCGCGTCGTACCAGCGCAGCAGCGCCTGGTACTCGCCCATCGTCAGGACAACGCCGGAAGTGTCGTCGTACGCGCCGCCGTTGGCGACGTTGCTGAGCGTCAGATGCCGGCGTCCCGCGCCGAAGCCGAAGACCCCACTCGTCGAGTTCTGTGCGTTGTTGACCTCGCCGACCATTGCAGGCGTTACCGGCGTGCCGTCCGGATGCGCCGACAGAAGCACCCGCTGTCCCGGGCACGTCTCGCCGGGGATCGTCACCTCGGCGTCGTCCGAGTCCCAGCGGTACGAGGGATCGAACGCGTAGTTCTCATTGGTGCGCTGCTCGGGCAACCGCCGAAAGTAGTGGTCGGAGACCGTCGCGAACTTCGCGAGGTCGGTCATCTGCTTCTTGTCCGTGAGCTGCTGCTTCCAGTGCTGGAAGAACTCCTGCCATCCGTTCACCGTCGGCGGGACGTTGAACGGATCGGAAGCGTTCCGCGGGTCGCCGTCCGCGCCCGAGACGCGGTAGACGTCGTTGTACGACATGTCGAACAGCTGGCCGTAGATGTAGTCGCGGTCGACCAGCGGGGTCGTGTGCTTGACCGGACCGTTTCCCGCCGCGGTCACACCGCTCGCGAGAAAGATGACCGGCGCCATCACCGCCCCGCCGACGACGGCCACCAGCCACCTGGGCCGCCTCAGCTTGCGCAGCATCCTGGCTCCTTCCTGGGCGAAAGCGGGATTTTGTGTGTTCGAGCCGCCGTCGTCAAACGGGAACCGGCGACCGTTCGTGATCGCGCCTTCACGCGCAGCGTGTGACGATGCCGCGATGGAGCGACTCGTGCTGCCGGGCTTCGTCAACGCACACTGCCACGCGTTCCAGCGGGCGTTGCGCGGCCGAACGGGCGGCGGCGACTTCTGGGAGTGGCGCGAGGCGATGCTGAAGCTCGCGCGGTGTCAGACACCGGAGTTAGTCAAGGCCGAGTATGTGGCGACTTACGAGGAAATGCTCCACAGCGGCTATACGGCCGTCGGCGAGTTCCACTATCTCGGCCTCGAGACGGCGCTTGCGGCAGCGGAAGCCGCGCAGGAGGCCGGGATCGAGCTGGTGCTGCTCTACGCCGCGTACGCCGTCGCGCCGTTCGCCCAACCGTCCGTCTCGGCGTACCTCGACGACGTCGAGCGCCTCCGCGGGGGCGGGCTCTCGGTCGGGGTAGCGCCCCACTCCGTCCGCGCGTGCCCTCCGAGCTGGCTTGAGGAGATCGGCGGCTACGCGGAGCGCGAGGGCCTCGTTCTCCACGTCCATGCCTGCGAGCAGCCCAAGGAGGTCGAGGATTGCGTCGCAGCGTACGGCGTCAGGCCAATCGAGCTGCTTGGCCGGAGCGGCTGCCTCGGTCCGCGCACGACCGTCGTGCACGCGACGCACGCGAGCGACGCCGAGCTCGATCTCCTGCGGGACGCGGGCTCACGCGTCTGCGTGTGCCCGACGACGGAAGCGAATCTCGGGGACGGCTTCGCGCCGATCGATCGCATCCACGCCCGTGGCATCGGCGTGTGCATCGGCTCCGACTCGAACGTGCGGATCGACCCGCTCGAGGAGCTGCGCGAGCTCGACGGCATCGCACGGCGTCTCACTCTGCGCCGAGACGTCGTCCCGCTCGAACGCCTGCTCGCGGTCGGCTCCGACGAGGGCGCAGCCGCTCTCGGGATCGAGCGTTGGCGGAACGTCACGGTCGACACCGGGCACCCGTCACTGCGCGGCGTCGATGAAGCGAATGTGCTAGCCGCGCTCCTCGATGGCTGCTCGGCTGAGGTGCTCGCGCTTGAAGCGTGAGACCCAGAAGCGCGTGCGGTTCAGGTACGAACGTGTCGCGCCGTTGCCGATCGTGCCCCAGGCGCCGTCGTAGTTCTCGTAGCCCCCGCGCGGACACGCGGGCTCGATCTGCGTCCCTTCGTTCCATTCGTTGTAGCTCGTGATCGTGACGACATCGGCGCCCGCACGCCTCGCCGCGGTCCACATCGAATCGTACGTCTTGCCGCCGTCGCGACTGAGCACGCGCCTGTCGCCCGTCGCGCGGCTCGCGCTATAGCCC
>DASVFB010000300.1:0-9745 GCA_036380275.1 Gaiellaceae bacterium | reverse complement strand
GGGATGACCATCCCCGAGGAGTACGGCGGCGGCGGCGCTGACACGGTGTCGTACGCGATCGCGGTCGAGGAGCTCACCCGCGTCGATTCATCGGTCGCGATCACGGTCGCCGCGCACCATTCGCTCGGCACGCTGCCGATCTACTACTTCGGGAGCGAGGCGCAGAAGCGCGAGTGGCTGCCGGACCTGGCGTCGGGTAAAAGGCTGGCCGCGTTCGGCCTGACGGAGCCGGGAGCCGGCTCGGACGCGGGCGCGACGCGCACGACCGCGGAGCTGCGCGACGGGCAGTGGATCGTGAACGGCTCGAAGATCTTCATCACGAACGCCGGCACCGACATCACGGCGTGCGTGACAATCACCGCGCGAACAGGTGACGACGAGATTTCGAACATCATCGTGGCGAACCGCACGCCTGGCTACACGATCTCGCCGCCGATGCACAAGCTCGGCTGGCGTGCGTCAGACACGCGAGAGCTCTCGTTCGAAAACTGCGCCGTGCCCGAGGAGAACCTGCTCGGCCCGCGCGGCGAAGGCTTCCAGCAGTTCCTGCAGATCCTCGACGGCGGCCGAATCTCGGTCGCGGCGATGGGCGTCGGGCTCGCACAGGGCGCGTACGACCTGGCGTACGCGTACGCGCAGGAGCGGGAGCAGTTCGGCAAGCCGATCGCAAAGTTCCAGGCCGTGCAGTTCCGCCTCGCCGACATGGCGACGGAGATCGAGGCCGGCCGCGCGCTCGTCTTCAAGGCTGCCTGGCTGAAGGACGAAGGGCGCGACTTCGCGCGCGAGGCAGCGATGGCGAAGCTCTACACCGGGGAGCTGTCCAACCGCGTCGCGAACGCGGCGCTGCAGATGCACGGTGGCTATGGCTACATGGAGGAGTCCGCGATCGCGCGTCTCTACCGCGACCAGAAGATCCTCGAGATCGGCGAAGGCACGAACGAGGTACAGCGCATGGTCATCGCCCGGCACCTCGGGCTGTAGAGCACTACGGCCTGGAACCGCGGCTGACGACGAGGTCAACCTTGGCGCCATGCGCGAGGGTCGTCCGGGCGCGTGGGGCCTGCGCGACGACGCGGCCTCCGGCGACGCTCGCCGAATAGGCGCTGCGGATCTTCCCGACGCGGCAACCAGCACGGCCGAGCGCGCGCTTCGCCGCGTTCACCGTCTTTCCGTTCACGTTCGGCACGCTGCACGACCCGGACGTGTTGGGGAGAACCGAGACGGTGGCGTCGCCGGAGTTCGCCGTCGCGAGGTCCGGCGTTCCGTCTCTGTTCAGATCGCCGATCGCCACAGAGACCGGGCTGTCACCGGTCAGGAACTGGCGACCGGCTCCGAAGGTTCCTTTCCCGCGATTTGTCAGCACGGAGACGGTGGCCGCTTCAGGGTTCGCGGTTACCAGATCCGCGCGACCGTCACCGTTCACATCTCCGATGGCAACCGAAAACGGACCGGTGTCGTTGGTGTCGTAAGGCCAGGCCAGCTCTTCCGGATACGTGCCGTCACCCTGGTTGAGGAAGACGTCGACGTCGAGGTCACCAGAGTCCCCAGCTGCGATATCGGGCTTGCCATCTCCGTTGAGGTCGCCGATCGCGATCGATTCGTAACTGGCCTCGTTTCCGGTCACGGCGGTCTGCACCTGAAAGCGCCCGTCGCCGCTGTTCAGGAATACCGACACTCCGACGAAGTTCGCAGTCGCGACGTCGAGCTTGTGATCGCCGTTCAGATCGCTGACCGCGACTGCCTCGGGGTCTTGCCCAGTCGCATAGTCGCGTCTGGCCTTGAAGCTCCCTGAGCCGCCGTTGGTCAGCAAAGACACCGTGTTGGCCTTCGAGTTCGCGGTGGCGAGATCAAGCTTGCCGTCCCCGTTGAAGTCGCCGATCGCGATGCTGCTCGGCACTTTTCCGGTCGCGTAGTCGCGCGCTGTTCGGAAGCTGCCGTTGCCGTTGTTGAGCAGAACCGAGACGGTGTTCGCGTCCGCATTTGCCGTGGCGAGATCGAGCTTGCGATCGCCATTCAGGTCGGCTACCGCGACGGCGTAGGGCCCCTTGCTCGTTCGGTACGCGACTGCGCGCCGGAGCGTGCCGTCGCCTTTGCCGAGCAGCACCGAGACCGTGTTCGAGCCGCGGTTCCAGTAGTTCGTCGTGACGAGATCCGCGTTTCCGTCGCCGTTCAGGTCCCCGATCGCGACGGAGGACGGGCCTTTGCCGGTCGGGTAGTCCGTTGGCCCGCCGAACCGGGGCGCCGACGCCGCGGACAACGAAGCGACCGCGACCGTCAGCGCAACGCCGGCGCAAGCGAGCAGTACGGCCACGCGTCTCATCCGAGCTTCCGCAGGAGTGCGGCATGCGACATGAGATCGACGCGTCCCGGACGGCTGCCGCTGCGCAGCGTGTAGCCGGTGAACAGGCCCACGGGATCGAGTTGCGCGAAGACGGCGCCCTTGCCTTTCGGCGCCAGCGTGAACTGGTGACCGTCCGCGAGCCGCACCACGTGGACGGTTCGCCCTTCGAGATAGACGGCGACGCCTGCATCGAATCCGGTCAGCGCGCGCTTCGTCGAGGACGACAGCGGGAGTGTCGCTTGACGCGCGCCCGTGGCGACGTCGTATGTCAGCAGGCCCGTCGTCGTCAGCACGGCGAGCTGCGACCCGCTGATTTGTGCGGAGAGCGCCGCTCCTGAGGGTACGACGCGGGTGACGAGCGTTCCGTCGGCGCTCAAGACGTCGACTGCGCCGCCGCCCGGTTCGACTACCGCGATCCGCCCGGCGTCGACATCGCTCACCGTGAGCGCACCGCCGCCGGCCCGAACCTGGACACGCCGCTCGCCCTCGATCCGCCAGAGCCGCTCGTCCGTGATCCGATTGTTACCCCAGGTCGTACCGGCCTTGCACGCCTTGTCCTTAACCTCGCAGAACGCCCAGGTGTTGAAGACGAGCAGGTCGCCGCCTCCGTGCACGTACCACATGTTCGTGCCGGACGCGAAGCCGTCACCGTCGCCGCCCGGCCCCTTGCTTGCGGCCTGCTCGGGAAGTTCGCCGATCGCAGCGGGGCTCGTCGTCGTCGCGACCTTGGTCACGTACTCGTCGCCGGACTCGGTGTTGCCGGAGAAGGTCTGGAACTCGAGCCAGGCAACATGCTCGCCCGCCAGGGCCACCGTCCCGCCCGCCTTGAAGTACTCGGACGTACACGTGGGGAGCTGCCTCCCGAGATGGATCGCGCGCGACCCCGGAGCCCAAATAGTTACGTGGCTGCAGTCCGAGGGAGCAGAACCGACGAGGACGGCAACGTGACCGCCGTCCGCCGCGAGACCCGTGATCGCGCCGACCGACTGAAGCGCTGTCTTCTTCGAGATCGACTCGGACGGGGACAGCGGCACCGGCGGCGGTCCGAGGCGCGCCGCGGTGGCATGTCGCGGCCGCCACACCGGCGCCTGGTTGTCGGCGCTGAAGGGATAGGACTGGCCGATCGCGACGCGCTTCAGCGAGGAGCCGTCGGACGCGACGACGACGAGATCGGCGGTGCCGTTCGGCGGATCCGCCGGCGCAAAGCTCCGCACTGCAAGCCAGCGACCGTCGGGCGACCAGGCCGGGAAGCCGAGCCTGCCGACGCCGTCCGGAGTGATGTCTCGTACAGTGCCGCCGGTCGCGGGCACGACGTAGAGTCGCCACGCGCTGACGAAGGCGATGCGGCGTCCGTCACGCGACCACGCATACATATCCGCGCGCCACGCGCGCTTGCGCAGCCCATGCCCATCAGGCCCGATGACGTTCAGGCCCTTGTCGGAGAACGCGATCAGGTTCGACGTCGGCGACCAGACCGGCGGCACGTCGTCGATGTTGCGACGCACGGTCCGCATCCCGCCACCGTCGGCGCCGGCGACCATGAGGTCGTACCGGTCGCCGACCTCGCGGAGGTAAGCCAGCCGTTTCCCGTCGGGCGCCCAGGTCGGCGCATGGTTGCGCCCGCGGGGAACGACCACCCGCCGCCGGCCGTCGAGCCCGACGGACACGATCGGGAAGGCGTCCTTCGAGTAGACGAAGGCGCCCTGGAAAGCGATCCGGCGCGAGTCCGGCGACCACGCTACGCCGCCCTCTTCAGTGAGGCCGAGCTTTCGCTGCCGATTGCCGTCCGCGTTCATCACCCAGAGCTCCGGGCCGCGGCCGGAGGCGCGGATGAAGGCGATGTGGCGGCCGTCGGGAGAGAAGGACGGGTCGGTGTCCTGCACGCGATTCCGCGTCAGCTGGCCGAGCCGCGACCCGTCCGCACGAATCGAGTCGACCTCGAGATTGCCCGTTCGATTCGTTGCGAAGACAATCGTGCCGTTCGCGTGCGCGATCCGTGGAGCCGTCTGTTTCGCACCGGTCGTGTTCAGCACCACCGCGAGCGCGTCACCCGTGGATGTCGTCGCGACATCAGTCTTGCCGTCGCCGTTGAGGTCGCCGAGCGCGAGTGCTCCGGGCGAGGCTCCGGTGCGATAGTCAACGGCAGCCCCGAAGGTGCCGCCTCCCGTGCTCGGCAGGACGGAGATGCTGTCGATTTGATCGTCGGCGGTGACGAGATCCGGCTTGCCGTCGCCGTTCAGGTCGGCAATCGCGACGGAGGAGACCGTCTTCCCGGTCGCGTAGCCCTGTGGTGCGCCGAAGGTTCCGTCGCCCTTGTTCAGAAGCACGGAGATCGCGCCATGGTCGGCATTGCCCGTCACGAGGTCCGGCTTGCCGTCACCGTTCACGTCGCCGGCGGCAAGCGTGTACGAGGCCGCCTCGGTCGTATAGCTGCGCGGCGCGCCGAACTTGCCGTCGCCCGTGTTGAGGAGAACGAAGACGCCGGTGACACCGGTGACTTCGAGATCGGCTTTCTTGTCACCGTTGAGATCCGCGAGCGCGACGGCCCACGCCTCCTTGATCTCATAGTCGCGCCTTTGTGCGAAGCGGCCGTTGCCGTCGTTCACCAGGACGGAGGCCGTGTAGTCGCCAAAGTTCGCCGTCGCGACGTCGAGCTTCCCGTCACCGGTCACATCGCCGAGGGCCACCGAGAAGGGGCCGGAGCCGGTCCGATAGGAGGTCTTGGGCGCGAACTTGCCGTGACCGGCGTTGAGCAGCACCGAGATGCTGTCGCCGTCGTCGGCGGCCACGACGATGTCCGCCTTGCCGTCGCCGTTCACGTCGCCGATCGCGACCGACCGTGGCCCGTCTCCGGTTCCGTAATCCTGTTTTGGCCGGAACCGGCCGTGTCCTGCGTTGAGCAGCACCGAGACGCTGTTGCCTTCAGCGTTCGCCGACACGAGGTCGGGCTTCCCGTCGCCGTCCAGGTCGCCGATCGCGACGGCGTTCGGCGAGTCCTCGGTCGGATAGGTCGCCGGACGCGAGAACGAGAGCGGCGAGGTAGCCGAGCCAGAGGTCACGCCGATCGTCAGCGCGACTCCGATGCAGACCAGAAAAGTCTTCGCCATACGACAAGGTTCCCACTCACGCGCCGCCCGTTCAATGGACGGAAGATGGAACGACGATGGAGCCTACGGAGGCGGCAGTACAGGCAGATCGGGCGCGTCCGACCGGTTCCACACGTTCTCGAGCAGGCGCGACTCAGGCGCTTGGAGCAGGCGCGGAGAGAAGAACGTCCCTGGTGCGAACACCTTCGCTGCGCCGAGCTCGTAGTACGTCATCTCACCGCGGTGGGTCGCGGTTCGGACCGTCGCCAGCACCTGCGTCCCCGGCGGTGACGCGGCGGTCGTGACGTCGAACTCCGTTCCCGCGAAGCTGAACAGCGCCGCCGGCGTGAGACCCGTTCCTGCGAAGGCCCAGCCGGTCGCGGTCGAGTCCGCCACGATGTAGGGAGCAACGTCGCCGGTCTTGGAGCCGGCGTACTGCGCGCCGACGAGCGCCGACTCCGGACGACCGAGCTCGCGCCACCGCGCGACCTTGTGCATCGACGTGCCGTCGATGTCGACCTTCCAGTAGAGGTCGTTCGACGCGAGGAAGATCAGGTCGCCGCCCTGGTCGCGATAGTTCTGGAGGACGTCGTACTCCGCCTCGGTCACGTACTCCAGGTGCGTCGGCACGACGATCAGGTCGTAATCCGCGGGAAGCTCAGCGCCGAGCTTCACGGCGTCGGCCTCGGCGAGGAAGTCCACATCGACCTCGTGCAGGCGCGCCCAGCGGAGGAACGGCCACATCTGGCTGCCGAACTGCCACGGCACGCCTGAATGCTCGAACGGTCGCCCGAGCGTGAGGATGTTGGAGCCGCCCGCGTACCACGTGTCGGCGAAGCCGTCGCGATCGTCGTCGTAGAAGTTGTACGCAGACCACGTCTGGTCGGGGACGAGCACCGCGACGCGACTATGCGGGGCCGTCGCCCGAACGATCAGCGGTGCGTAGCCGACGTCCCCGGCGTCGTTCGAGAGCGCGGCGAAGTACACCCCCGGCTTCCAGTCTCCGATCTGAAGCGGCACCGTCACCGAGTTGTCGCGGTTCGCCTCCCACGGGTAGTGACTGGGCTCGACGACGTCCGGCCCGTCGAGGCGATTCACGGTCGGCTGCACCTCCGACCCAGCGACGTCGACCACGCGGACCGTCAGGCCGAAAGCGTCGCTGGACACCGCCAGCTGAGCGGTCTCCCCTGGCGCGTACGACGACTTGTCGAAGGCGGCGCTGATCCCGAGCACACGGACGATTGGCCCGGGCGCGTCGGTGGAGCCGCGTGTCACGCGTCCGTAGCGAAGGCTCTGTTTTCCCGACGAAACGGTCAGGAGGACCGCATAGGTCGTCGGGTCGAGATCACGCGACGGCCGCCAGCGGACGGTCTGCCAGCCTCGCGGCGCGCGCCGCTGCACGGACCACGTCGGCTGCGCAACACGTTGGAACGTGCGTAGCGTCGTTTGCGCCTTGACCTTGATGCGAGCAGGCGCGGTCAGGAAGAAGCGGAAGTCGACGAAGTCGCGGTAGCCGTCGCCGTTCGGGCTGACTGTCGCGAGAAGCGGCCGGTCGCGGAGGAAGGGATGGTCGGTGGAGACCGAGAGATACCTCGCCTCGGGAACGGTCGGCCGCGGCGAGGGCAGCGGGTACGGGTCGGACGCCGCCCTCTTGATCGGCGGCGCCAGGATGAGCAGCGGCAGGATCAGCACCCCCCAGCGAAGTCGGCGCACCCCACCCAGCTTATGCGTCGTCCCAGCGCGTAGGTCTAGCGACGACCGGGCCGGAGCGACGTCAGCAGCGCGACCGCCACGACGACGCCCAGCAGCAGGATCGTCACCTCGGCGAGGACGACGCTCCGCAGCCGCTCGACACTCGCGGCGACTCGCGCGCGCGACAGCGATCCGAGGCCGAGCAGCACCGCGAAAAGACCGGTCTTGACGAGGATCGCCCTGCCGTACCCGGTCGTCCAGAGCTGTGACACTGCGGACAGCTCCGCGAGCGCGCGCACCGCCCCCGTGAGGGCGACCGCGATCACCGACGCGAGCGCGAGGCTCGAAAAGCGCCGTGCAGCCGCGCCGATCACCTCGGCCGACATGCCCTCTCGCGGCGCGACGAACGCCAGCGCGAAGAGACCGCCGATCCAGACCGCTGCAGCGATCACGTGCAGGAGATCTATGGGCACTTCGAGCCACGACCGGCCCGGATCGAGCGCGTGCCCCGCAACGGTCGGCACCGGCAGGACGGCGACCGCGAGCACGACCGCGAACGGCGCCGCCGATCGGTCGGTGACCGCGATCGCCGCCGCAGCGGCGCCGGTGGCCGCGACGGCAGAGCCGATGTAGATCGCCAGGCCGAAACGCGTCGAGGCCCCGCCGTGACTCGCGTGGACGAGACCGTGAGAGGAGACGAACATCGCCGCAAGGCCGATCGCGATCCACCCCGTTCTCAGATCGCTCTTCGCGATCGGACGCCATACGAGCAGATCGAACAGCGCAAGTCCCGAAGCGACGAGCAGCCCCGAGAAGAAGACCCAGCGCGAGAGCACGGTCCCGAACCCGACGTCGACCGTAGAGCGGAGAGTGGGCACCGGCGGCGGCCGGCCGAGGCCGACGCCGAACGCAATGACGCCCTGGACGACGTGCCCGTCGTCGGAAACGGCGCTCCACCGAACGCTGTAGTCGCCCTGCCCAAGGTGTGTGCGCAGCGGCAGTACGAGTGTCGTCTCGTGCGCCGTTGGCTTGCCGCCGAGGATCGAGCCGTCGCCGTTTCGAACCGCAGCGTTGCCCGGAGCTACGCGCACGTCGTCGTCGAAGCGCACCACGACACGCTCCGGAGCTTGCGCGAGCACGGCGCGATCGGCCGGAGTGATGCTCACAAGGTTGGCGTGCGCCGAGGCAGCCGCAGGCGCTGCGAGCGCCGCGCACACGGCGAGCACGATCAAACCGACGGCGCGCTGCACGGGTCGAATGATCACGGTCTGAGGGAGGTGTTAACGTGCGAGTTCGTGATCTTCCACCAGTTCGTCGACGACGGCCTCGGCTGCGCGTCGTACCTGGTCGGCGATGAGCACGAGGGGTCAGCCGTGGTCGTCGACCCGGCGTACGCGATCGAGCAATACCTCGATGAGGCAGCGCGACAAGACGTGCGGCTGATCGGCGTGTTCGAGACGCACACTCACGCCGACCATCTGTCCGGCCACGGACGCCTTGCGCTCGACCACGCTTGCACCGTCCACGTGCATCGAGCGGCGGAAGTCGAGTTCTCCTTCGAGCCGTTGGAGGACGGCGGCACCATCGAGCTCGGCGCGGTCGCGATCCGCACGATCCACACGCCCGGCCACCGGCCGGAGCACTGCGCCTTCGCCGTATCCGACCGCAACCGAGCCGACGAGCCGTGGGTCGTGCTCACCGGCGATTCGCTCTTCATCGGCGACGCGGCGCGTCCCGATCTCGCGATCGAGGCACGCACGGGCGCCGAGGGCTTGTTCCACTCACTGCGACGCCTGGCCGAGCTGCCCGACGGTGTCGAGGTCTACCCGGGCCACGTCGCAGGCTCGCTCTGCGGCGTAGGCATGAGCTCGAAGGCGTCGTCCACGATCGGCTTCGAGCGCCGCTTCAACCACGCGATGATGATTGCCAGCGAGGAGGACTTCGTCGAGGAGTCCGCTGGCGGTTCGCAGCTGCGTCCGCCGAACATGGAGCGCATCGTCGCGCTCAACCGCGGTCCGTTCGTCGGGGCGCCGCAAGCGCTCGAGCGTCTGACCAGCGCCGACGGCGCGACGATCGTCGACGTTCGCGACGTCGACACATTCTCTTCGGGGCACGCGCACGGCGCGATCAACATTCCTGTCGGCGGATCCTCGTTCTCTACGAAGAGTGCATTCCTCCTCGAGCCCGGCGAGGCGGTCGTCGTCCACGCCGAAACGGACGACGAGGTCGAGCGCGCCGCGCGCGGGCTGCGCGCCGTCGCGCTGCTGGAGATCGCGGGCTACATGCTCGATCCTCCGCACGACGAGCGGCTCGCGCCGATCGAGCTCGACGAGGTCGAAAAGCTACTCGCCGCGGGCGAGATCGAGGTGCTCGACGTGCGGGAGAAGGACGAGCGCGACGACGGCTACATCGCCGGCACGCGCAACATCCCGTACCGCCTGCTCCGCGTGTGCGGCATCCCGCTCGGCGAGAAGCCGGTCGTCACGATCTGCAATACCGGCGCGCGCGCCGCGATCGCAGCGAGCGTGCTCGCCGCGAACGGGATCGACGCGCGTCCCGTCCTGCACGGCGGCGTCCACACGTGGCAGGAGCGCGGCGGCCACACCGTCGAGTTCCGCCGCTGCGG
>DASVFB010000299.1:0-7634 GCA_036380275.1 Gaiellaceae bacterium | reverse complement strand
CGGCGCCGATCTCGTCGGCGGGAGTGTGTACGAGGTCGACCCCGGCAAGAAGCTCTGGCCGTACCACCTCCATCACGCGAACGAGGAATGGTTGATCGTCCTTCGCGGCCGTCCGACGCTGCGGACGCCCGAGGGTGAGCGGGAACTCGCCGAAGGTGATGTCGCCTGCTTCCCACGTGGCGCCGCCGGCACGCACCAGGTGCGGAACGACACCGACGAGCCCGCGCGCATTCTCATGCTCTCGAGCTCGATCCTTCCCGACATCGTCGAGTATCCGGACAGCGGCAAGTTCTACACCCTGAGCGCGAAGGGCGAGATGCTCTTCCAGACGCGGTACGGCGAGCCCGTCGAGTACTGGGACGGCGAGTCCTAACCAAGTCTGGACTTCTAGGATGCGACGGATGCTCGTCGCCGTGAGCGTGGATATGGAGGGCGCGTCTCAGCTTCGCAGCGTGCGCGAGATCTTCGGATGCATGCCGGAGTACTGGGAGACCGGGAAGCCACGGCTCGAGGCCGACGTCAGCGCCGCGTGTGAAGGGCTCCTCGCCGGTGGGGCGTCCGAGCTCGTCGTGCTCGACAACCACGGCGGAAACACGGTGAACGTCTCGCCCGAGTCGCTGCCACACGGCGCACGCCTCGAGACATGGCACGTCTACGAGCTTCGTGAGCACGGCGTCGACGCGATGTTCCAGGTCGGCTACCACGCCCGCGGCGGTGTCGACGGCTTCCTCTCCCATACCTACGTGCCGGGGCTGCGCTTGGGCGTGGGTGGCGAGCTGATCTCCGAGAGCCACGGGAGGGCGTGGGCCGCCGAGGTCCCGCTGCTCGGTATCGTCGGCAACGACCTGCACCAGCAGACGCTGGGGTCGCTGCAACGGACTCCTTATCTCGTCGTCCAGGAGTCGGTCGGACGTGAAGCGATGCGCCCGGTGTTTGCGGATTCCCAGGATGGGCTCGACGCGATCCGTTCGTTCGCACAGACGTGCGCACAGGAGAGCGCGTCGGCACCCTCGATCGCGGCCCCATCCCGCGTCACGTTCGAGGCGAGCATGCCGAACGGCCGCGACGTCGTCGAGGAAATGACGGGTTCCGGCTGGACCCGCGTCGGCGACGTCGAGTTCGCCGTCGAGCTCGAGACGTGGCGTGACTCCCGGGATGCTCTCGCCGCCGCGATGAACGCCGCGCTTGCACCGTTCATGCCGTACGGGTTGAGCGGCTTCGCCGGCGCCGATGAGGCCGACGCGGCCGACCAGGAGCGCGTCGGGCAGCTGCGGACGATCTTCGACGCATGGGCAGCCGAGTCGCACCCGCAGTGGTACACCGAGGCGGCCGACCCGTTCCCCGCGGGCGTTGCCGAGCGGCTGCGCGCCGCCTAGAACGTTCCGGAGCTGTCTCCGCCGAGCGGCAGGCGCGCGACGACGGGCATGCGCCCGTCCTCCTGCTCTGCGAGCACGACTACCTCCTCGGCGGACAGGGTCGCCGGAAGCAGCGGCTCGACGACCCGTCGCAGGCGCTGCACGGTCTCCGCGAGCCGGCTCTCGTCGACACCATCCACGAGCGTCACGTGCGGGATGACCTCGGCAAACGCCCTTTGCGGCGTCTCCGGAAATGCAGCCTCGATCGCCTCGGTCAGAGCGATGAAGGGCGCAGCAGGGTCGGGCGCGACCCAGATGGTTCGAGGGAATGTCTTCAACTCCGTGAGGCTGAAGTCGAACCGGTGGTGTTTCTTCAGAACTTCTGTGAGACGCGGCAGCGCAGCATCAAGGTGATCCGGACGGACGAAGGGGTAGCGCAACGTCGCGTGAAGAGGGATTCCCAGCGAGTGGAAGGCGGGGAACTCTTCCCGGTAAACCGCGTCGAGGCCGGCGACGTCGATGACAATCACGACTGCGGTCTCCCGCTCCTCCGGCGGCACGAACGATGAGCCCACTTCACGATCATCTCTCGCCGGCGATGATTTCGCCGGCGCCGGGGAGTCCTGTGTCGTGTTGGGCCCATCAGGAGGACATGCGCAGATGAACGTGACCGAGAGGGACTGGGAGATCGCAGTGCCCTTGTCGACGACGCGCGCTCCTGACGCACGGTTGGCGCCCAGAATACGGCTAGGTTTCGCGGCGATGGCCACTCGCGAAGCCGCCTGTCACTGTGGGCAACTTCGTCTGGAAGTCGAAGGCGATCCGTTTGCCGTCTCGATCTGTCACTGCCTCGCCTGCCAACGGCGGACCGGAAGCGCCTTCGGGATGCAGGCGGGGTTCAAAGCGGAGCAAGTCAAGGTCGTCGGTCGCTTCAGCGACTTCGCACGAATCTCGGACGAGGAGGACAGAAAGGAGCACGTCTTCCATTTCTGTCCTGACTGCGGCTCGCAGGTCTTCTACACGGAACCGACCGAGCCGGACATGATCGTCGTCTCAGTCGGCTCGTTCGCCGACCCGGCGTTCCCGCCGCCGACGGAGTCGGGCTACGACTCTTGCCGTCATCACTGGGTGGAGCTGCCCGACTCGATCCAGCGCTACGCCCCCGAGCTGTGGGACCCGGCGCTACCTCTCTACAACGCAGGCAGGTACGCGGAGGCGGCGGACAAGGGCCGCGAGCTCATTGAGGCCCACCCCAACAGCGCGCACCTCAAATACAACGTGGCGTGTTGCGAGAGCCTCGCGGGCCGGACATCCGACGCCATCGAGCATCTCCGGCAGGCGATCGAGAAGTGGGAGGGCTGTCGCGAGATGGCGAAGCACGACTCCGACTTCGATTCGATCCGCGACGAGCCCGCGTTCGACGAACTGATCGGCCGCCGCTAAGAATCCTCATGGCCCGCTCGCAGCAGGGGGCTGTGCCATTGACGCGCGCAGCGCGACGAGAGGCGCGTCGGAGATGCGGATCAGACCACGCGTCGGACGATCGAGGTCGAAGATGACCAGCAGGAGCACGGTCACGAGCGCACCGGCGAGGATGACGGTGGCAAAGCCCCCGCCGTGCATGGACGTGTAGAGCGCGAGGAGGCCGAAGGCGATGGCGGCGCCGAGCACCTCCAGCGCCAGAACGGCGTTCGGGATGCGGTTGTTGAGCGCCGCAACACGCACTGTCTGCTGGTCGATCATGTCATTGAGGGTCTCTACGTAGAGGCGCGGGGCGCTCGCATTGGGTGCCGCGCCGAGCGCGTCCCCGGCAAGCCCCCAGAGCTGACGCTGGACGGCGTCTTCCTCGGCAATCGTGCGTCGGAACCCTGCAGTGGTTGGCACCTCGTGCGAGAGCTTCAGGCTCGCGTCTGCATAACGCTTGAGCAGTTGCAAAGAACGGCTTCGCGTCGGCTCAGCCAGGGTTTGTGCGCGAAGGTAGGTCGTCCCGATCGCGTTTGCGTCGTCGATGACGGCCACGCGGCGCGAGTCGTAGCGCCCGACCGCCAAGGTCATGCCAAAAGCGAGAATCAGCCCAACGAGGGCGAGCAACGCCCCCTGCACGATCCCGACCGGCTCGCGCAGCTTCTCCGCGTGCTTGCGCAACGCGCGGCCGGCAGCGTAACCGAGGGCCACGAACCCCAAGACGACTCCGGCGATGATCAGCCAGAGCTCCCAAGTGCTGAGCCGGAAGAACACGGGCGGAGAGCATCGCAGAGTGGGAGGTGGCTACTGTCGCTTCCGCCCAGCCTCCGGGGAGACGTGGCTTTGCCCGATCTCCCCGTCGGGCTAGACGGCAGCCTCTTCCAGCTCGCCACCTCGCCGACGACAGGTGTCACAATCAGCCGCTACTCGCTCGGCTAAGGCTGGTTGGCCGTCGCGTTCGAGCGAGGCACGATCGATGAGGATGGCGATGTGATCCGGATCGAGCGCGAGCACCGCTTTGCGGTACCTGTTGAAGCAGGCTTTGCGTTCATCACCGACATGGCCAACTGGCCCTTGTACTGGCCCGGCTTTGTCCGGCTCGAGCCCGGCTCGCGGTGGAGCGCCGCGGGCGACGAAGCCCAAATCGTCGTTCGATTGCTGGGTCGGAAGATTGAGCTTCGCATGACTCTCGGCCGCTTCGACCAGAACCGGCTCGTCGAGTACGAGAGCAAGCAGAGCGGGGCGCCCGATGCGCACCACGAGCGACACTTCGCGCCGGCGGAGGGCGGGTTTCTCTACCGGATCGTGGTCGAATACCGGCCGAGGGCTGGGCTTCGAGGCCTCTACGACGCGCTTCTCCTGCGGCGCGGCGTCGAGCGCGCGATCCGTCAGACGTTCGCGAACCTCGACGCCACGCTGTCATCGTGACGGCAACAGGGGCGTCAACGTTTGCCGATAATCTGCGGCCGTGGCTGTCTCTGTAGACGAGGCCCGCGCACTCGCTCTCTCTCTGCCCGAAGCCGTGGAGTTGGATCATCACGGTCGTCCGTCGTTTCGTGTTGGCGGCAGGATCTTCGCGACGCTGTGGAACGAGGGTCGGATGAACGTGATGGTCGATGAGGGCGGGATACTGACGGCAGTCGAAACGGCGCCAGATGCCTGCGAGGAGGTGTGGTGGGGGAAGCGGCTGGCGGCGGTGGGCGTCACGCTTGCCCGCACTGATCCTGAGGTACTGGGCGAACTCCTAACCGACGCGTGGGAGCAAAAGGCGCCGAAGCGACTCGCGCGCGGTTGAAAAGAGATCGCACCGGGCAGCTCGCGTCTGCGAGCGTGCGAGTCTCTCGGTCGCTCGAGCAGTCTAGGAGGAGGACAACGCGCGCTCGAGGGCGGCCCGGTCGGTCGGCCCGCCGTGCGTCGCAAGCACGTGCTCGACCGGCAACTCGAGCAGCGGGCGCAACCCCTCGGCGATCTCGTCGCGTGTCACGCCAGGGCGGAGCCATCTCTCGTTGATCTCAAGGCCCCGGCCGAAGTCGACGAGCGTATCGCCGGAGATCACCGCACGCTGGCTCTCGACCCAGAGCACAGTGTCGTTCGGCTTATGCCCGGCGAACACGTCGGCACCGAACGGCAGCCGGTCGCGTGGCGAGTACGGGCGTGCCTCCCCTTTCTTCTCGCGGAGCAGCCAGACGAGATCGGGACTGCCGTCGCCGGCCTGCTCGGCCGTGAGGCCGTACGTGTCCATGAGGTACTGCGCGGTGTCGGGCAGCGGCGTGAGCACAGGCACGCCGAGCCGCTCCACGAGGCGCTGTGCGTCTCGCTCGTGCCACGGCGCGGTGAGCACGATCGCCGTCTCGCGCTCGGCCGCGAGCGCCTCGATCCCGCTCGGCACGCTCAGCGGGTCGAAAAGCAGCAGGCGTCCGTCGTCGTCGATCGCGTACGACGAGACGTTCTGATCCCACGGCTCGCTCGGCCTCCAGCCCGGATGGGGTGCCTGCCAGTGCCAGAGGCCCGGACGCAACTCGCGCACGGCGCGATGCTACTGAAAAGCTCCCTGCTGCTGGGACGTTTCGCGTTCATTGCCTCACGTACGGCATACCGTTGCGGCATGCGGAAGGTTCTCGTGACGGGGATGTCGGGCACCGGCAAGTCGACTGCTCTCACCGAGTTGCGCAGGCGCGGATTCGAGGTCGTCGATACGGATGAGCCCGGCTGGACGAAATGGTGCGACGAGGACGGTGGGTACGTGTGGCGCGAGGATCACGTCTCGGAACTTCTTGCTCGCGCCCACGAGACGACGCTCTATGTGTCCGGCACTGTCTCGAACCAGCGACGGTTCTACTCCCAGTTCGATGCCGTCGTGCTCCTGTCCGCTCCCGCCGACGTGCTGCTCCGCCGGATCGAGAGCAGGACCACGAACTCCTATGGAAAGACTGCCGAGGAGCGCGACCTAGTCCTCGGCCAGCTTGCCGAGGTGGAGCCCTTGTTGCGGGCCACCTGCACGCACGAGATCGACGCGACGCAGCCGCTCGAGGATGTGGTTGCGGAGCTGGTGGCGATCGGCGAAGGCGTCGAGAGCTAGGAACGCGACCGCCGACCGGGCCAGCGTGCTATCGCCCGAGACCCTTGCCGGCCGCTCCGCGTCAGCGGCGCGACTTCGAGCCGATCAGGGACCCCACGATCGCTCCCGCGACGACGAGTTGCACGGTTGCGGGCAACCGGCCCGAGCGGTGCCAGCCTCGGCGGCCGTGGAACAGCTTCCTGCCGCCGGGGCGAAGCGCCGGGAACACGTGCTCCAGGTCGGGGGCCGATGCCGCGAGCGCACCGATGGTCGCGGGATCGAAAGGCCCGCGGCGCGCGGCCAAAAGCCCGACGCACACGACGCCGCTCGCGATCTCGAAGCGTCGGCTGGCGATGTCCTGATGCGGAACGCGATCGCCGAGGAGGTGCGCAGGCGGGCCGAGGACGAGCGCACGTCCGGGCGTTCCTGCAACCGCGCCGACCAACGCGCCGGTCGCGACGTGCAGCGACACGATCACGCCGACGTCCTACGCCGCAGGCGCAGGATCAGCGCCGCAGCGAAGAGGATCGCCGGCGCCATGATTCCCAGGAGCACGTCGAGCGGCCGAAGGCCCGAAGCACTGCCGACAACGTGAACGCCGCTCGCGGCTGCGGCGATGCGTCGTGCCGGAAACGCGTAGTCCGCGTGGGGAACCCGCACGTGCGGCCTTTCGCTCGTGCGCGGGGCGTGCGGGATCACGCCGCGGGCGGCGAGCAGCTCGCGCCACACGAACCGCGCCTCTGCGCGTACCGCTCCGTGCGGGAAGGGCGGGTGCGCGGGCGCGGGCGCGTGAGGCCGGACGAGGTGCTGCCAGGCATCGAGATACCGCGTGGGATTCACCGCGCCGTTGTACTTGAGCCGCAACAGCTGGTGCGGATGGATCTCGAAGTGAAGGTGCGGCGAGGTCGTGAACGCATCGCCGGTGTTGCCGATGAAGCCGATCACGTCGCCGGCCTTGACGTGCTTCGAGTGCAGAGCGAGCCGCGAATATCCCGAGAGATGTGCATAGTAGAACTGGTTGCGCATGCCGTCGCGGACCCAGAGCCGCCAGCCGCCGAGGCGCTGCCAGCCGACGCGGTTCAGCGTGCCGTCCGACGCAGCGACGACGGGCGTTCCGATGGCGGCGAAGATGTCATCGCCGTGGTGCCAGTTGCCGGGAACGTCGCCGCGGAACCCGCCGTACGTGTCGATGTAGTTCGAGCCGCCGGCGACCGGGAACACGTAGTGATCGAGGCCGAGCGGCGGCGTCACCGTCAGCGGATCGTCTCCGAGACGCTTGCGATTGCGGTGATGCTTCGCCATCTTCTTCTCCGGCTTCGCTTGCACGCGACGCCGTGCCTGATGCGCGACACGCGCGGCCTTCGGAGCATCGACCTTTCGCGGCGCCAGCCGCGCGAACGAGACGCGAAGCACCGCGCCCGCCGGCAGCCCGGCGTGAGCCCTGTTCAGGTGCACGCTAAGAGCGCCTGTGCCGCTGCCGTCTTGCTGCGGTAGCGTCATCGCATAGCCCCATTTGCCGAGCTTGAGCGAACGGCCGGGCCTGACCGCTGTGGGCTTTCCGGCGACCGCGAGCGCGTCGATGCGAACTCCCTTGGCGACGACTCCTCGGCGAACGGTGAGCTCAATGCGCCGGGCCGTAAGCGCATCGCGGAAGAGCGAGACCGAGTGAAGCTCGACGCGACCGTTCGCGCAATTCGCCGCATGCATGCCGATCGACGACGCCGAGACGATCGAGCCGTTCGCCGGATACGCGACGC
>DASVFB010000298.1:0-5854 GCA_036380275.1 Gaiellaceae bacterium | reverse complement strand
CCGCGAGATGGCCGCCGCCTGTCGCGAGGCACTGGTGAGTCGCGTGCAGGTCGTGACGCCGCCGGATCAGTCCGGGCTCGTTGCGTTCCGGCCCGACGACGACGCGGAGGCGGTCGCCGCGCGCCTACTGGACGAGGACGTCGTAGTCCGGAACATCCCGGGAACGCAGTTCGTGCGCGCTTCGTGCGGCTGGTGGACGAACGGGGACGACGTGGAGCGCCTAGTCCGCGCTCTCTGAAGTGCGCAGGCCGAGCTCGCCGGCGATCGGCTGGAGGGCGGCGACGACGTTGCGGATGTGCTCGTCGAGCTCGATGCCAAGCTCCTCGGCGCCTCGGTAGACCTCGTCGCGATGCACGCCGGCCGCGAACGACGGCTGCTTCAGCTTCTTGCGCACCGACTTCGGCTCGAGGCCCTCGAGCCCATTCGGCCGCACGAGGCCGCACGCGTGGATGAACCCGCTCAGCTCGTCGCAGGCAAAGAGCGTCTTCTTGAGCAGCGTGTCGCGCGGAAGGCTCAGGTGCTCGGCGTGCGACAGCACCGTCTCGACGACCTCCTCCGGATAGCCCTCCTCGCGGAGGATCGGCGCGCCGTCCTGGGGGTGCTTGTCGAGCGTCGGATGGATCTCGTAGTCGAAGTCGTGGAGCAGCGCCGCGACGCCCCAGAGCTCCCCGTCCTCGCCGAACTTCGCGGCGTAGAACCGCGTCGATGCCTCGACGGCGAGCGCATGGCGCAGCAGCGACTCGCTCTTGGTGTAGCGCGTCAACGTCTCCCAGGCCCGGTCCCGTGTCGGATCCACGCGCAGGGGTAGGATAGCCGCCTCCTGCAGCAGAATTCAGCCGGGAGAACTCGAGCTCATGGCAACGACCACCGTCGCGAACGCCCTTACGGAGTCCTTCGTCATCGAAGGCGGCGAGGCGCTGTCCGGCTCCGTCCGCGCGGCCGGAAACAAGAACGGCGCGCTGCCGATCCTCGCGGCCTGCTTGCTCACCACCGAGACGATCCGGTTGACGAACGTTCCGCGCATCCGCGATGTCGACACGATGGTCGCTCTCCTCGCGGACGTCGGAGCAGAGGTCGAGTGGACCGGACCGAACGAGATTCGCGTCACGGCCGCCGACGTGCGCAAGCGTGAGCTGGACGAGGAGCTGTGCAGCAGGATGCGCGCCTCGTTCCTGCTCGCGGGGCCGCTGCTCGCGCGCCTCGGCTCGGTGAGCGTGTCGCCGCCCGGCGGTGACGTGATCGGCCGGCGCAGGCTCGACCCGCACATCCATGCGTTTGCGGAGCTCGGCGCGCAGATCGAGATCGGCCCGCGCTTCGACGTGAGCGCGCCCGACGGCCTGCGAGGCAAGCACGTATTCCTCGACGAGGCAAGCGTCATGGCGACGGAAAACACGGTCATGGCCGCGGTGCTTACACCGGGCGAGACGGTCGTAGGGAATGCCGCATGCGAGCCGCACGTGCAGGACCTCTGCCGGTTCCTCGTCTCGCTCGGCGCCGACATCGAAGGCATCGAGTCCAACGTCCTGCGCATCCGCGGCGTCGACTCACTGCGCGGCGGCGAGTGGCGGATCGGCTCCGACCACATCGAGGTCGCGTCGTTCATCGGCCTCGCCGCGATCACCGGAGGCGGCATCACGATCGAGGGTGTCGAGACGAAGGACCTCGGGTCGATCCTGCCGCCGTTCGGCCGGCTCGGCGTCCGCGTCGAGATCGGGGAGACGAGCGTGCACGTGCCTCCCGGGCAGCAACTCGTCATCCAGGACGACCTAGGCGGGCACATCGCGAAGATCGAGGACGGTCCCTGGCCCGCGTTCCCGGCGGACCTCACGTCGATCGCGGTCACCGTCGCGACGCAGTCCTTCGGCACCGTGCTGATCTTCGAGAAGATGTTCGAGAGCCGCCTTTTCTTCGCGGACAAGCTCGTGTCGATGGGCGCGCGCATCATTCTCTGCGATCCACATCGCGTCGTCGTCAGCGGCCCGGCACAGCTCTACGGCCAGCGGATGGAGAGTCCGGACATCCGCGCGGGCATGTCGATGCTGCTCGCCGGCCTTTGCGCCGAGGGGCAGTCGACGATCGGCGCCGTCTACCAGATCGACAAGGGCTACGAGCGGATCGACGAACGTTTGCGCGGCCTCGGCGCGCGCATCGAACGCGTCTCGGGCTAGCGGAGCGCTACGCTCGCGGGACAGTGACCGCGCCGAATCGAATCCACGACGCGCACGCGCAGGTGCGTGTGTCCATCGACGGAAGCGGCGCCGCCAACGTCGCCACGGGTGTCTCCGCCCTCGACCACCTGCTCGGCCTGCTTGCGGCCTACGCGTCGTTCGACCTCGCGCTCGAAGTGGCCCCAGGAGACGCCGAGGAAGAGGTGCGTGCAGCCGGACGTGCGTTCGGCGAGGCACTTGCGGGGCCGCTGCGAGACGAGGGCGTTCGTGGGCATGGATCCGCGGTCGTCCCGTCCGCCGAGGCGCTTGCGCACGTCGCGCTGGAGGCGAGCGAGGACCCGCTGCTCGTGTCGCACGTCGACCTCTCGGGTGTTCGGATCGGCGGCATGGCGAAGGACGTCGTCGCTGCCTTTCTCGAGGAGCTTGTCGCCGGCGCCTCGCTGACGCTGCACGTCCGGCTGATCGACGGCTCCGACCCGCATCACGTGCTCGAGGCGATCTTCAAGGCGCTCGGGACCGCGCTTGCGCAGGCCTGCCGGCCGCGACGTCGACAAGATGAGCCGCATGCCTAGATCCATCGTCATCAGGACGGAGGCGGCCCCATCCCCGTTTCAGGGGGCTCCTTACTCCCAGGCGATCAAGAGCGGCGACTTCGTCTTCGTCTCGGGGCAGCTCGGCCTGAAGCCCGGCGACACGCAGATCTCGGGGACGATTCAGGATCAGACCGAGCAGATCTTCCGGAATCTGCAGGCGATTCTCGAGGCGGCCGACAGCTCGCTCGACCGCATCGTCAAGACGACCGTCTTCCTCACGGACCTGGCGAACTTCCAGGAGATGAACGAGGTGTACGCGAAAC
Organism: Gaiellaceae bacterium; assembly: GCA_036380275.1. GTDB lineage: Bacteria > Actinomycetota > Thermoleophilia > Gaiellales > Gaiellaceae > DASVFB01. The sequence continues at coordinate 2,830 of DASVFB010000298.1, read as the reverse complement.
ACGTCGGCGAGGACCGGCCGGCGCGCTCGACCGTCGGCATTGCCGCGTTGCCGTCTGGCGCGCTCGTCGAGATCGAAGCGATCGCCACGATTTGACGTAGGTGCAGAAACAGCTCGAGGACTACGTCCGCTCGCTCGGGCTCGACGCCTACCTCGTCGGCGGCGCCGTCCGCGACGAGCTACTCGGGCTCGACTCGAAGGACGCCGACTTCCTCGTCCTCGGCGTCGATCACGAAGAGCTTCGTACGCTGCTCGAGGCGCACGGCCGCGTCGAAGATCTCGAGGTCGCCGGTCAGCGCGTCGGCCTCAGGCTTTGGCCGCGCGACAAGGAGATCCGCGGGCTTGTGCCGAGCGGGATCGAGCTCGCACCGCCGCGGCGCGAGCGCAGCACCGGGCCGGGCCGTCATGACTTCGAGATCGTCGTCGACGCAACGGCGATGGTCGAGGACGATCTCGCGCGCCGCGACTTCACCGTGAACGCGATCGCGCGGCGCCTCGCCGACGCCGAGCTCGTCGATCCGTTCGGCGGGCAGGAGGATCTCGACGACCGGGTTCTGCGCACCGTGTCCGAGCACTCGCTCGCCGAGGATCCGCTGCGGCTCGTCCGCGGGCTGCGCCTCGTCTCCCAACTCGACCTTGCGCCCGACGACCAGACCCTGCGCCAGATGCAGGACGAGGCTGCGGGCGTTCGACTCGTCTCGGCGGAGCGCATCGGCGGCGGTCTGCACGCCGACGGGATGGGGGAGCTCTCGAAGCTCCTGCTCGGGTCGCGTCCGGCGAAGGCGCTCAGGCTCGCGCGCGACACGGGCGTCCTCGTCGCCCTGATCCCCGAGTTTGCGCCGGCGATCGGCTTCGACACGCAGAGTGCTCGGCAGGGCGCGACGCTGGACGAGCACATCTTCGCTGTCGTCCAGTGCGCGCCGCGAACGCTGCCCGTCCGGCTCGCGGCGCTGCTGCACGACCTCGGCAAACACGACACGCCGGTCGAGACACACGCGGAGGAAGGAGCGCGCATAGCGGACGCCGTCCTCGAGCGCCTGCGTTACCCAACGCGACTGCGGCGCTACGTCGTCGGCCTGGTCGCGGCTCACGCGTTTCAGCTCGACGATGTTGACGAGCTTTTCGCGCGCCGGTTTCTGCGCGAGCACGGCGAGCAGCTCGCGCGCGACCTCGTCGAGCACAAGGAGGCAGACCTGCGCGCGAAGAATGTTTCCGACGGCGAGCTGGAAGCAGTCGCGCGCTTGCGCGCGCTCATCGAGCAGGAGCGATCGAGCCCGCATCGGCTCGCCGACCTCGCCGTCGACGGCTCCGATCTGCTCGCGCTCGGCTATACCGAGGGGCCGGAGCTCGGGAGCGTCCTGTCCGGTCTCCTCGACGAGGTCGTCGACGATCCCAGCAGGAACGACAGGACGTGGCTGCTCGAACGCGCGAGGGAACAGCTCGCATGAGCCACGTGCGCTGGGAGGCGCCCGGACCGTACGAGGTCGTGTTCACGACGCGCGTCGGCGGCGTCAGCGACGGGCCATACGCCTCACTCAACCTCGGCCGTAAGACCGGCGACGACCTCGAGAGGGTCGACGAGAACCGCCGTCGCGCGTGTGCGGAGATCGGCGCCGATGCAGCGGACCTCGCGCTCAACTACCAGGTGCACTCCGCCGTCGTGCATCGCGCGCGATCGGGTGCGCGCGGCGACCCAGGCGACGGACTGTGGACCGACGAGCGTGATCTGCCCATCCTCGCGATGGGCGCCGACTGTCTTCCGATCGCCCTGGCGCGCGCGAACGGAGCGGCACCTGCGGTGGCCGTCGTCCACGTCGGTTGGCGTGGACTGCTGGGAGGCGTCGTCGAGAGCGCGGTCGCCGCGATCGGCGACGGCGAGCTCGCGGCTGCGATCGGCCCTGGGATCGGTCCCTGTTGCTACGAGGTGCGCGACGACGTGGCCGGCCCGTTCCGCGCGCGCTTCGGGCGCGAGATCGTCAGCGATGGCCGGCTCGATCTGTGGCGTGCGGCCGAGGTGGCGCTGCGTGACGCAGGCGTCACGCAGGTGGAACGCATCGACCTCTGCACGGCGTGCCATCCGGACCTCTTCTTCTCCCACCGCCGCGACGGCAAGCCCCGCGGCGTCCAGGGAGTCCTCGCGCGTGTCGCCTGACGAGCTCCGCGACCGGTACGCACGCATCCGGTCCGAGGTCGGCCCGTCGGTGACCATCGTCGTCGCCACGAAGTACATGCCAATCGAGGGGATGCAGGCGCTCGCCGACGCCGGCATCGAGGTGGTCGGGGAGAACCGCGCCCAGGACCTCGAGGCGAAGCATGCGCGCTACGGCGACGTTTTCCGCTGGCACTTCATCGGCCATCTCCAGAGCCGGAAGGCCAAGGTGGTGAACGATCTCTGCGAGCTCTGCCATTCGCTGGCGTCGGAATCCGCGGCCAAGCGACTGACGATCCCCGCGCTCGTCGAGGTCAACCTCTCCGGCGAGCCGACGAAGTCGGGCATACCACCCGAGGAGCTGCCGAGCTTTCTCGAGCTCTACAGTGACGTCCGCGGGCTGATGACGATGCCGCCGGCGAGCGACGATCCCGAAGCGTCGCGGCCGTACTTCCGCCGGCTGCGCGAGCTCGCCGAGGCGCATAGCCTGCGCGACCTGTCGATGGGAACCTCGCAGGACTACCGGATCGCCGTCGAGGAGGGAGCGACGCTCGTGCGACTCGGCAATGTTCTTTTTCGCAGTTAAACGGCCCGCCGGCAGCGCGGCTCGGCCGCGCTGCACACAGACGGTGACGAGGCGGCCACCCCTCAACTACGGTGAATGGACGCGCGCGCCGAAGGC
>DASVFB010000297.1:0-2207 GCA_036380275.1 Gaiellaceae bacterium | reverse complement strand
GGTGACGGGCGGGACGCGCGGCATCGGCAAGGCGATCGCGCTTCGGCTCGCGTCCGAAGGCGCCACACGCATCGCGCTCGGCTATCTCCGAAACGACAAAGCAGCCGAGGCCGCTGCCGACGAGATCCGCGCAGCGGGAGCCGAGCCGATTCTGGTCCGCGGCAACGTGGCGTCGGAGAAGGTCGTCGCCGAGTTCGCGTCACACGGCCCTTACGCGGCAGTCGTCCACAACGCCGCGACCGGCGTGATCAAGCCGGCGCTCGAGACCGAGGACAAGCACTGGGACTGGACCCTGAACGCAAATGCGCGAGCGCTCCTGTCACTCGCGCGGGCGTGTGCCCCGGATATGCCGAACGGTTCGTCGATCGTCGCCGTATCGTCACTCGGCGCGCAGCGCGTGCTCGAGAACTACGTTCTCGTCGGGACGTCGAAGGCCGCACTCGAATCCGTCGTCCGCTACCTCGCGGTCGAGCTCTCTCCGCGTGGTATTCGCGTCAACGCCGTCTCGGCCGGCGTCGTCGAGACCGAAGCGCTGGATCACTTCCCGAATCGCGAGCAGATGCTCAGCGCGGGAAAGACACGCACTCCCGCCGGCCGCCTGGTCGAGCCGGAAGACGTGGCGGGAGCCGTTGCGTTCCTCTGCTCACCCGACGCTGACATGCTCCGCGGCCACACGCTGATCATGGACGGCGGCTATTCGCTGCTCGCCTGATGGAACCGACCGAACACAACAGGCGAGCGTGGGACGAGATTCACCGCAAGCGCGCGGAGGCGCTCGCGGGAGAGCGCGGGCTGCCCTCACCGGTGCGCAACGCGCTTGCCGACCTGAAGGGCAAGCGCGTGCTCGACCTGCAGTGCGGCACCGGCGAGGCCACTGCCGAGCTTGCGGAGCTCGGTGCCGTCGTCACCGGCGTCGACTCGTCCGGCCGGGCGCTCGAAGCCGCGCGTGAGCGCTGGCCGTCGATCCTCTGGGTGCAGGCCGACCCACAGGAGCTGCCCGCGGAGTTACGGCGGGCACGCTTCGACCTCGTCTACGCCGGGCTCGGCTCGTTGCTCCAGCTCACCGATCTCGAGCAGTGGATGCGCGAGATCGCCGCGGCCCTGCGTTCAGGCGGCGAGCTGCTTCTTTTCGAGGAGCATCCCGTCGCGCTCTGCGTGGACGGCCTGATGCACTGGCGCGAGAGCTACTTCGACGAGGGATCGCGCCGGCTCGGCCAGATCATCAACGCGGCGGCCCGCGCCGGCCTGCTGTTGCGGGCACTCGAGGAGTATCCGTCCAGGAGCGACGGCTTTCGTCATCACGACGCGCGAGTGCCGGGAACGTTCCTGCTGTACGCACGCAAGGCGTGACCCGTTTGACAACCGGCCCGCCCTAGCGCGCCAGCCGGCTGAACGCCTCGTCGAGCTCCTCGTCGGTGATCGTCAACGGCGGCGTCGCCGAGATCAGACTGCCGTCGCCGGCCGGAATGACGATCACGCCGTTTTGCTCGGCAGCCTGTGCGTCGCCCACGCGGGCGCGGAGCAAGCCGGCGCCATGCCAACCCTCCTCCTCGAAGCGGCGCCCGGCGACGCCGACGCGTTCGAGCAGCCGCGGCACTTCGTCGAGAACGACGAGCGCGGCTGCGCAAGCGAGCGGGCTCCCGACGTGTGTGTGCGTGAGAACGTCCTCGGGACCGAGATCCCAAACCGACGCGAGATCCCCGTGCACGAAGAGCGCCGCGGACAGCGGCAGACCGCCGCCGAGCGCCTTGCCGACGCAGATCACATCGGCGACGTGCTCGCCTGGCCAGAGCTCGCCGATCCTCCCGAGACCGGCGTAGATCGCATCGACGACGAGCAGCGCGCCGGCTTCCTCACAGCGGCGATGAAGCGTCTCGAGCCAGTCGTCCGGTGGCACGCGCGCACCGGCACGTCCCTGAACCGGCTCGGCGATCACACAACACGTGTCGGCCGGCAAGGGGCCGGGATCCGCGCCGTAGGGACGTCTGTGCACGGGACCGGGGAGCCAGGCGGCGAACGGCTCGCGAAAGCGTTCGAAACCGGTTGCCGCGAGAGCGAGCAGGCCGGTGCCGTGGTAGGCCTCGTCGAACGCGACGATGCCGCTCTTGCGGGTGGCGAGCAACGCTGTTCGCAAGGCGATCTCGACGGCGTCTGCACCGGTGACCCCGAGCTTCGAGGGCCACGGCAAGCTCTGTCGCAGCTCAGCC
>DASVFB010000296.1:0-7274 GCA_036380275.1 Gaiellaceae bacterium | reverse complement strand
TGTTTGTCGAGCTTGCGAAGCGTCTCCATGGTGTCGTGCCGCTCGAGGCCGGAATGGTGTGCCACCTCGTCGTAGCCGGAGAGCGTCGCGTAGATGGCGGGACGACCGCGGAGAACGTCCGAGATGACCGAGGCGACGATGAGGTCGCGAATGAACACGCACATCGCCGCGCGCACGAGCGGATAGCTCCCGCCCCGGTGTCCGCGCGGCTGGACATCGCGTCGGCGCTGGCGAGCTGCGGCCCAGATCTCGATGACGACTTCACCGATGAAGGTCGCTACCACTCGCGTGACGTTGTGTCCGTTCGCGAAGAAAGCCCGGTAGCCGGGATTCGCCTTCCGCTCGGCGCCGATGCGACTCACTGTCAGGATCACCTCGTCCGCACCGCCTGAGAGCAGATTCCCCCGGCTCGTCCCACCGTCGACCAGGAGGCCCGAACCGTTGGTGTGCCGTTGCTCGATCTCCCAGCAATCGCCAGGCGCGGAACACGTCATCAGCTTGCCGCTCTCCTTCTCGACCCAGCGGAAGGCGGGGATGTTCTCGTTCGATCCGAGCAGGATCCCGGCCTGGCTTGCGCCGGTCTGCGAAGAGAGGTCCGTCTCCCACTCGACGAGCCGGTGTGTGCCGGCCGCGAGCCAGCGGGCCATCTCCGGTGCGTGACCGTCGCGGAGAGCTCGTTGCAGCACCGGGTAGGCGAGACCGTCGATTTCGAGGAACACGATCCCGGGCCTGTCGGTGTGAACCTGCTTTCCCGAGCGCCGGGCCATCCGCTCGATCACGTGCAGCGAGTAGGTGTCGTCGTTGTTGATCCCGAGGGCGATCTGGAACACGAGCGTCGCCGCCGCCGCGGCGAGAGCACCTGCGACGGCCCAGCCGAACGAGTCCACCCCGATCGAGTTGCTGATCGAGTCTGCGGCGATCCAGAGAACCGCCGAGTCCAGCGCAAGGACGAGCACGAACCCACTCAGGGCTGTGAACGGCAACCGGACTCGAGCGATGACAGGAACGACCAGCGCGTTGAGGACCCCGATGAGCGCAACGACTGCGAAAGCGCCGAGCAGACCGTCGACGCGAAGCCCCGGTAGGAGCAGGGCCGCTGTCAAGAGCCCGGCCGCTGCCAAAATCCAGCCCACGAGCAGGGTCCGGATCCGTAGCTCCGGCCGCCGGGCGACCCACGTCGATCTCCCTCCCCCCTCGGGTCCCTCCGTGGGGGTTGCGAACCCGGTCACGACACGCTCTTACTTCGTGCGCCCACGCTCGCTCATTCAGCTCACCGACGCCGTTCGCTCGGCGCGAATCGTCAAGAAGCTCCCGAACCGCTTGGACGCGAGTGCCGCACCGGGACGGCGCTTCAACGAATGGCCGCCGAGGCTCCAGAGGGTCAGGATGATCGCGCTGCCCGTCGCGCCCATCGTGTCCCAGATGAGGTCCGTGGCGGTGTCCGTCGCGCTGCCGACGAGGTTCGCTCCGGCCCACTCGTCGAGCGACCACTCGATGATCTCCCAGCCGGCGCCGATCGCCATGCCCAGGATCACCGCAGTGAGGAAGAAGCCGAACTTCTGGTGCACTTGCCGGAGGTCACTCAGCTCGGGGAGGATCCCGAGCCGGACAAGGAAGACGTAGATCATCCCCGTGACCAGAAGCGGGACGGAGAAGTGGACGATGTTGTCGTAGAACGTCCACGAGTCGTACAGGCCGAGTACTTCGCCCCAGGCGAGCAGGACCATGACGACGATGAGGCTGAAGTCGTAGAAGCGGGGGAGATCCACGAGTCGCGCGACGACGAGCACGATCGACGCCGCGAGGAGGACCGTGACGGGCCGACCCGAGAGCCCCCAAAGGATCGCGCCAGCGATGAAAACGATCTTGAGCACGTCGAGCGGATCACGAACGAAGCGCGACCAGTCCCCGAGCACGACCTTCTGCCAGGTGAGGCCCGTCCGCACGACGCTCACCGCACTGCCACTTTGAGCCCGACGATGACGAGACCAACGGCGGCGTTGAGGCTCGCCGCCGCGATGATGCCTGCCAGCCCGTGGCCCTCCCGCCGGGCGAACACGACTCCCCATGCGAACAAGGCGGCTACGCCCACGGCCATCGCAAGATCCAGCGCAGCGGCGTCATCGATCATGTCGAGCGCGCCAAGCGCAAGCGGCACCGACAGCAGCAGGCTTGCTTGCAGGAGGGGCCATTCGCGGTGGAGCACGTGAGCTACGTCGAGCCGTCTCATGCGATGGTGCCCCTTTATCCGGGCCGCGAGCAGATCGGCGTACACGTGGGCGATCCAGAAGAACGTCCCCGTCGCCAGGATGATCCAGAACGCGCGCGCAGAGGTTCCGGCGTTGTTCGCATCGATTGTCGCAACGACTGCAGTTGCGACGATCGTCCCTTCGATCGCCGCGACCAGGTTGCGTGATCGTCGACCCGCGACGCGACTTGGCAGGTGTCTCTCCCTAATCCGGTCGACCGATGCCATCTGCCGTCAGCCGGTCGGTTCCACCTGAGAGGTCGCGGCCGACCAGGCGGAGTTCAGCCCGCTCTGCATGTAGCCGACCAACACGGGCGAGATCACGACGAAGATGACGACGCCGAGCCAGCCGTTGATCGGCGTCTTGCCGTTCAGGCGCTGCGCTGCCTGGATTCGCTGGAACGTCGTGACCGTGGTCCAGATCGCAGGCACGACGATCAGGGCGCCCGGGAAGAGCGCGAGCGTCGACTTGGTGGGGTTGTCGCCGAGCTCGTCGGTTCCGCGCGCTCGGCCGTAATCGGCCATGTCGCGGTTCGCGTAGTACCACCAGAAGACCTGGTAGATCCCCAGGGTGATAACGGTGAAGACGACGACCAGGATCGGGTTGCGAATCTTCGCGACCACGCCAGGCGCCAGCTGAACGTGGTCCGCCGGCAGCGACGAAGGCATGGCGGCCGGTTGATCGGGCGATGAGGCAGACATGTGGCTCCTAACGGTTGCGGTGTGCGCCGACCACGTGTGTCGATGCTACGCCGGCCGAGTGTCGGAGCCGGAAAGCGTTGCCCGCCTAAGGCTAGGGCAGGCCGAACGACCTTACCACTGGACGGGGCGGAGAACCAACTGCCGGTCTAAGTCTCGCCTCAGGCAGAAACACCCGGGGTTTGGGACTTGCAAATGGGGTAACCTGTTGAGAGGCAGGGATGCGATTTGAGTTATCGCGAAACTGAGCATCTGCGCGTTCTGATCGCGAACGAGCGTACGGATCGCCTGGCGCTGCTCGCGCCGATCGTCGCCGCCCTCGGGCACGAAGTGATCGCTCGCGAGATCGACGTCGAGGACGTCGGACTGGCGACTGCGAGAGAACGTCCCGACGTGGCGCTCGTCGGACTCGGCGAGAGCTCCGACCATGCGCTCCGCCTGATCGAGAAGATCGTTCAGGAGGCGGCTTGTCCCGTGATCGTCCTGCTCCACGCGCCCGACCCGGAGTTCGTCAAGGAGGCGTCCAAGCGTGGCGTCTTCGCCTACATCACCGACGGCGAAGGGACGGACTGGCAGAGCCCGATAGACATCGTTCTTCGCCGCTTCGCGGAGTATCAGGACCTCGAGGGCGCGTTCGGTCGCCGCGCCGTAACCGAGCGCGCGAAGGGAATCCTGATGGAGCGCCACTCGGTGGACGAGGCCGCCGCATTCGAGATGCTCCGCGAGCACGCGCGCTCAACGAACCGGAAGCTGGTGGACATCGCCTCGGCGGTCGTGGACGGCCATCGACTCTTGCCGGAGAAGTCGTCGGCCCTGGCCACTCGCGCATGAGCGTCCTTTTCCCGCTCGCTGCCGGTGCTGGATTCGGGTGTAAGGTGGACATGCCGCCCTAAAGCTCGGCGGGTGATTTCCGGCTCCAACACTCGGTCGGAGTGGACGCGAACGCAGGGAGCCGCGCATGTCCTCGCCCGAGCACTCACCATCGCACGGCCGAACAGACGTCTCCTCGAATGGGGTCCGCGCGAGTCGTCGGGCCCAGGTGGCGGCAGTCGGCGCGCTCGTCATCCTGCTCTTTCTCTTCGTGTTGACCTTCTCGCTGATCGCGAACGATCCAGTCGGCCTCGTTCTTTCCTTCGTATCCATTTTCCTCGTCGTGTTCTTCGTGTGGTTCATCCTGACCAGGCGCGGGGCCCGGCGCTGGCTCGTCGTGCCGATCGTCCTCTGGGCGCTACTCATACTCGGCACTTACGGATACGACCAGAAGTATCAGCTCGCTTTCATGCTCGTCCTGCTGCTGCTCTTCGGCGTGGTCGCGCGCTATGCGGTGCGACACGACCAGGCTCCGGTCCGGCGGGCGGCACACGGCCACGCACGCCCGTTGCAGCGCACGAAAAGGGGTGTGCTGATCATCAATCCCAAGTCGGGTGGCGGGAAGGCGGAGCGGTTCGACCTGCCCGAAGAGGCGAGAAAGCGCGGCATCGAACCTCTGGTGCTCAGGCCAACTGACGACCTCTGCGAGCTCGCGGAGGATGCCGTCGGAAGTGGCGCGGATGTCATCGGGATGGCGGGGGGTGACGGTTCGCAAGCATTGGTCGCCGCCGTTGCCATGCGTCATGACGTCGCCCACGTGTGCGTCCCCGCAGGCACGCGCAACCACTTCGCCCTCGACCTTGGCCTCGACCGCGACGACGTCGTCGGTGCGCTCGACGCGTTCACCGATGGGATCGAGCGACGTATCGACCTCGCGTCGCTCAACGAGCGCATCTTCGTGAACAACGCCTCGCTCGGTGTCTACGCACGCGTTGTGCAGTCGGACGAGTATCGCGACGCCAAGCTAACGACCTGGAAGCAAATGCTGCCGGACATGATCGGGCAGGACACGGCCGGGTGCGCCCTTCGCTTCGAAACACCGCACACGAAGGACTTGTGTAATGCAGCACTCGTCATCGTCTCGAACAACCCGTATCAGATGCGTCGTTTTCGTGGCGCAGGTACACGACCCGATCTAGACACTGGCCAGCTGGGCATCTTCGTGGCAGAACTTCGCGGCGCCGGTGGAGTCGCCAAGCTAGTGACCCTCGGAACCATCGGTGCGCACCGACGCTTTGGAGGCGTGCTGCAATGGTCGAGCCTCGAGTTCGAGGTGCACTCCGAGGTTCCGGTGGCAGTCGGCCTCGATGGTGAGGCGCTCACGCTCACACCGCCGCTCCGCTTCGTCTCATTGCCCGGCGCGCTGCTCGTTCGTGTGCCGCGTCATGCCTCGGGCGTCTCGCCCGCAGGTGCCGCGGTCACGCTGACCCGGCGCAACCTTCAGAAGCTCGTTCGGATCGCAGCCGGAAAGCCGGCCGAGTTAAACGGACAGGACGCCGCTGCCGATGGCGGCAGCTGAACACGCCAGCGTCCGGCAGACCATCGGGCGCGACTCAGAGCTCGAGCTGCTCGATGCGGCACTCGAGGCGCTGGCGGAGAGCGGCTTGGTCTGCGTGGCGTTGGAGGGCGAACCGGGAATCGGCAAGACGCGGCTGCTCGGTGAGCTGCGCGATCGCGCCGAGGCGCGAGGCTGCCTCGTGTTGGCCGGGTCGGCGACCGAGTTCGAGCGCGATCTGCCGTTCAGCGTCTGGGTCGATGCCCTTGACGCATACGTCGCCTCGCAAGAGCTGGGCCTGCAGGAGGTGTGGGACGGCGAGGCGGTCGGCGAGCTCGCCAGTGTCCTGCCGTCGGTAACACGCCCAGCCGGATCCGGATCGGTCAACTCGGTCGCTGACGAGCGCTACCGCACGCACGGAGCCATGCGGAAGCTGCTCGAGTTGCTCGCGGCCGATCGACCGCTGGTGTTGCTGCTCGATGATCTGCACTGGAGCGATGGAGCGTCGATCGAGCTTCTGGGAGCACTCCTTCGGCGTGGACCGGACGCCGACGTCTTGTTGGCGCTGGCGTTTCGGCCGACGCAGGCGCCGGTGCGTCTGTCTGCTGCGGTGACCGCTCCGGTGGTGCGGAGGATCGGACTCGCGCAGCTGAGCGAGGCGCAGGCGACATTGCTGCTGGGCGAGCTTGATCCAAGATCGGCGGCGGCGATCTACAAGCACGGCGGGGGCAATCCCTTCTACCTCGAGCAGCTCGCACGGGCGGGCCAGGATGCGCTCGAGGCGCCGGCAAAGGGCGCCGCAGCGGATGAGGTCGGCGTGCCGCCTGCGGTCGTGGCGTCGCTTGCCGACGAGCTTACGTCACTCTCCGGCACGGAGCGCGTGTTGCTCGAGGCCGCGGCCGTGGCCGGTGAGCCGTTCGAGCCAGATCTCGCAGCAAAGATCGCCGAGCTCTCCGCTGCCGAGGGGCTCGCTGCGCTCGATGCCTTGCTCGCGCATGATCTCGTGCGACCGACAGCAGTACCGCGCCGGTTTGTGTTTCGCCACCCGCTCGTGCGGCAGGCAGTCTACGAGTCGGCGCTGGGCGGTTGGAGACTTGCAGCGCACGCGCGGGCGGCGACCGAGCTGGCTGCGCGCGGCGCCGCAGCCGGCGAACGGGCTTACCACGTCGAGCTCTCAGCCGAGCAGGGGAACGAGGAGGCGGTCGAGCTGTTGCTCGAGGCCGGCGCGGCGGCTGCACCACGAGCTCCTGCGGTGGCGGCTCGTTGGTTTCAGGCGACGCTGCGACTCCTCCGCGCGGCGGATGCCGAACGGCAGGTAGGCGTGCGCGTGGCCCTCGCGTCGGCCCTCCGCGCCGTCGGCGAGTTGGACCAGAGTCGGTCAACGCTGCTGGAGGCGATCGATCTGCTGCCGGTGGGCGCGTCGGAGCGCCGGGTCGAGCTGACTGCGTTGTGTGCGGCAACCGAGCATTGGCTCGGCCGCCACGAGGACGCGCATCAACGCCTGACACGCGCCTGGGAAGACCTGCCCGATCGGTCGACGGCTGCCGCGGCGGTTTTGCAAATCGAGTTGGCGGTCGACGGTCTCTATGAGCTCGACTTCCATCAGACGGCAGAGATGGGCCGCCAGGCTTTGGTGACCGCACGCGCTCTGGGCGATCGCGCGCTGATCGCAGCGGCCGCGTCGGCGTTTTGTCTTGGTGAGACCGTCGCCGGGCGAATCGATCACGCGCGCGTGTGCCGCCAAGAAGCGCGGACGGCGGTCGACCAGGTCACCGATGAGGAGCTGGCGCCGCGCCTGGAGGCCTTGTACTACCTCGGCTGGGCCGAGACGTACCTCGAGCGGTACGCGGACGGGATCGGTCGCTTCGAACGCGGGCTAGAGATCGCGCGAGCGACCGGCGACGGCCGCCTGTTGATCCCGATGATGCTCGGCAAGAACTACGCCCTCGAGATGACAGGGCG
>DASVFB010000295.1:0-10357 GCA_036380275.1 Gaiellaceae bacterium | reverse complement strand
AGAAACCCTGCGCCCACGCAGCAAGGCGCGCAGGCGCAGGTGCCGTTAGTCCCCGAGCACGAAGGTCATCGGCTCGAGGGTTGGTGCCAGCGGGTCGTTTCCCGTCGCGGCTCGGTACGCCGCGGGGATCTGACGCCGACGCGCCACGCCGAGCTTCCGGCGCAGGACGTCCGCATGGGCCTTTGCCGTCCGAGGCGAGATGCCCAGCCTCCGCCCGACTTCCTCGTTCGAGCATCCGGCGGCAATCAGTTCGACCACCTGTCGCTGGCGATCCGTGATCGGCGGGAATGTTCGAGGTGCGTCGTGCATGATCGAGACGCTAATCCCCAATTCGGCCTCGTCCCATAGGCCGAACGGAGTAATCGCTCCGGTTACGCCGCATCCTCCTAGGCGACCTAGCGCTTCACAGACACGGGCGCGCAACTCGGCGCCGTGTGATTGCCGGTTCGGTCGTACGCGGCGATGCAGAAGGTCAAGCCCTTCTTCTCCACGTTCGCGGGGACGCGCCACGCCACGGAGTACGTCTTCCTCGGGTCGGTCGTCCGCAGCTTCGTCGACCACGTCGCAATTACGCGCCTTTTCGAGTCACGAACCGCCATTCGCTCGCGCGTCTTACCGCTGTCGTCGAACACGGCATAGTTCAGGTGCGTCGTCTTGCCGGGCGTGGCCGACGCTGCGAGCGCGCTGACGTAGGGAGCCTTGATGTCCTTCGACTTGAGCGCACCCGCCGCCACAAGCCGGCGGACGATCCCGGCCACGCTCTTCGTGAGGTCGTTCGGGCCGGAACCGCTCGGGTGCGCGCCGGCGAGCGCCTTCATCTCCGGGGCTGTTGAGCGGCCGCCGTCGTAGACGCCGTAGCCGGTGGGCATGACGATCAGCAGCGGGCCGATGTAGTACAGCTGCAGCTCCTGGCCTAGGAACTTCGCGTAGTCGTTCGGCCTGTTGAAGAGGCTCGGGACAGAGCCGAGATCGGTCTCCGTCGCGATCACGGCGACCTTGACGCGGTAGCCGTGCGCGTACGCCGACCTGACGGCGGCTGCGAGCGCGTTCGAAGCCGCAGCCGGCGGGGCGGGATACGGCAGGAAGACGTTCTTCACGAGCAAGACGTCGCTCGCAGGGTCGCCGTCGGCGAAGGCGGACGGCGTGACGACGAGCAGGAGGGCGAGTGCGATCAAGCCGCGGCGCACGCGGCTCAGCGTACCTCCGGCTCGGAGCGCACAACCTGCTCCTGCCAGGGCGACTCCGGCCAGTGCGGCCGGTACTGCCGGACAGTTGCACTCGCCTCGTCGGCCGAACGGCCGAGCCGCCGCAGCGTGCACGCAACGACCGTGCCCGTGCGGCCCGTTCCGCCGACGCAATGGACGATGACGCCCTCGTTGCGGCTCACGAGCTCCGCGACGAGCTTCGCCGCCTCCCAGATCTTGCGCTGCTCCGACGCCGGGTCTCCCGGGCTCGCGCCGCCGTACAGATCCTGGAGCACAACGTCGTGCGCGAGCAGTGGCGCGGGATCGTAGTCCGCCGGATGGAGCCGGACGACGTGAGCGAAGCCTTGGTCGCGTAGCGCCTGCCAGTCGGTCTCCGGTGGCGGATACGCCATGCCCGCGAGCAGCGCTGGTACCTCGGTGACGACGAACATCGAAGGAATCATCGCGGTGGGAAGAGATAGAAGCTGTGTGGGCGAATGTAACCGCCAACCTCCACGACGATCTGGGCGTGGTCGGTGAGCGGGATCCCATCCACGTCTCCCGTCCAGCGCTTCCCCGCCACGAAGGCGGTGACCTTGCCTCGAAACGAGAGCACGCGGTGTTGCGAGAGCGGCATTCGCCAGACGGCAAAGAAGTCGCGCAGCATCTGGCCCGCGCGGTCGACCTCGACGACGCCGGTTGGCGCGAGCGTGCGAAGCGGATAGCGGCAGCGAGGGCGCACGCCGATGCTCGCCGGGATCACGACGACGCGCCGCCGGGCAAAGAGCTCCAGATGAATGCGCGTCTCACCGCGCAACACGCCCGGCACGCACTTCTCGGCAGGCGGCCGCAACGGCCCGACCGGTGGCGGCATGAACGCGGGCCCGCGCCCGATCGGCGTCGGCACGGGGGCAGGCTCGTGCTGGGAGCCACCGCCGCAGCCGCCGACGACGGCGGCGGCAAGAAAGATAAGGAGAAGAGCTCTCGGTCGGTGGGCGACGGTCAGCCCTCTGCCGCTCCACCCGTCAAGGGGCTTTCGACCCGGCTCGGAACGCATCGCGGATCTTCGCGGCGGCATCGGACAGCCCTTCATACTCCGGCCATGGTCTCTGAGGCGCTGCAGGCGCTGTACGAAGGCGACCGCGAGCGGGCCGAGGGGGTCCGAGCGCCCGACGACGAACTTCTGGCGTACGAAGCCGCCGCGTTCGGACGGATCGAGCGTCTCCGACGGCTCCTCGACGAGGACCCGGCCAACGCCAATGCCTGGTCTCCGGACGGGTTCACTGTCCTACACCTCGCGATCTTCGGGGGCAGCGCGGAGGCCGTCCGGCTGCTCGTCGAGCGCGGGGCGGACGTGGACGCCCTGGCCACGGCCGACATCGCCCGGGTGAGGCCTCTCGGCACGGCGGCGTTCGTCGGCCGACCCGACCTGGAGCAGATCCTGCTCGACGCCGGAGCGGATCCGGACCTGGCGCGCGAAGAGTGAAAGGACTGCCTCACCGAGCATTGGCTACACTTCTGCCGCGCCCGGCGGCGTAGCTCAGTTGGTTAGAGCAGCGGAATCATAATCCGCGTGTCGGAGGTTCGAGTCCTCCCGCCGCTACCTTTCCGCGCCCCGAGAAGTCGACGAAGAAGAAGCCATGGCCAAGACCGGAGTCAGAGTCGGAATCACGCTTGCCTGCACCGAATGTCGCAGGCGCAACTACCAGACCCAGAAGTCGAAGCGGAACTCGCCCGACCGCGTCGAGTTCAAGAAGTACTGCCGCTGGTGCGGCTCGCACACGCTTCACCGGGAGACCCGCTAGTGGCTCGGCAGACGCGAGCGCAACGGCGCGCACGGCGCGAGGCCCAGGCGCAGAGCCAGGGTGGAGGCGGCGGCGTGACGCAGCGCGCGCGGCAGCGCCAGGCGCAGGTCCGCCCGGGCGCGCAGCCGACGAAGAGCCAGACCGGCTCCCAGCGCCGCGAGCGCAAGAGCTTCGTCTCGGAGTCGTGGGCCGAGCTGAAGAAGGTCGAGTGGCCCGGCCAGGCGCAGGTGATTCAGGCTACGGTTGTCGTGTTGATCGCATGCATCGTGGTCGGCGCCTACCTTTATTTCAACGACCTGATCTGGAAGCCGGTCGTCCAGAGACTCATCGGTCAGTAGACGAAAGACGAGAATGTTCCGCTGGTACGTCATCAACACCTACTCCGGGCACGAGAACAAGGTGAAGGCAAATCTCGAGCACCGGATCATCTCGATGAACCAGGCTCCTCGGTTCCGCCGCGTCGTGGTCCCGACCGAGCAGGTGATCGAGACGAAGGACGGCCAGAAGGTGCAGACCGACAAGCGCGTGCTGCCGGGCTACGTGCTCGTGAACATGGATCTCAACGACGACGCCTGGGGCGTGGTCAAGAACACGCCGGGCGTCACGGGCTTCGTGGGCGCAGGCAACAAGCCCGTGCCGCTGTCGCAGCCTGAGGTCGACAGGATCATGCATACCGGCGCCGCCGAGGGCGCGCGGCCGCGGACGCAGATCGAGTACCAGCTCGGCGAGTCGGTGAAGGTCACGTCCGGCCCGCTCAGCGACTTCGACGGCGAGATCGTCGACGTGAACGGCGATGCGCAGAAGCTGAAGGTGCTCGTCGACATCTTCGAGCGCCAGGTGCCCGTGGAGCTCGGCTTCGACCAGGTGAAGAAGCTGGACTGATGGCCAAGAAGGTTATGACACTCATCAAGCTGCAGATCCCCGGCGGGCAGGCGAACCCCGCGCCGCCGGTCGGACCGGCACTCGGCCAGCACGGCGTCAACATCATGGAGTTCTGCAAGGCGTTCAACGCGCAGACGGCGCAGGAGAACGGTCGCATCACGCCCGTGGAGATCACGGTCTACGAGGACCGCTCCTTCTCCTTCATCACGAAGACGCCGCCGGCCGCCGTGTTGATCAAGGAGGCGCTGCGGCTCGACAAGGGCTCCCCGGAGCCGAACCGCACGAAGGTCGGGCGGCTGACGAAGGCGCAGGTGCGCCAGATCGCCGAGACGAAGATGCCCGACCTCAACGCCCGCGACGTCGAGCAGGCGATGCTCGTGATCGCAGGCACGGCCCGATCTATGGGCGTGGAGGTGGAGCCGTGAGTCATGGGAAGACGTACCAGTCCGCCCGCGACCAGATCGACCGCGAGCGCGCTTACCCGCCCGCAGAGGCGATTCGCCTGCTCAGGTCGCTGCCCGGGCCGAAGTTCGACGAGACGGTCGAGGTGCACTTCAGCCTCGGCCTCAACGTGCGTCACGCCGAGGAGCAGCTGCGCGGCACGATCTCGCTTCCCCATGGAACCGGGCGCGAGCAGCGCGTCGCCGTTTTCGCCGAGGGTGAGAAGGCGCGCGAGGCCGAGGAGGCGGGAGCGGACATCATCGGCTCGGCCGACCTGGCGAAGCGCGTCGAGGAGGGCTTCACCGACTTCGACGTTGCGATCGCGACGCCCGACCAGATGGGCTCGGTTGGACGGCTTGGGCGCGTGCTCGGCCCGCGTGGGCTCATGCCGAATCCCAAGACCGGGACGGTCACCATGGACGTCGGCAAGGCGGTGCGCGAGGCGAAGGCCGGCAAGCAGGAGTACCGCACCGACCGAGGCGCGAACGTTCATGTCGCCCTAGGCAAGAAGAGCTTCGAGGAGCGCGCGCTGCTCGAGAACTACGCGGCACTCGTGGATGAGATCGTGCGCGCGAAGCCCGCCGGCGCCAAGGGCCGCTACATCAAGCAGGTGACTCTGGCGACGACTATGGGCCCCGGCATCAAGATCGACCCGTCGCGCACGCGCAATATCGTCGACGAAGAGGAAGTCGCCGAATCGGCTACAGTGCCGGCCTAGACACGACTAGACCGCCGAAGACAGCCGGCAGCGTTCGCGCAGAAGTCCGGCCGAGGTGGAGTCGAGGATTTGCAGTTCCCTTGGCCCGCCTTTGCGCGGGCTAGTCATTTCCTGGAGGAAATGACATGGACAAGAAACAGAAGGAACGCGTCGTCGCCGATCTGGCCGAGCGCCTGCGCTCGACCGACACGCTGATCGTCGCGGACTACCGCGGCCTGACGATGCCGCAGGTCGACGCCTTGCGTACCGAGTTGCTGACGCACGGCGCGCGCTTCCAGGTTGTGAAGAACACGCTCACTCGCCGCGCGGCTGAGGAGGCTGGAGCGGACCACCTGCTCGCGCTCCTCGAAGGCCCGACCGCGATCGCCTTCCTCGACAGCGACGGCGATCCAGCCGCGGTTGCGAAGGCGCTGCGTGCCGCCGCTCGCGAGACGCAGGTGATCGAGGTTCGGGGCGGCATCATGCAGGGCCGGCCGATCAGCGCGGACGAGATCACGACGCTCGCCACCCTGCCGTCGCTCGACATCCTCCGCGGGCAGGTCGTCGGCGCGATCGCTGCGCCGCTGTCCACCGTGGTCGGGCTGTTCAACGCACCGCTTCGCGACCTGGTGGGCGTGCTCCAGGCTCGCGTCGATCAACTACAAGAACAAGGAGACAACTGATGGCAACGGATACCGCCAAGCTGGTCGACGAGCTGGGCAAGATGACCGTGCTCGAGCTCGTCGAGCTCAAGAACGCACTCGAGGAGACGTGGGGCGTCACCGCCGCAGCTCCTGTGGCTGTGGCCGCACCCGGTGGAGGCGGGGACGGTGCTGCCGCCGTCGAGGAGAAGACCTCGTTCGACGTCGTCCTCACGGGCGCCGGCGACAAGAAGATCCAGGTGATCAAGGTCGTCCGCGCGATCACGGGCCTCGGCCTCAAGGAAGCGAAGGACCTCGTCGACGGCGCGCCCAACCCGGTGAAAGAAGGCGTCGCGCAGGACGAGGCCGACTCGATCAAGGCGCAGCTCGAGGAAGCGGGCGCCTCGGTCGAAGTGAAGTAGCGACTCAAAAATGTATTTGACGTATCGAGGGCCCGCTTTGCGGGCCTTCGGCGTTTTCGGTTGCTGCGACGTGGTCCCCGCCCTGCGTGAGGATCTGTTTCTCGTGCCTCTGTCGGCCCACGCTCGCCTCGATCCCGAGTCGTCGCCGAGCGCGTGATGCCCGTCTTGGTACGCCTGAAGCGCTTCGGCTTGCCTGCCTGAGCGGGCCGAGCGCCCGGTACTCCGTAGAGCCCTTGTAAGCGCCTGTTTAGCGCCCTGCTAGGGCGGTTTTAGCGCGCGAGCCCACCTTCGGGCAATCGGCCGCACCGAGCGGTCGGGACACGGAGGAGGGCTCCATGACCACCACGACTCACAGAACGGCGCGGCTCACAGCCGTCCTGATTCTTGCGTTCACTGCACTCGCGTACGGGGCAGCCCAGGCGGAGGCGTCCCCGGCTTCGTCCCAGAGGCTCGGCTTCTACCAGGTGCACTTGTATAGCTCGCATCCGCCTACCCGTGCGCTTCCGAAGGTCCGCCGCCACCACATGCACTGGTATCACTCGCATCCGTCGGGCGGCAGGCGGCGGGCGCGCGCGGCGGACTTCGGCTCGATCGCCGTGGTCGGTGTCGAATCGATGCACGATCTTGCGTCGCTTCGCTCCACCTACGGCTTCGACCACGTCCGGGCGATTCCGGCGCTCCACGCGGCGCAGGTGAGAGTCAACACAGCCCAACTGCACGCGCTTCTCGCGAACGAGACGACGGATCCGAGGCTGCGTTACGTTGCACCGGTCGGGCCGGTGCGCAAGACGATGAGCATGCCGAACGACCCACTGCTTCACACGATTGACGCGAGCACCGGCCTTCCCTACGAGTGGTCGTTCGCGGCCTCGCACGTCGACCGCGCGCTCGAACACTCGAAGGGCAACTCGGGGATCGTCGTCGGCGTGATCGACACGGGCGTCGAGGACGTGCCCGACTTGAAGGGCAAGATCGACAGCATCTGGACCGTCAGCGGCACGACCGTCTCGCAAGCGGCGCCGGAAGGCAACGACCTGTATGGCCACGGCACCGGCGTGACTTCGCTGATCGCGGCCAACGTCGACGACCGTTTCGGCATGGCGGGCTTCGCAGGAGCGACGCACGTGATCGTCGTCAACGCCAGCATCGCGGGTACGCCCTGGTTCGACGACCTCTCCGTCGCGACCGCCCTGACGTTGCTCGACTCTCTCGGCGTCCGGATCGTCAACATGAGTCTCGGCGGCCCGGATCCGACGAGGCCGTTCCTCCTCGATGCCATCCACAGGGCGGCGGCGGACGGCGTTCTCCTCGTGGCCGCTTCCGGCAACAGCGAAAGCGGCGCCGACGTGAGCTATCCGGCGGCGGACCTGCAGCCCGCCGACGGCGGGCGCGGCTATGGGCTGTCCGTCGGAGCGGTCAACGCCGACGGCCATCGCGCCTACTTCTCGAATTGGGGAAAGCACCTCTCGCTCGTTGCGCCTGGCGCTTACGGCGGCCAATGTACCGGACTGCTCGTCGCGCTTCCGAAGTCCAGCGCGTGGGACGACGGCAGCTGCTACTTGACGTGGATGGGCGAGGGAGGCGCTCATTACGGCAACCTCCCGGGCACCTCGTTCTCCGCACCAGAGGTATCGGGCATTGCTGCGCTGATCTGGGCCGCGCGGCCCGGGCTGAAGAACTACCAGGTCGCCGACATCATCAAGCAGTCCGCTCGCCGCGAGGCGGGGACGGGCTGGGCCTCGGACCTGGGCTGCGGGATCCTGGACGCAGGCGCCGCGCTCGAGTTGGCGATGAGTCGCACCGATGCCGAGTGGGCTGAGCCGCAGCATCCCGGCGAAGACGCGTGCTCCACCGACGGCGCCGAGCCTCCCGCGTGGCCCACCGGGCGGAACCAGACGATCACCTTCGATCCCATCGAGGCCAAGGCGATCGGCGACTCGGACTTCCTGGTCAGCGCACTCGCGTCATCCGGCTTGCCGATCTCGTTCACGGCGAACGGCGAGTGCACGGTCACCGGGACAACGGTGCACCTGACGAAGGCGGGCACGTGCTCGATCACCGCATCACAGGCAGGCTACGCGAGCTACAACCCCGCGCAGCCCGTCACGCGGAGCTTTCTTATCGAAGCCGTTCCGATGCGCACGGTGCTCGTTCGTCCGGCGTCCGGGAAGTGGGGCGCGTTCGTGAGGCTCCCGTTTCGGGTCGGCGCGGGGAACGGCGAGGTCGCGGCGAAGATCACGATCCAGAGGAACCGGACTGCCGTCGCGCGTCTCGTTCGCAGCTTTTTTGGAGTCGACGCAGGACATGCATACGGGCTGTCCTGGCGGGCACCGAAGGCGAAGACCAACGGCTCGTACCGCTTCTGCGTCACGCTCTCCGACCACGCGGGCAGGGAAACCCCGCCGAGCTGTGGTCGCATCCGACTGAGGTAGCCCTCCTCAGTAGCGGCGAGGGCCGGCTCCTACGCACCGGCCCTCACCGCCTCTCGCAGTTTGTGGCGAAGTGTCACAAGGCGCCGAGGTGCTTTCCATTTTTGGCGATTCGCGCTACCATGCGACAGGACTCAGGCCCTGCCGGGGGGCCTGCCTTGCGTTGACCCGCACGTTTTAGGTACCCTTGCAGGTCGCGCCGACGTTCCGTCCGTTTTCGCCTGTCCGAGATTTTTCTGATTCTTCGCCGTTTTTAAGGGAGGCTGTATCTCTTGACCGCCAAGGTTGCCGCGCCGCGCGCGCGCACTTCCTTCTCCCGGGTGAAGCAGGTTCTTGAGCTTCCGAACCTGATCGACATCCAAAAGGCATCGTTCAACTGGTTCCTGAACGAGGGCCTGCGGGAGACGATCGACGACATCTCGCCGATCGAGGATTACACCGGCACGCTCGCAGTCGAGTTCGGGGAGTACCGCTTCGGTGAGCCCCAGTTCTCGATCAAGGAGTGCCGCGAGAAGGACCTGACCTACCAGGCACCGCTCTCGATGACCGTCCGCTTCGTCAACAAGGAGACGGGCGAAATCCGCGAGCAGACCGTCTTCATGGGGGACTTCCCGATGATGACGGAGTTCGGCACGTTCATCATCAACGGCACCGAGCGCGTGATCGTCACGCAGCTCGTGCGCAGCCCGGGCGCCTACCTGATGGAGCCCAAGGACCCGACGAAGCAAGTCTTCACGGCGAACCTCATGCCCTCGCGCGGCTCGTGGCTCGAGCTCGAGATCGACAAGAAGGGCATCGTCTACGCACGGATCGACCGCAAGCGGAAGCTGCCCATCACGACACTCCTCCGCGCTCTCCCCGCAGAGGACCCGTCGACGGGCTTCCAGCTGGACGTGACGACGAACGAGAAGATGCTGGCGCTTTTCGACAATTCGCCGTTCATCGTCAATACCCTCGACAAGGATCCGACCACGACCGAGGAGCAGGCGCTCGTCGAGGTCTTCAAGAAGCAGCGCCCAGGCGAGCCGCCGACGGTCGACAACGCGAGGAACCTCCTCCGCGCGCTGTTCTTCGACCCCAAGCGCTACGACCTGACCAAGGTCGGACGCTACAAGCTGAACCAGCGGCTCGACGTCGAGGTTCCCGAGGACATCCGCGTCCTCACGACCGAGGACATCGTCTCGCTCGTCAAGAAGCTCGTGGAGTTGCCGGCGCGGCTCGGCGTGCCCGAGGACACCAAGGACTACGCCGCCGAGGCGGCCGGTCTCTCGCGTGACCCGATCCGCAATGACCTCGACGAGTACGAGCACTTCGGCAACCGGCGCCTGCGCACGGTCGGCGAGTTGATCCAGGAGGCGTTCCGCGTCGGCCTGTACCGAATGGAGCGCGTCGTCCGCGAGCGAATGACGACGGAAGACGTCGACACGATCACACCGCAGACGATCATCAACATCCGCCCTGTCGTCGCCGCGCTGAAGGAGTTCTTCGGCTCCTCGCAGCTGTCGCAGTTCATGGACCAGACGAACTCGCTCGCCGGACTGACGCACCGGCGGCGCCTGTCGGCGCTCGGCGCCGGTGGGCTGACCCGTGAGCGCGCGCCGATCGAGGTGCGCGACGTGCATCCGACGCACTACGGGCGCATGTGCCCGATCGAGACGCCTGAGGGCCCGAACATCGGCCTGATCGGCTACCTCGCGTCGATGGCGACTGTGTCTGAGTTCGGCTTCATCCAGACGCCGTACCGCCGCGTCGTCAACGGTCGCGTGACCGACGAGATCGTCTACCTCGACGCGGTCGAGGAGGCGCAGTACACGATCGCGCAGGCCTCCGAGACGATCGACGAGAAGACGGGCAGG
>DASVFB010000294.1:0-3186 GCA_036380275.1 Gaiellaceae bacterium | reverse complement strand
GTCGCGTCCGCGCCGTACGTCTCGATCGCGGCCAGCGGGTTCATGCCGGTGCCGAGACTCTTCGACATCCGGCCGCCCTCAGGCGCGTGGATCAGGGAGTGGATGACGACGTGGCGAAACGGGACGTCGCCCATCATCTCGAGCCCGCTGAAGATCATGCGGTTCTCCCAGAGGCGGATGATGTCGCGCGCGGTCGTGTTCAGGTCGCCGGGGTAGAACGCGCGGAGGTCCTCCGTGTCGTCGGGCCAGCCGAGCGTCGCGAACGGCCACAGCGCGGACGAGAACCACGTGTCGAGGACGTCGGTCGAGCGCGCGAGCTGGCGCGAGCCACACTCGGCGCACGCCTCAGGCTCGGTCTCTTCGACCGTGAAGTGCCCGTTTGGAAGACATTCCCACACCGGCAGTTGGTGTCCCCACCAGATCTGTCGCGAGATGTTCCAGTCCGGCGCCTCCTCGAGCGACGCGATGGCGAACCGGTGCTGCGACTCGGGGTGATAGCGGACGCGACCGTCGTGGAGCGCTTCTAGCGCCGGCTTCTTCAGCTCCTCCATCGAGCACCACCATTGGAGCGAGATACGCGGCTCGATTCGGGTCTTGCAGCGGTCGCAGAGCGCGACCGAGTGGCGATACGACTCGCGCTTCTCGAGCTGTCCGTGTTCCTTCAGCCATGCGAGGATGCGCTCGTCGGCCTCTTCCTGTGTCAGTCCGGCGAGGTCACCGGCTTCCTCGTTCATGCGACCGTCCGGGCCGACCACGGTCAGCTCAGGAAGCCGGTGGTCGAGCCCGATGTCGTAGTCGAGTGGATCGTGCCCAGGTGTGACCTTGAGGGCGCCCGTGCCGAACTCGCGCTCGACCCGCTCGTCCGCGATGACCGGCACGTGGCGTTCGACATAGGGCACGACAACCTCGCGGCCGACAACGTCGCGATAGCGGTCGTCGTCCGGATGCACCGCGACGGCGACGTCCGCGAGGATCGTCGCCGGCCGCACGGTGGCGATCGTGATGTGGCCGTCGGCGTCCGCGAACGGATAACGGACGTGCGTGAGTGCATCGTCGACCTCGACATGCTCGACCTCGAGATCGGAGAGCGACGTCTCGTGGAAAGGACACCAGTTGATGATGCGGTTCGCGCGGTAGATCCACCCCTTGCGGTAGAGGTGCACGAAGAAGCGCATCACCGCGCGGACGTACGCGTCGTCCATTGTGAAGCGCTCGCGGCGGTAGTCGAGCGAGGCGCCGATCCGCCTGAACTGGAACATGATCTTGCCGCCGTACTCGCGCAACCACTCCCAGACGAGCGCCTCGAACGCCTCGCGGCCGAGCTCCTGGCGCGTCCTTCCCTGGGTGGCGAGGTGCTTCTCCACCGCGGCTTGTGTCGAGATTCCGGCGTGGTCGAAGCCGGGCTGGAAGAGGACGTTGTAGCCCTGCATCCGGCGCGTGCGCACGATCGTGTCGGCGAGCGAGAGCTGAAGCGCGTGACCGAGGTGCAGGTCGCCGGTCACGTTCGGCGGCGGGTGCACGATCGTGAACGACTCGCGGGTCGGATCGGGGTCCGCGTTGTAGTGACCCTCCGTTTCCCACGTGCGCTGCCAGCGCTCCTCGACGCCTTCGGGCTTGTAGAGAGGGTCCATCACAGGCCTTCCGCGAATCGGGGACGTCGCGGCCGCGGAGGCCGCCCGATCAGGTCATGCAGCGACTATGCCTCCATATTACCCCTTAGGCGGCCGGTAGGCTCGGTGTCTTGGCGCAGACCGAGTATGTCGTCGAGATGAACGGACTCACGAAGCGCTTTGGCCATCGGACCGTGCGACTCCGTCGCGATCGTCGACCGAGGCCAGATCGTCGCGATGGGGCCGCGCGCCGAGCTGCAGGGCGAGGGCAAGCCGCGGGCTCCGGGTTGGCGATCAGTCCGAAGGCCGTCCAGAAGAGTCCGCGGCGCTTGCGCAGCTTGAGCAGGTCGGAGCGCGCGAGGCCAAACGGGAGGAATAGCGAACCTCGGCCACGGGCCCTCCCACATCGGAATGTCGGTTCCCGCATCGGTCGGCGTGCTGCTGCTCTGGGCCGCAGTGCTGACCGCGCTCGGAGCGTGGCGCACCGCGACTCGCGACGCCTAGCTCGCGAGGCGTAGCGCCACAACCGCACCCGCGTCGGCCATCTGCTCGAGAACGCCGAAGTCGACATTCGCAACGGTGTCGCAGGCCTTGTGGTAGCAGGCGTCGAACGGGTAGTTGGCCGAGCCGCCGAAGCGCTGGGCCGACGCGGCCGTCTTCTCCTCGTCTGCGCCGGTGAACAGCCCACCGACCGGGATGCCGGCCTGCGCGAACGCCGTGTGGTCCGAGGACCCGTCGAGCGAGGCCTCTTCCACGGGTAGCCCGCGAGCCGCGAAGTAGGCGTGGAAGGCCTCGTTGATCCGGGTTGAGCCTCGAGGCTCCCCGTCTCCCGAATAGACGATGCGGCCGAAGTTCGGCGAGCCGACCATGTCGAAATTGAGCACGTCGAGAATCCCGCGGCGTTGCTTCGCGCTCAGGCTCTGCGCGTAGCTCGTCGAACCGAGGAGCCCGAGCTCCTCGCCGCCCCAGAACGCGAACCGCAGCCCGTGCCTCGGCCGAAGGTGGAGCCGCCGAGCTTGTCGGGCAACCTCGAGGACGAGCGCCGAGCCCGATCCGTTGTCGTTGATCCCGGGCCCGCTCGCGACCGAGTCGAGATGCGCGCCGAGCAGCACGGCCCCGCTCTTCCGCCCCGGCAGGTCGGCGATCACGTTCGAGGCGCGGGCTTGCGTCCTGGCAACCGAGAGGTCGATCCGCACTTGCATTGGGCGTGGCTGCGCCGACGCCGCGAGCTCGGACGCGACCTCGGCCGAGACGATGAGCACCGGGATCCGCGTTCCCGGCCCGAAGAGCGTGGCCATGAGCGGGGCGGTGTGGCCCGGCGAGCCGTCGTTGGCGATCAGCGCTGCCGCGGCGCCGGCGGACTGGGCGGTCGCGGCCTTGTCTGAGAAGCGGCAGCCACCGCGTCTCATGAGGGCGACGGCGCCGACCGGAAAGCCGGCGAAGTCGGAGTCCTCGCAACCGCTGGAGGTCGCGGCGAAATCGACCGGGACGACCTGGGCCGTGACGTTGCCCCCTCCCGAATAGCGGATCGTCAAGAAGTCCTTTCCGCTCTCGTAGCGCCGCAGCCCGGGTGCGA
>DASVFB010000293.1:0-8282 GCA_036380275.1 Gaiellaceae bacterium | reverse complement strand
CGCGTCGGCATAGCCGTTCGGGCGGAGGTAGTGACTCCGCCGCAGCCCCTCCCGCTCGAAGCCGAACGACTCGTACAGGGCGATCGCAGCCTCGTTCCACGGGAAGACGTGCAGCTCGAGCTTCGCGATTCCGTGCTCGGGCGCCCACTCGACGGCCGCCTCGAGCAGCGCGCGACCGACGCCTCGACGCCGGAAGCGTGCGTCGACCATCAGCCCCAGGTCGGCAACGTGGTGCGAGGCCGGGTTCTGGTCGCGCGCGAGCGACATCCGCCCGGCGATCTCGCCGTCGGCCTCCGCGACGAACACAGCCGCGTCGGGATGCGCGCGCACGGCGCGCAGGTAGCGACGCTCGTCGCCGACGCCGCGCCATTCGCTCCAGATCATCCACCCCTCCGGCTCCGCGCTCACCGCGCACGCGAGCGCGACGAGCGCGGCGGCGTCGGCCGGCTGCGCGGGCCGAACGTTGATCATTCGACGACGACCGCCGCGCCGCCGCGGCGGACGTCGCCGGCCGCAGCGAGCGTCCCGTCCGCAAGCACCTCGACGGCGTTCACGCCGCCGAAGAAGAGGTTGCGCTCCTTCCACTGCGTCACCTGCCCGTAGCCGAGCCCGCGCGCGTCGATTCCCCGCTCCGCGTGGACGACCTCGTCTTCGAGATGGACGCGGGGAGCGTCGACCGCATCGTGGACGTTCATGCCCTGCGCGAGCAGGTTGACGATGACCTGCATGATCGCGCCCCGCAGCCGCGCGCTGCCCGCGCTGCCGAGCACGAGCCGCGGGCTTCCGCCGCCGAAGCAGATGCTCGGGGCCATCATCGACGTGAGCCGGCTGCCCGGTCGGTGCAGGCCCGCGAGATCGCGCTCGCCGAGCATGTTGTTCAGCGACAGGCCAGTCCCCGGGATGACGGTGCCCGATCCGGAGCCGGTGGAGCAGGAGAGAGACGCCGCGTTTCCTTGCGCGTCGACGACGGAGATGTGCGTGGTCATCGACGGCGCGTCGACCAGCCGACGCGCGAGGCCGCCGCGGTAGAGCTGCGAGTGGAAGAGGCGGTCGCGGACGGCGTTCTGCCCGCGCATCGTCTCGATCAGGTCGGCCGGCTCGAATGACCCACCTCGTTCGAGCAACTGCAGGCCATATGCGATCAGCACACCGCCGGACGACGGCGGCGGGTTCGACGCGAACTCGTGCGCGCGAAACGTTGCGGTGACCGGCCTGCGCGTGATCACGCGATAGCCGGCGAGATCCTCCGGCGTGATCTGCGGCGCGATCTCGCAGAGCGCGCGTGCGACGTCACCGGTGGAAAGAAAAGCCGTCCCCTCGTCGGCGATCCGCTCGAGCGTCGCGGCGAGGTCGACGAAGCGGAGCCGCTCGCCGGCCGCCGGCCGAGGGCCGATGATCGCGACGAGGATCTCGTGGAGGTACGCCTGCGTCGGTGTCACCTCGACGCCGTCGCGCGCCAGGTCGATCGCCGGCGCGACGAGATCGCGCCACGGCAGCGATCCGAAGCGCCCGTGCGCATGCTCGAGGCCGGCGGCCGCCCCAGGCACCGCGGCGGCCGCCGTGCCGACCAGGAAGAGCTGGGTCGTCTTGGTGTCGAAAGGAACGCCGACGGTCTCCATCGCCTCGATGTCGACGCCGCCGGTCGGCACGGTGACGAAGAAGTCGAGCACTCGCGTCGACCGGTCGCGCGCCCGGTGGACGAGCATGAAGCCGCCGCCGCCTGGCCCGGTCAGCGGCGATTCCGCGATCCACGAGGCGAAGCCCGCGGCGACGGCGGCGTCGACGGCGTTGCCGCCCTCCGCGAGCACGCGTGCGCCGACCTCGGCTGTGACGGGATGGCCTGCTGCGATTGCCCCGCGCATAGTCTGAAGTATCTCGTGGCGTTCAGGCTCGTCGCCCGCACCGGCCATCCCGACCTTCTCGACTTGCCGTGGAGCCGCGCTCGCTCCCAGACGAGCGCCGCGTCGTGGTTGCGCGACGACCTTAGTGCTCGCAGAGTGCTCGTTCCTCCAGGCGAGATAGGTTCTTCCAGACATGGCCGAGGGACTGTCCCTGAGGCATGGCCTGGACGGCCTTGGCCAGGCCGGGCGAACGAGACGGCTGTTGCTCGTGTGGCGTGTGCCGCTCGCGCTCGGCGCGCTCGCCGGCGCTATCTCGGCGGCGCTTCTCTGGCTCGGGCCACCGGGGAACGACACGGCCGCGCACGTCTACCAGCTGTGGCTCTACCAACACCATGGGCTGACTCCCTGGGACAACTACTGGTACTCGGGACGCTGGGTCTTCGTCACCTACTCGCTGCTCTATTACCCGCTCGCCGCGGTCGTCGGGATCAAGCTGCTCGCGGTCCTCTCCGTTGCGACGGCCGCAGCCGCTTTCGCGCGCCTCGTGCGGTGGACGCCTGCTGCCGTGACGTTCGCCGTCGTCTGGGGCGCGTACACGATCTCGGGCGCGTACCCATTCATGCTCGGCGCTGCGCTTGCGCTGCTCGCGCTGCTAACCCGGCGCCTGTGGCTCTTCGCGCTGCTCGCGGCGCTGACGTGGGCCGTGAGCCCACTGGCGGTGCTGATGCTCGCGGTCGCCGTCGTCGGCATGCGCCGGCGGAAGGAGTCGCTGATCACCCTCGGCCTGATCGCGCTGCAGGTCGTCCTCGCGCACATCTTCCACGGACGCGGCCACTTCCCGTTCCCGTGGCCCGAGATCCTCGCGGCGCTCGTGTTCTCGGTCGGCGGCGCGATTTTCGCGCGCGACCGGGCGCTGCGCGGGATCTTCGTCGCCTACACCGCTCTCGTCGTGCTGTCCGTCGCGTTCCAGTCGCAGCTCGGCGAGAACGCGGCGCGGCTCCGCTTCGCGGCTCTCCCGCTCGCGCTCCTGGTCGTGCGCAGCCACCGCCTCTGGATCGCGGTGCCGCTCGTCGCGCTGTGCACCGCGTACAACATCACGCCGCTCGCGATCTCGTACGAGAAGGGACGCGAGGAGCGCGCGCACAACCACTCGTTCTGGGTCCCCGCGATCGACTTCCTACGCGCGCACGAGGACCCGAACTTCCGCGTCAACGCGATCGACACCGTCGGACACTGGGAGGCCGTGCACCTTCCCGAGGCCGGCTTCCCGATCACGCGCGGGTGGTACAGGCAGGACGACTTCCCCGAGAACGAGATCCTCTACTCGGACGACCTGAATATGAAGACGTACGTGCGCTGGCTGCACGAGCGCGGTGTGCGCTACGTGCTCGTGCCGCGCGACCGCCTCGACTACAGCTCGAAGCGCGAGGCCGCCGTCGCAGCCAAGTTGCACTTCGTCACAAGGCGCGGAGAGGTCTCGATCTACGAGGTGCCTCGCCCCCGGCCGATCGCGCCGGGTGCAGACATCTTGCGGCTGACGCACGACCAGGTGACGCTACGCGTCCCGAGGGCGGGCCGCTATACGGTGGCGATCCGCGGGCACGAGACGTTCGTCGCGCCGCGCGCCGGCACATTCACGCTGGACTTTTCCTAGTTCTGCAGGAAGCTCGGCGGCTCGAGCAGCGCCTCTTCACTGCGCACGCCCGCGTAGCTGCGGCGCCTCGGCGCTCCGAGGCCGGTCGCGACGACCGTCACCCAGACCTGGCCCGTGAGCGACTCGTCCACGGTCGCACCGAAGATGATCTGCGTTTCGTCAGTCGCCGCCTGACGGACAACCTCGGCCGCCTCGTTGACCTCGATCAACGACAGGTCGTCGCCGCCGGCGATCGAAAGCAGGATGCCGCGCGCACCTGTCAACTCGGTCTCGATAAGCGGCGAGCGCAGCGCGCGCTCCGCGGCCTCTCGCGCGCGGTTGTCGTCGCTCGACGAGTAGCCGATGCCCATCAGCGCCGTGCCAGAGTCCTGCATGATCGTGCGCACGTCCGCGAAGTCGAGGTTGATCAGGCCGGGCATCGTGATCAGGTCGCAAATGCCCTGCACGCCCTGACGCAGAACGTCGTCGGCAATGCGGAAGGCCTCGACCATCGACGTCGACCTGTCGAGCACCTCGAGTAGGCGATCGTTCGGGATGACGATCGTCGTGTCGCACGCGGCGCGCAGCGCTGTCACGCCGACGTCCGCTTGCGCGCGCCGTTTTGTCCCCTCAAACTTGAACGGCAGCGTGACGATGCCGACCGTGAGCGCGCCGACCTCGCGCGCGATGCGCGCGACGACGGGTGCAGCGCCGGAGCCTGTTCCTCCGCCCTCGCCCGCGGTGACGAACACCATGTCGCTGCCACGGAGCGCGTTCTTGATCTGGTCGGATGCCTCCTCCGCCGCACGGCGGCCGATCTCCGGATCGGCGCCCGACCCGAGTCCCTGCGTGAGCTCGCGGCCGACGTGGATCTTCGACTGCGCGTCCGACATCTGCAGCTGCTGGATGTCTGTGTTGACGGCGATGAACTCGACCTGCGAGACGCCCGCATCCATCATTCGGTGCAGCGCGTTCAGCCCGGCGCCTCCGACGCCGACGACGCGGATGACCGCCAGGTAGGAAGCCGCGTCGCCGCGCGGCGCGCGGTAGATGCGCGGGGCCGCCTCGGGCAGCGAGTACTGCGCCACGGGAGGCAGCTCCGGCTCGGGCGCAGGCGCAGGCTTGGGTGCCTTCTTCGCGGGCTTGGCAGGCTTCTCGGGCGTGGGAGCGACGACGTTCTCGACCGATTCCTCCCACGTCGGGACGTGCTCGACCGTCTGCTCGTGCGGCTCCTCCGCCGACCGCGGCTTCTCGCTGCCGCCCGCCTGTTCCTCCTGCTTCTGCGCGGCCTCGGTGGCGCGGAAGAGCTCCGCGAGCGGGCCTTCACGCATCGACGCGCGCTTTCGCGCCACTGTGCAGCACCTCCTTCGCCAGGTCACGGTACATCTCCGCAGCCTCGCTGCTCGGGTCGTACTTCAGGACGGACTCGCCTTTCACCGGCGCCTCGGCGTAGCGCACCGTCTTGCGAATCTTCGTGTTCAGCACGAGGTCGCCGAAGTTCTCCCTGAGGATCTCGACGGCCTCCTTCGAGTGCAGCAGCCGCTTGTCGAACATGGTCGCGAGGATCCCGACGATCTCGACGTTCGGGTTCAGGTTCTCGCGGATCATCGTCATCGTGTTCTCGAGCTGCACGAGGCCGCGCAGCGAGAGGTACTCGCACTGCACGGGCACGATGACGCCGTCAGCCGCGACGAGCGCGTTGATCGTCAGCAGGCCGAGCGACGGCGGCGTGTCGATGAGGACGAAGTCGTAGTCGTCGCGGACAGGCGCCAGCGCCTTCTCGAGCGCGCGCTCGCGTCCGATCATCGAGGAGAGCGAGAGCTCGGCACCCGCGAGGTCGATCGAGGAGACCGCGAGCGCGACTTCGCGCTGCTCGATCACGTCCTGGATCGGGATCTTGTGGACGAGCACGTCGAACATCGAGCGCTCGATCTCGTCGGGGTTCAGCCCCTGGCTCATCGTGAGGTTGCCCTGCGGGTCGAGGTCGATGAGCAGGACCTTGTTTCCCTTCTCGGCGAGCGCGACGCCGAGATTCAGGGTTGTGGTCGTCTTCGCGACCCCGCCCTTCTGGTTCGCGAAAGCGATGACCTTGGCGATTTTTGGTCCTTTGCCGTTGTGCGTTCGAATGTTCGGACGCGGAAGTAGGCGCGCAAGCCCCACGGCTTGCTCGTTTCGGGCCACGCTAGCAGAGTCCTTCCGCGATACCCGGCATGCTTACGAGCCGGTCGGACGGCGCGCGACACCGCGTAGATTGTCGACGTGTTCACCGTCGCCGCGGATGCGTACGACCGCTTCATGGGACGGTACTCGGCGCCGCTCGCGCCGCTGATGGCCGATTACGCGCAAGTGGTCCCTGGACAACGCGTCGTCGACGTCGGGTGCGGACCAGGCGCGCTGACGAGCGAGCTCGTGCAGCGGGTCGGGCCCGACGGCGTGTCGGCCGTCGATCCGTCTGAGCCGTTCGTCGCGGCGGCGAAGGAGCGCCACCCGGACGTCGACGTCCGCCTCGCGTCGGCGGAGCAGCTTCCGTTCGGCGACGACGAGTTCGACCGCGCGCTCGCGCAGCTGGTCGTCCACTTCATGGCCGACCCGGTCATGGGCCTCGAGGAGATGCGACGAGTGACGCGTCGCGGCGGCGTCGTGACCGCGTGCGTCTGGGATCACGCGGGCGGCACCGGGCCGTTGAGCCCGTTCTGGGAAGCCGCGCACGCGCTCGACACCGACGCCCCGGACGAGTCCCAGATGGCCGGCGCGCGCGAAGGCCATCTCATGGAGCTGTTCGAGCGGGCGGGGCTGAGCGGCGTCGAGAACACGGCGCTCTCGGTCACCCTCGAGCTCGCGAGCTTCGACGCGTGGTGGGAGCCGTTCACGGCCGGCGTCGGCCCCGCGGGCGTCTACCTGGCGCGCCTCGACGCTGAACAGCAGGCGCGCCTGCGCGAGCTGTGCCGCGACAAGTTCGCCGCGTCGGGCCTGAGCCAGACCGTGCGGGCCTGGGCGGCGCGCGGCCTGGCATAACGGGCCTGACTACGGACCCGCCGGTTCGCCGTCCCAGTAGTCGAGGTTCTCGATCCGGCCGAGGACTCCGACGCCGCGCCACGCGATCTTGTTCGAGCGCGGGTAGTAGCAGATGTCGTTCGGGTCGCGCGTGCCGTACACGAGGCAGGTCATGCCGTTCGGCCCGGCTTTGATGAAGTGCGAGACGCGCGTCCCCGCCGGGCGCGCGATTGCGTTGCCCGCGCGGATCGCGTACGTCTCGCGCTCGACGCCGCGAGACGCGGGCACGGGCGACGGCCACAGCTCGAGCGTGCCGTCCCCCTCGAGGACGACGAACGCTTCCTCCTCGGCTGAATGGCAATGCGGGATCGCGAGCTCCGCATTCGGCCCGCGGATCGACCACTTCAGGCCGGACTTCACGGAGCCGGCGGCTTCGGCGACCATCTTGTCGCCGTCCTCGTCCAGCTCGACGTCCTCGAGCGCGACGACGTTCGACGGCCGCTCCCCCGGCTCCGCGAACTCGAGCTCGCCGACCAGGTTTTCGACGTCCCATGGATCGTCGACTCGACCCTCGGTCCACACGTAGCCGAAGCGCATCGCTTTCGAGCGCGGCAGCCAGCCGTACTCGACCGGATGCCGCGTGCCGAACGCGATCACGTCGAGGCCGTCCGGCCCTGCGCGCAACGTGTGCTCCTCGTGGTCGGCGAGGTGGACGATGGTGTCACCGGCGCGCACCTCGCAGACGCGTTCGTCCTGCCACGACAACCCGGAGCCGCCGAGGACGAAGAAGATCTCCTCGGCGCGATTGTGCGAGTGCGGCGGGGTCGAGAGCCTGCCGGGGTCGATGCGGATGCGGTTGACGCCGATGGTCTTCGAGCCCGCGGCGCCGCCGAGCGGCTGCCAGGTTCCCGCCATCGGCCCCTTCTCGCGACGGACGCCGTCGACCTCGTCCCAGTGGGAGATCACACGCTGAGTATCTGCTGCTCGAGCGCCGTCTTGCAACGTTCGACCGCGTCGACCGCGCGATCGGGCTCATGCTCGACGTGTACCCACGCCTCGGCCTCGCGTACAAGCTCACGGAGCTCGCCGAGCAGTGTCCCGGCGGGAGCGCCCTCGCGATCGAGGGCCTCGATCCGGTTCAGCCGCTCGATGACCGCGCGCGCCTCGTCCATACGCCCACCGTACGCGCGATCGTGTGTCAGCTTGCGGCCCGAAGTGCGAAATATCCCGCCGGCCGCGGCGCGAGCCCGACGAGCGACTCGTCGAGCGACCGAAGCAGCCTGGCGCGGTCACCGTGCATGACGACCTCGACGAGGGCGCGACGGACGAGGTCGGGCGGAGGGGAGCCTGTTTTCAGGAGCTCGAGCAGCCGGCCGCGCTCCTCCGGGGTCTCGCCCAGCAGCACCGCCGCCCGGAGCGACGCCGCCCATGCTCCGTCGCCGTGCCCGAAGAGATAGGCCAACGACTCGCGCAGCTGCTCGGCCTGGAACGGGTCGGCCTGAAACAGCGAGAGCTCCCAGCGGTCGAGCGCCTCCCCGAGCGCCTGGTCCTCGTCGGCCGCGAGCAGCCGTCCCCGGACGTCCCCCGTCAGCCGGCCGCGGAACTCGTCCAGGCGTGTCGGCTCCCCATCAGGCTGCGTGGCGGAGATCGGCAACACGGGCCGGATGCCGTAGGGGCGCCAGTCGAGCCGCTCGAACAGCACCGGCCCCGCCGCGACCGGCCCAGCCGTTACGAGCCGGAGCGCCGTCACAGCGTCGGCGAGCTCGCCCGGTGCGTCGGGCGGCTCAGGCTCGCCCTTGCGCAGGTTGCGTTCG
>DASVFB010000292.1:0-3425 GCA_036380275.1 Gaiellaceae bacterium | reverse complement strand
ATCGGGATCATGTTGTCCGCGGCACGCAACTGCCGGCAGACCTCGAGCCCGTCCGGTGGCGGCATCATCACGTCGAGGACGGCCGCGTCTGGTTCGTCACGCTCGACCGCAAGCAGCGTCTCATCGCCGTCGCCCGCGAACGCGACCTCGTATCCCTCGGAGGTCAGCGCTCGGCCGAGCGCTTCTCTGACGGCCAACTCGTCGTCCGCGATGAGGATCCGCATCGCCGTAATCTTGGCGACCGCTCCCCGAAAACGCGAGAGCCGGCGCTCCCGCCGGCTCTCACTTCGCATTCATCCTCAAGGGGTGCGAGGAAGAGTCGAGTGTCGCGGGCGCCGCCTGAAAGGCGCCTGAAGGCCCGATAAGAAATCGATAAGAAAATCGCGTTCGTCCCGCGAACCCCTTACGATGCTGCCAGATGACGGCGGCGCCAAAGATGATCGCGCTCGTGTTCGCGATCGCCGTCGCATTTGTCGTGGCCGGCTGCGGCGGGGGGGGCGACAACACGGCGGCTGAGACCGAGACCACGACGGCTGAGACCGCGACCGTCGGCGCGGGAGGAGAGACGAAGATCGACTGCCGCGCCGACGAGTTCTCCGGCGATCCGCAGCTGCCGGCGAACTTCCCGACACCGGGCGAGTTCGTCGTCACGTCGTCCACCCAGGAAGGCCCGACCCGCGTGGTCGTCGGCTACTGGGAGTCCGGGCTCGACGAGGCTTACCGCGAGTGGAAGGATCAGGTCGAGGAGGCCGGGTTCAAGGTGACATTCGACGAGCTCGAGGAGCACGACTCGGAGGTTGCGTACGAGGGCTCGGGCCGGACAGGGATCATCCAGCTCAAGGATCGCTGCAACGAGGACGAAGTGACGTACGTCCGCATCACCAGCCGACCCGAATAGCCGCCCCGCTTATTTCGCGAAGATCGTCGCCAGGTACGCGAGCACGTCGTCCTCACGGCTGCCGCTGACCAGCTTCGCCGGCATGATGCCGCCGCCGTTGTCGATCTGAGTTTTTGCAGCGGCCACCGTGATCTGTGCGCCCGTGAGGCGAGGGCCGACGCCACCCTCGGCGTTCATTCCGTGACAGGCGCCGCACGTCTGCTTGAAGATCGCCTGGCCGCGGACGACGTCGCCCAACGCGACCGGCGCCGCGCTCGCCTCGGGCCTCGCGAGGTGGAGCTTCGCGAGCGTGAAGGTGGCGGCCGAGACGACGACGAAGAGGGCGAG
The DNA here is from genome assembly GCA_036380275.1 of Gaiellaceae bacterium. Classification (GTDB taxonomy): domain Bacteria; phylum Actinomycetota; class Thermoleophilia; order Gaiellales; family Gaiellaceae; genus DASVFB01. Next base: position 2,200 of record DASVFB010000292.1, on the reverse strand, counting down.
CGGCAGCACGACGATGCGCCGCAGCGGCCATCGCGACTCCGGGCTGGACACGCGGCGATCGTAACGCTTAGTCTCGGCGCTGGTGACTCTAGCCAGCGTCAGCGGGACATATACGGACGCGGTCACGTCGGTGTTCTCGACCACGATCGCCGGCAAGGTCTGGCTGGCGACTGCGGCTGTCGTGCTCGCGGCAGTCCAGGTGTCGACGGGCGCACGCATCTTCGGGAAGTTGGAGCGCGTCGTTCCGATCGGTCGTCCGCGCGTGAACACGATCCACCGGTGGTCGGGGAGGCTCGCGGTGCTCTTCACGCTTCCCGTCGCCTTCCACTGCATCTTCATCCTCGGCTTCCAGACGACGAGCACGCGCGTGCTCGTGCACTCGATCCTCGGCTCATTCGTCTACGGCGTGCTTACCGTCAAGCTCTTCTTCGTCCACGATCGGGTGCACCCGCGCTGGGTGCTGCCGGTCGTCGGCGGCACGATGGCTTCCGTGCTGACGCTGCTCTGGGCGACCTCGGCCCTCTGGTACTTCACGAACGTCCGCGTCGGGTTCTAGACGTCGGCTGAGGCGTAGAGGGCTTCGATCGCACGGGCTTGGGCACTCGCGTCTTCGCGGCCCAGGAGGAGCGGCGCTTCGCCGTGGATCGCGGCGCTGATGTTCTCGAGCTCGAGCTTGTACGAGTTCTTCGGGGTCACCCGTTCCTCGCGGCCGTTGAGCAGGATCAGTCCGTCCTTGCAGTGCCACGGGTCGGCGGCGGAGAGCGTTCCCTCAGTCCCGATCGCCTCGAGTCCCCGGTGGTCATACGTGAACGAGCACGTGAATTCGGCTAAGACATCGCGCGGAAAGCGCAGCGTGCCCGTGAAGCGCACGTCGACGCCGCTCGGCCCGACGACCTGTTCGCCGCGCACGCGCTCCGGTTCACCGGCGAGCAGCCTCGCGCCGCTGACGCAGTAGCAGCCGACGTCCATCAGCGCCCCGCCGTCGAGTTCCGCGCTCAGGCGCACATCCCCCTCCACGCCTAGACGAAAGGCGAACGTCGCCCGGATCGTCTGCAGCTCGCCGATCTCGGGCAGAAGCTCGACGAAGCGGGCTGTCTGCGGGTTGTGCCGCCACATGAACGCCTCCGACAGCACGAGCCCGTTGCTCTCCGCAAGGTTGAACGCCTCGTCTACCTCTGCCGAGCGCCGCGTGTAGGGCTTCTCGCAGAGCACGTGCTTGCCGGCCGCGAGCGCGCGGAGCGTCCACTCGTGATGGAGGGAGTTCGGAAGCGAGATGTACACGGCTTCGAAGCCGTCGTCGGCGAGGAGCTCGTCGTACGAGCCGTGCGCGCGCGGGATCCCATGCTCGCGCGCGTAGGCTTCGGCGCGCGTGCGGTCTCGGCTGCCGACCGCGACGACCTCGACGCGGTCCGAGAGCCGAGCGCCCTCGAGCACGTGGCGGTTGATGTTCGCCGTTGAGAGGATTCCCCAGCCTGTCAGCACGGCTTCACCTCGTTTTCGTACGCTCGTGACGATGGACGTGCAACAGTTGAGACCGGGGCTCTGGCGCTGGACGGCGCGGCATCCCGAGTGGGACGACCGTGAGGTGAGCTCCGCGTACCTGGAGACGGCGGACAGGGTCTGTCTGATCGACCCGCTCGTGCCGCGCGGGGAGGAGGAGCGGTTCTTCGCCGCGCTCGACCGGGATGTCGAGCGAATCGGCTCTCCTGTCGCGATCGTCCTTACCAACCCGTGGCACCGCCGCAGCACCGACGAGCTCGCGCAGCGGTACGGAGCGAAGGTATTCGTGGGTGTCGAGGGCGGGCTGCCCGGCACGCTGGAGGCCTACCCCAGCGGCATGCAGCCCGAGGACGTCGTCATCTACGGGCCCTCGCACCGCGTGCTCTTCACGGGTGACACGCTGCTGCACAATGAGCTCTGCCCGGAGGAGTGGCTCGCCGAGGGCCGCGAGCACCACGTCGCCTGCCTGCGCCGCGTGCTCGACCTCGACGCTGACCTCGTCGTGCCGTCGCACGGCTCGCCGTTCCCGATCGCGCAGCTTGCCGCGGCACTCCACGATTAAGGCATCTCCTTGCTGCCGCTCTGAGACGAGCGGAGGATCGCGTCGCACACGAGCGCACAGCGATAGCCGTCCTCGAACGTCGCGCCCTCGGGAGCGACCGTCCCTGCGCCGGCGATCGCGTTCAGCAGGTGGAGGTAC
>DASVFB010000291.1:0-5074 GCA_036380275.1 Gaiellaceae bacterium | reverse complement strand
AGCTTCAGGATCGACGAGTTCGGCATGCGGATGCAGCCGTGGGAGACTCGGCCGGGAAGGATCCCGGGCTCGTTCGTGCCGTGCACTCCGATGAAGCCGCCGCCCGGCCAGTCCGTGAGGGTCGCGGAGCGGGCGCTCGTTCCGAACGCAACGGGACCGTAGAACGGGTCGTTGAAGTTCGTGAGCTTGTCCCGAATGTAGAACTCGCCGCGCGGTGTCGGCCAGATCGAGCGTCCAACGCCGACAATGCTCGTGAAGATGACCTTGCCGTTCTTCTTCAGCGTCGCGCGGAAATGCGCGCGGTCGACGTACAGGTGCGTGTTGACCGTGAACAACGCTCCGAGCGCGCTGGACGGAACCCAACCGGTGGAGTTGTTGGGGAGGAGCGGCAGGCGGATTCGATACCAGGACTTCGTCGGAGTCAGGGCGCGCTCGCTCAGCACGAGCACGATGTTGTGCGTGCCGTCCGTCGTCATCGTGGCGAGCCTGGTCACCGCACGCCCTGACGCCTTCGGCTGCCGGTACACCGGTGCTCGCTTCAGAACCTGCGCCCAGCGTGCGACTTTCTCGTCGGTGAGCTTCGACGTGTACGGGTAACTGAGGACCGTGCCCTTGACGTGGACGGAGTACGTCAGGGTCGGAGCCACGGTGGTCGTTCCGACGAGCGACGCGGTGAACGCGATCGTGTAATCGCCCGGTGTGTCGGGCGTCCACCTGAAGGTCGCCTGTGCGACGACGCCGTCCGAAGAGTTGAACCGCACGCCCTTCGGCAGCGTCTGCGCTGGCGCGATATGGACGATTCCTCCCGGCTCAACGGTCGACGCCGTCAGAGAGAAAGAGACGGACTTGCCCGGGCTCACGCTGAACTTGGCTTGATCCGCCGGCGTCGGAGCCGTCCATGTCACGCTCGATGCGTCGGCGCGGCCGGCGGGCGCAACCAGGAGCAACGCCAGAGCCGAAGCCGCGAGCGCCGCACCGAACGACCTCGCGAACGAGGGAAACTGCGGATTCTTGACCATTCCGGCCTCAGAGTAGATGCGATCCCACGTGGTGGAAGTCCTAATCCCCCGTTCGGGGGACTAGTTCTACGTGCTGTCCGCTGTCCGCGACTGGATTGGATTAACGGACCGTTAACGGCGTTCCGACCGGCATCAGTCGCGCGAGCTTGAGGATCGACGCATTCGGCATGCGGATGCACCCGTGCGATACGCGACCGGGCAGGATCCCGGGCTCGTTCGTTCCGCGCACGCCGACGAAGCCTCCACCGGGCCAGTCCGTCAGTACCGGCGAGCGTGCGCTCGTGCCGAACGCGATCGGGCCGTAGACAGGATTGGCGAAGCTCGTCATCTTGTCGCGGATGTAGAACTCGCCGCGCGGCTCGCCGCAATCCTCGCTCCTGCTCCCCGCAGAAAACCCTAGCGTCCAAAATGGCTTTTTGCTACCGCCTTATGGGGAGAGCGTGACGCGCAGCTCGCGCAACTGAGGGCTCGCGACCGGCCCGGAGACGAAGAACAGACGCACGTCGTTGGGGCCGGCCTGGAAGGCGGCGTCGGACGGGAGCACTGAAAACCGTCGCTTCCCACCCGATTCATACGTCGGTGCAACCGCGGCGATTCGCCCGTTCAGCGCCAGCGCGAGCATGCCGCCCTTGTTCAGACCCGGGAGCTTTCCCGAGACCGGCGACGGGATGAGCGGCGAGTTCTTCGGGAGGTGGCGCAGCAGCTTGCTCCCGACAGCGTCGACGACGGCTTCGGCGTCGACCTCCCCCGCGACGGTCAGCGAATCGACCGGCCTGCCCACGAGCGGCCAGTACCGGCCCGTCGCGGCGAAGCGGGGCCCCCACGTGCCGCTGCCGAAGAGCGAGAGCTCACGTGCGAGCGAGCGCTTGCGTTGCGCGAGCACCGAGACGTACGGGGCCGTGAGCTTGCCGACGTGGACGGTCTTCTTGTCCGTCGTCGCCTGCAGCGCCGAGCTGCCCGTCGTCGTCCAGGGGATGTCGACGCCGAGGACGTCCGCGATCGTCGGGAGGATGTCCTCCGTCGTGACGTGCGTGTCGACGACACGACCGGTCTTCTGCCCGGGAAGCTTCACGAAGAACGGGATGAACGCGAGGTCGGAGAGATTCGTCCTGGTCGGCTCCCGGCGCTTGTCGCCGCCGCGAAAGCTGATGCCGTGGTCGGGGTCGACGAGAACGAGCGCCTTGTTCCAGATGCCTGCGGCCTTGAGCCGGCCGACCAGGCGCCCGAGCAGCTCGTCCGTGTAGCCGACCTGAAGCAGGTGCCGTTGCCACGCTTGCACCGCGAGACTCGAGCTCCACCAGAGCTCATGCGTGCGACCGGGGGCGCGTGGGTTCGCGACCGCACGCACACGGCCGTCGGGGAAGTACAACCACGGTCCGTGCGGCATCAGGACGTGGATGAAGTAGAGCGTCGGCTTGTTGCCGGCCGGCCGGCGAATCGACGCGACGAAGTGATTGAAGTCCTGGACGCGCCCGATGTAGAAGGTGTGCATGTTGACCTTCGGGAGCACGTCGCCCTCGAGCTCGTCGCCCGCATCGGAGCCGAAGTTGCCCCACGACTCGTCGATGTTGGGCAGCTTGTTCTCGAGCTTTGGAGGCGCGATCAGGTGCAGGTAGACCGTGCGCGCATCCGAGTAGAGCGACGACAGGCGCGACTCCGTGCTTGGCTCGTCACGTGAGCAGAGTTGCGAGGGGCACAGTCGCGTCTGCGACTCGACCACGTTCATCCGGTAGCGGCTCGCGAGCAGCGTGAAGAGGTTATGAGGGTAGTTCTGCGCGATCGGTAGCGCGCCCGGGATCGGTGGGTTGCCGGTGAGGATCACGGGCACGGCGACCGTCGTCGACGCCGAGAGCGTCGTGGTGTTGCGGAACCAGGTCGACGTGCGCGCGAGCCGGGCGAAGTTCGGGAACCGCTTGGCGTCGATCCGCTCGTCGGCGTTCATCAGGTCGATGACGGGGAACTCGTCGAGGAGTAGGTAGACGACGGGCGTCGACGCGTCGACGTTCGCCGCTGCAGCCTTCACCGTGGTCGGGAAGACGAGCTCCTCGACCTTGGAGTTGAAGATGAAGCTGGCGAGAAACACGAGCGACGCGGCGGACAGCAGCGTCACGAACGAGCGCACGATCGCCACGCGCCAGGTTGCGACGGCGATTCCGACTCCGATCGCGATCGCTCCAACGATCAGCGCGGCCGTGCCGTCGACGCCGCTTCGCTTGAGCGCCTGCACGCCGAACACGGCGCCGAGCCCCGCGAGGAAGGCGTAGTGCAACACGACGGCGTCGCGTCTCGTGATCAGCTCGACTCCGACCTCGATCGCCAGCAGGATCAGCGCAGGCGCGAACGTGACGACGAGCGCAAAGAGGACGATGTCGGAGGGCGTCGAGCCGCGCACGGCGAAGAACTCCGCGTTCTTGCCGAGGATGTCGAAGAGCGGCTGCGCGAACGCGAAGCCCGACACGGCGAGCAACTGCGCCCCGCGCAGAGCCGGCTCGCGAAACCGCGTCAGCGGAGAGATGCGCCTCCTCTCGCGCGGGTGAGCCTCTGCTGTCGAAGAGGCACTCAACTTCGAATCCGCTCCCGCCTAAGGCGCGGCTTCGCCGCGCCGACGCTGACGATCGCTTCGGCCACCGCGCTTTCAATAGCAGCAAAAGGGCACGCGCGCGAAGCGCGCCTGACCGGTCTTCCCGACCGAAGTCCGCAGGACTTCGGTCGGCTAGCGCGGCAGCGCGAAATAGAGGGCGCGTGTTCCACTCGCCAGTTCCTCCGTGCGTTCGATGACGAAGCGTTCGGCGAGCGCCCGCTCGAACGGCTCTCGATCGTAGTCTGGATGGGCGTCCGGCTTCTTGCGCCGCAGCAGCGCCGCTACGCGCGGGTCGTCGCGCGTCGGGAACTCGATCACGAGTGCCGTTCGCAGCTCCGCGAGCCACGAGAGGAACTCCGGAACCGGCACGTTCCCACCGATCGCAACGTGGTGTACGACCGCGAGACAGAGCGTCAGCTCTGGGCGTCCGCGTGCGTCGAGTGTCAGCCGCTCGAGCCCGTGCCAGCCCAGCGCAGGCGAGGGATCCGTCACGTCGACCGCGAGCGGCAGGATCGTCGTCCTTTCCTCGGCGGCCAGCGAGCGGTAGAGGCGATCGACGACCGCGGCGTCGCCGTCGACTGCGACAACGTAGCGTGCGTTCTCCGCGGCGATGCGCGCGTGCCGGCCCTCGTTGCAGCCGATGTCCCACACGAGACCCCATTCACGCGTGTGCACGACCTCGCGCACGAACTCCTCCTTGCGCGCGGCGTCGGCTTCGTCGTAGGACGTCGTCGCGCCGTAGTCGGACCATTCGCTCGAGCTCGGCTCCCAGTCGAGGCGGCCGACGAGCTTCTCGAGCCGTCGGACGTTGGCGACGATCAGCTCCTTCTTGAACCCGGCGCGACGGAGCTCGGTCTTCACGTCGCGCTGCGGGTCGTCGTGCTTACGCTCGAGCCGTGCGTGCAGTGCGACGTTCGTGAAGACGCCACGCCGGAACAGATCGCGGAACGAGAAGACGTTGCGCGCGTCGACCGGCGTCACGCCGGCGAGGCTCCCGCGCAGCCACGGCCGGAAGTCGATGCCTTTGTACGCCTGCAGCAGCAGCGGGTTCAGGTAGAGCATGCAGAACTGCCGGTAGCCGGCCCACGGCTCACCCTGTCGAAGCCGCTCGAACGAGCCGATGTCGATGAAGACGGGCTTCGCGCCGCGCCACTGGACGTTGTACGAGGACGAGTCCTTCAGCATCAGGTCCTCGTCGAGAGCGCGCCGGAGCAGCTCGAGCTGCAACAGCGCGGCGTCGCGGAGCATCGCGAACGTCCACTCGTATGGATACGAGACGAACGGGATCCGCTCGTGCTCGAGCACGGCCTCCGCTCCGGCGATCGAGGCGTCTTCGACCAGCGAGGTCGCGACGAGCTTGCCCTCCGCGACGGCCTCACCGAAGAGCTGCGACTGCGACAGCGCGGTCCAGTCCGCCAGCCCGTCCTCGGAGAGCGCGCGGAGGACGCGCGCGTCGTCGTAGTAGACGCGGCTG
>DASVFB010000290.1:0-2504 GCA_036380275.1 Gaiellaceae bacterium | reverse complement strand
ACGCGCCCGTAGCCGCAGATGATGTAGTGGTCGCTCAGGCGTTCGATTTCGCGCTGCCTCCTCCGCTCCGCGATCGCGCCGGTGAAGACGCCTCCTGCGATGCCCTCGACGAGCACCGTCGCGATGTAGGCAAAGATAGTGATGCCCGCCAGCACGAGCACGATCGAGACCAAACGGGCCTCGTCGTTGCGCGGCACCGTGTCGAGGCCGGCCAGCGAGATGGTGACCGTCGTCCGGTAGACGGACTGCACCCACGTCTCGTGCAGCGACTCGTGGAAGGCGATGGTTCCGCCGACGACCACGGCCACGAGAACCGCGATGGCGTAGATGACTCGGCGGGCGCCGGGCGATCGGAGCACGCCCGTAGTATCGTGGCCCTGTGGAAGACGAAGGCCAGGAGCGCCAGCTCAACATTCACCTCGACCCGGAGAACCTCGCCGGCGTCTACTCGAACTTCGCCAACATCAGCTTCTCGGACTACGAGTTCACGCTGACGTTCGCGCGCATCGACCACGAGGTCGAAGAGGGCGACGTCCCGGGCGTCGTCGTCGCGCGCGTGAACATGTCGACCCGCTTCATGCGCGAGCTGCTCGACGCGATGCAGGACTCGTGGTCGAAGTGGTCGTCGCGGGAGGGGATCCGGAACCTCCCGGAGACGCCGCCCGGCAACGACAGCTAACGGGCGCGCTCGCGGTACGCGCGGGCGAGCGCGATTCGCTGCACGACCGTCGGGTGGTTGTCGAGCATCAGGTACGACCAGAGCGGCGGGTTCGGCTGGACGAGGTCGTAGCGCGTGAACTTGCGGAAGAGGCTCTCCGCCGAGCCCGGGTCGTGCGTCGCCCGCAGGGCCGACCAGTCCGCCTCGGCCTCGTAGCGGCGCGAAACGGCGTTCCCCAAGGGCGTGATCACGAGCCCGATGAGCGCGAGCACGAGCAGGACGTACGGCACGAGCTCCGGCCGCTGCAGCCCGCCGCGACGGCGCGTCGCCCACTCGACCACCAGGAACGCGGGCAGCGTCAGCAGCAGCGACCACGCGAGGCCTTTCCAGATGTGGCGGTGCGCCACGTGGCCGAACTCGTGCGCGGCGACGAGCTCGATCTCGCGGTTCGTGAAGCGCCCGTCGAAGAACGTGTCCCAGATGAACACGCGTGCCGAGGGGCCGATCCCGGTCGTGTACGCGTTCGCGGACCGTGTCTCGTCGCTCACCGTCACGATCCTGATCGGCGTGCTGCCGACGCCTTCTTCGCGCGCGAGCTGGCGGATGCGCTCGTAGACGGCGGTCTGATGGGGCTTGCGCGTGCCGATCGACTCCACGTAGGGCAACACGAGGACGAGCACCGCCCCGAGCACCGTGAACAGCGGCGCCGCCACGAGCCACCAGCGCTTGCCGAAGCGGCCCGCGAGCAGGAGCAGAATCGTGAGCGCGATCGTCAGCCCGACGACCTGCGAGACGAGGCTCGGCCACTGCGCGAGCACCCAGGTGACGTAGTCCTGTTTCTCGAGCTGGTAGCGCCGGCCCCACCACAGGGCGACCGCCCCGACCGGAAGCGTCACGGCCCAGGTGCCGAGCGTCGTGACCGTGCCGACCATGATCCCCTTGGCCACGCGCCCGAGCTGCCACGCGGCCGCGATCCTCGGCCCGAGCTTCGTGAAGACCACGAGCGCCGCCAGTGTCACGAGCGTCCCGGCGACCCAGAGCCAGCGCAGCACGCTCTCGTAGCGCGCCGAGCGGTGGAGCAGCGGGGCCTGGAACTCGGCGGCCGCTCTCACGTGCGGCTCTTGCAGGTTGCCCGGGATCGTCGTCCGCGTCAGCAGCCACGCGGCCACGACCCACCCCACGCCGAGCGCAACTAAGGTTGACCACTTGGCGACGCGGGTGGCGGTCATCTCCGACGTCCACGCTAACTGGCACGCCTTCGAGGCCGTGCTCGCGGAGGTCGAACGTGAGGAGCCGGACGAGCTCTGGTGCCTCGGCGATCTCGTCGGCTACGGGCCGAGGCCGAACCCGTGCTGCGCCGCCGCGGAGCGGCGTTCCGCCCTCTGCCTGGCGGGGAACCACGACCTCGGGGTGCTCGGGACGATCGACCTGGACGAGTTCGCCGGCGACGCTGCAGTCGCGGCGCGCTGGACGCGTGGGGTACTTGCCGAGCCCTCGCGGTCGTTCCTGCTCTCGCTGAGCTCCTCGGCGGCGCGTGAGGGAGTCGAGCTCTTCCACGCGAGCCCGCGTGACCCGGTCTGGGAGTACGTTCTCTCAGCCGAAGCAGCGAGCGCAGCGCTCGAGCTGACGGAGGCGCCGCTCGTGCTCGTCGGCCACAGCCACGTCCCGCTGGCGATTTCGCTCGTGAGCGACGTACTCGACGGCGGCCTTGCGCCCGGCGGCACCGAGTCGCAGCTCCGGCCGGGACGACGGCTGCTCAATCCGGGCTCGGTGGGCCAGCCTCGCGACGGCGACCCGCGGGCGGCGTGGCTGCTGCTCGACTTCGGCGCAGGCGTGGCATCGTTCC
>DASVFB010000289.1:0-9394 GCA_036380275.1 Gaiellaceae bacterium | reverse complement strand
TACGCAGGCTCGACGGTGAAGACGCCGTTGATGCCCGCCTCGATTAGCGCGTGGTGGATCTCGGTGTTGATCGCGAGGATCCGTAACAACTGACCGTTGCCAAGCCGAAGCGTCTCGGCCAGCGACCAAAACGGCACGGCGGTCACGACCACCCCAGGGCGGTGCAGTACGCCGTCAGGGGACTTGAGCAGGTAGCGGAACACCTCTCCGAGCGTCGCACGGGGATTGATCGACCGGGATGACACATCTGTGCCATTCGCTGCGTCGCTGGGACGCCTTGACTGGGCCAACCGGGTCGGAGGCGCTAGCCGACAACCGCCCATCCAGCACGGCGTTGCGCGCATTTTGCGGCGATTTGCAGCCCCAGAAAACGTCGTCTCACCCGCGTGAGATGATCCGATGCCATCGACTGGCGTTCGGCGTCGTGAGAGACTCGACGTCACTACCAACCTAGGAGGTCACTGTGCTCGCAGCGGACTACCCGTTCCTCGACGTCCTCTGGACGATGCTCATCTTCTTCGCCTGGGTGATCTGGTTCTGGATCCTGATCACCGTCTTCGCCGACCTCTTCCGGCGGAAAGACATCGGCGGAGGCTCGAAAGTCCTCTGGACGATCTTCGTGATCATCGTGCCGTTCCTCGGCGTGTTCATCTACCTGCTCGTGAACCACGACGGGATGGCCGACCGAAGTACCAGGGAGGTTCAGGCGACGCAGGCTCAGCTGGACGCGCACATCCAGTCGGTGGCGGGCTCGGGCGGCCCGGCCGCGGAGATCGAGCGGGCGAAAGCGCTCCTCGACTCGGGCGCAATCGACCAGTCGGAGTTCGACTCGATCAAGAGGAAGGCGCTGGCCGCGAGCTAAAAGGCGCGACCGTGGGCGGCCGGAGCGTTTAGCCCGGTCGCCCCCGGGACCCGCGCTACATGCCCATGTCGAAGCCGAGTTACCTCTGGCACGGCCTGCCGGGTCATCCGCTTCATCCTCCGCTCACCGGAGTCACGATCGGCGCCTACGCGTTCGCGACCATCGCGGCGATCCTTTCGAAGCTTGGCGTCTCGGAGCACGCCTTCGCGCAGTCGTGGTGGCTGGCGCTCGTCGTCGCCGCGGTGAGCTCCTCGCTGACCGTCCTCACTGGACTGGCCGACTGGCTCACGATCAAGTGGGGAAGCGGGCTGTGGACGACCGCGACGCTGCACGCCGTTGCCATGGCAACCGCGACTGTGTTCTTCCTGCTCGCGATCCTCGTCGGGCACAGCGGCTACACGCGCGGGGCGGTGACGACAGGCTCGTTCGTCCTCACGCTGATCGGGTTCGCAGCGCTGAGCGCAGGCGGCTGGCTCGGCGGCGCGATTACGTACGTGCACGGTATGCGCGTGCTCAACCTGGTCGAGAAGCCGTTGAACTAGGCCCGCGCCAGTCTCTACTTGGGCGCGCTGGCTGCGCCGTCAGGAACGCTCGTCGCCGTGACAGGCTCCTTCGACGTCGGCGCGATGCCGCCGCCGACGCCGTCCAGCAATACCTTCGCGCGGCGCTCGCTGAAGCCCGCGACGAACGCGATCGTCGCGTAGAAGTACGTCCCGGGATTCTTGACCGTGCCGAACTGGAGCAGCTCGCTCTTGAGCGCGAGGTAGATGGGGAACGCGAGCGTTGCGCCGATCCACGGTCGCAAACTGCCGAGCCGGCGGATCGACTTTCTCCCGACCTCGAAGTCGAGGTTGAAGCCGTTCGACGACGCCATGCGCGTCATCACGCTGACGATCGCGCCGAGTGCGCCCAGCGCGACCGAAGCCAAGAGGTCTCCACTCGAGGCGGTCCATTCGTCGCTTGCCCAGAGAGTGCACGCGACCGCGGCGATGACGATCGCGCAGAGGCCGGCGCCGTTCAGCATGCCCCGGAAGTAGACGATGCGGGCCGAGTTCTCGCCGGCGCGTGCGTAGTAGCTCTCGGTCTGTCGAAACTGCTCTTCGTCCTGCGCGAGCATCGCGGTCAGCTTCTGTGCAGCAACCTCGGTTGCCTTCGGCGTCGCACGGGCCGCCGCCGGCTCGTGGTCGACGCACGCAAGCAGCCGCGTGACACCTTCGAAGACCTGCTCCAGGACGATGTGCTCCGTTGCCTGGCGCAAGATCTCGGTCGCCTTGATCGCAAGCGTCTGCCAGCGGTGCAACGACACGGTGACCTCCGGGACCGCGGCGGTGCGCCAGTCAGTAACGCTGTGCAGGCGAACGATCTCGTCGCGGCGCCAGAGGTTGCCGGGCCGTCGAGGCAGAGGCTTCGCCGTCAGCGCGACGGCGGACGCCTGATACCTGCACCAGTAGTCCTTGATGATGTCGCCGTGCTCCTGCTTGAACCGCATCAGTCGCCGGCGGTACTCGACCTCCCACGGGCCGCCGTCGATCGCGCCCGCGTACACCTCTTCCTGACGTTGGTAGTGCGCCCAGACGAGCTCGGCGAACGACACGGAGCTATCGAACTCCTCGGCGGTCGCGATGGAGCGCTCTCGCCCCAGTACGGCGTCCCAGTAGCGCGACCACCAGCTCCGAGCCCGACCCGGATGGTGGGTGGCGGTCGAGGCCACGGCTAGACGCCCCCTTGCTGGGCGCCTGAGAGGCCGCAGATGTCGCAGCACGTGCGCACGGCGGCATCCTTCCTCGGTTTTGGGACGGCATCTCGAGGACGCCGACGGCAGTTCTTAGCGGTCACGATGCGCCTGTCCGGGCCTCGTGTCAAGCCTGAAGTTCCGCCTTTCGAGGCGTTTCGCACGCTCTGAGCCGCGCAGAAACCAGTCGGCGGGCGATCGGCCGCAGCCGCCCGCCCGCCGAACCCTCAGGGGAGAGGGATAGAACCGCTGTTGCCCGCGTTCCGGATCCCGAAACTCGCTCGTGTTTTGATCCCGGCATGGAAGCGTGGGTCGCAGCCCTGGAGGACATGGACGACGACGCCCGCCGCGCGGCGCTCGCGTACGTCGGGGGGCAGGCAGTCGAGATCCCAGAGGACGAGCTGAACGAAGCCGTGCGTCGTGCGCTCGTCGTCCGGGCGGTCGGCGGCAGCCCGCAGCGGGAAATGAGCCTCGCCGAGGAGGCTGTCGTCCGTCTCGCAGAGGAGCTCGATGGAGCGGAGCGGCGGCGCGCGCTCGAGCAGGGGCTCGAGTCGTTGCGCGTTCACGTGCGCGAACGGCCGGCCACCGCGACGTCGCTCGACGAGCTTCTGGCCGACTCCGATCTCGCGTGGCGCTGCTTCGCGGCCGCGCAGGTCGCCACCGAGCTTGGTTAGTGGCAGGATGAGCATGTGAGCGCGATCGGCATCGACCCTCGGCAGGTCCTGACCGAGGTGGAAGCGTCGAACCGCTTCCTCATTCAGCAGATCTTCAAGCCGATCGCGAACGAGTACCGCATCAGCGTGTCGACACCTGGGTCGACCGAAGAAGGCCGGCCGCTCCTCTTCGTCAAGCAAAAGAAGATGAAGATCAAGGAGGACATTCGCTTCCGCCTCGATCCCGACCGCGACGAGCATCTCTTCATGATCAAGTCGAAGAGCGTGTTCGAGTTCCGCGGACGTCACGAGGTGTTGGACGCCGAGGGCCACGTGATCGGGCTGCTCGAGAAGAACTTCACGAAGTCACTGCTGCGCAGCCACTGGCACGTTCGCGATGCGAGCGGGACCGAGCTCTTCGAGGCGCACGAGGCGAGCTGGGTTATCGCAATCGTCCGGCGTGCTGCCGACCTCCTTCCCGACTGGCTCTCCCTCCTCGGCTGGCTGCCGTTCAACTTCGACTTCAAGCGGAACGGCGCGCACGTCGGCAGCTATCGGCGAGTTCTCGGCAAGTTCCGCGATCGTTACGTGCTCGAGCTCGACGAGGCGTTCGGCGACGCGGACCGTCGCCTCGTCCTCGCGTTCGCCGTCGCGCTCGACGCGCTGCAGGATCGCTGATCAGTTGAGCCGGTAGGGAACGGCAGCGAGAATCACGCGCGGCTCGAAGAGAAGCAGCCGCTTGATGTAGAGCGCGCGCTGGTTGTGCAGCAGCCGGCGCCAGCCGCGGAAGATCAGCTCCGGCAGGATCACGACGGCAACGGCGTCGGGGTCGGCCGTGATCGCTCTGAGGTGGCGCATGAGGGGATCGGCGAGGTCGCGGAACGGCGCCTCGTCGATCTCCAGCTCGCAAGGGATCTTCCGTTCACGCCACTCGCGCCGCATGCGCGCCGCGTCCTCCGCGTCGAACGCGAAGAAGATCGCCTTGGTGTCTTCGAAGCCGAGCGTGTCCGCGTAGTGCACTGCGCGCATCGTCGCGGCGTGAGCGCCCGAGACGAGGATCCGGCAGACCGCGCGTTGCGGCAGCGGCTTGTCTCCGCCCTCGGCGAGCACGGGGACGTCCGTGACCACGACGCCGGGCTCCGTCAGCAGCCGCAGCTTGAGCGAGAGCTCCAGGCGGTGACGTGCGAGAGCCGAGACGAGCGAGCGCCGGCGGAAGAGCTCGGGCACGATCGCGGTCACGAACTGCGATTCGCCGTGCGGCATTGCCCAGAGATACTCGATCACGGCCTCGGCCCGCCCTTCGCTCGTCGGCAGTAGCTCGAGGTCGGGGCGGATGTCCGTGAGCTGGCGGAAGCGCGCGCGGAGCCCCGGGTCGCTGCGCCGGCCGGGCGCGCTCACGGCCCGGAACGAGTCGCCCGAGATCGCCCGCGCGTACCACACGGCCTCCCGCAACGCGGCGTCGTAGGAATCCGCGAAGAGGACGACCTCGTTCGTCGCCGGCGGTGCCGCGGCAACCGCGCCGATGCCGGCCCTCAGACGGCGGCCGACCCGGAGGTAGTGCTTCCTCGTCGCGTAGAACGCTGCGACCATGAGGGGGATCGCGACGGTGACGGCCCAGGCACCCTCGGTGAACTTCGTCTCGATCACGACGAGAGTCACGAGCAGCGTCGTCGCCGCTCCAAGCCCGTTGACCGCCGCGCGCCACTGCCAGCCGCGATCGCGCGTGCGGCGCCAGTAGCGGACCATGCCGTACTGCGAGAGCGTGAACGCCGTGAAGACGCCGAGGACGTAGAGGTGAAGCAGCGAGTTGACGTTCGCGGCGAAGATGACGATCAGCGCCGAGGCCAGCCCAGCCACGAGCACGATCCCGTTCGAGTAGACGAGCCGGTCGCCGAGGTTCACGAACTGGCGCGGGAAGAAACGGTCGCGCGCGAGCAGCGCCGCGAGTCGCGGGAATCCCTGGTACGAGGAGTTCGCCGCGAGGATGAGCACGGCCAGCGTGAATCCCTGCACGACGTAGTAGAACCCGCCCGTCGGAAAAACGCCGTGCGCGATCTGCGACAGCACCGACGTCGTTTCGCTCGGTCGCGCGTGCATCTTCACCGCGAGCCACGACACGCCGAGGAACAGGGTGATCGCGATCACGCCCATGATCGCGAGCGTCTCGGCGGCATTCTTCGACTGCGGGCGCTTGAACGCGGTCACGCCGTTCGAGATCGACTCGACGCCGGTCAACGCCGCCGAGCCCGACGCGAACGCGCGCAGGAGGACGAAGATCGTCACCGTCCCGGTCCCCACGGCGACAGGATGCGAGACCGTCGCCTGCGGGCAGCCTTGGGTCGCGCACTTTGCAACACCGCCGGCGATCACCGCGAACAGCGAGATCACGAAGCCGTAGGTCGGGATCGCGAAGAGCCAGCCGGCCTCGCGCACGCCGCGCAGGTTCGCCACAGTGAGTGCGACGATGCAGGCGAGGCAGAGCCACACGCGGTACGGATCCAGCGACGGCGCCGCCGACGTGATCGCGACGATTCCGGCTGCGACCGAGACCGCGACGGTGAGGATGTAGTCGGTCAGGAGCGCGGCGCCCGCGACGAGGCTCGGCAGCGTGCCGAGATTGTCCTTGGCGACGATGTACGCACCGCCGCTCGTCTCGTATGCGCGAACCGTCTGCGTGTACGAGATGACGACGATCGCGAGCAGCAGCGAGATCGCGATGGAGACGGGAAAGACGAGGTGCCCTGCCGTCGCCGACGCGCCGACGAGCACGACGAGCGCGGCCTCGGTCGCGTATGCGACCGACGACAACGGGTCCGACGCGAAGACGGGGAGCGCCAGGAACTTCGAGAGGAGCGTGTCGTCCATCTGGGCGCTCGCCATCGGCCGCCCGACGAGGAGTCGCTTCACGGCTTCCGTCTGCACTAGGGCGACGGTACTCCTGGCAGCCGTCGAATCGCGGCACTTTCAGACGTTCTTAGGACCGGCGCGGCGTACCCTTGGTGAGCGATGCGCGTCATCCTCAGCCTCGGTGCGGTTGCGCTCGTCAGCCTCGGCGTCTACGCCCTCGAGCCGGTCGCGCCGGTGCTCAGCCTCGGCGTCCTTTATCTCTTCGCGGTGCTTCCCGTCGCGGCGCTCTGGGGACTGCGCTACGCCGTGCCTGTGTCAATCGTCAGCATGCTCGCCTTCAACTGGTTCTTCCTGCCGCCGACGCACACGTTCCAGCTCCGCGACTCAGAGAACTGGGTTGCGCTCGCCGTGTATCTCGGGACGGCAGTCGGCGTCAGCGCGCTTGCCACGCGTCAGCGGCGGCTCGCAAAGGAGGACGCCGCGAAGACCGCGGTGCTGCGCTCGGTCAGCCACGACCTACGCTCGCCGATCACCGCGATCCTGACCGCGAGCGAGGTCGCGCGCGGCAATGTCTCGAGCGCCCAGCGTGACGAGCTGCTCGACTCGATCCGGCTGCAGGCGCAACGGCTCGATCGACTCGTCGCGAACCTGCTCGACCTCTCGCGGCTCGAAGCCGGAGCTGCGACGCCGGACCTCGAGGTCTGGCCGGTCGACGGGCTGGTCGCGCGTGCGCTGGACGTAATCGGCGACGGCGGCGATGCGATCGAGGTGCGGCTGCCGGCCGTTCCGCCGACGGTCGAGGTCGACGCGACGCAGATCGAGCACGTACTGGTCAACCTGCTCGAGAACGCCCTTCGCTTCTCGCCCGCCGTCGAGGTGTCCGTCGCAGAGGCAGACGGCGAGGTGGTCGTCCGCGTCTCCGACGACGGCCCCGGCATCGTGCTCGACGAACAGGAGGCGATCTTCGAGCCGTTCGCGCGCGGGACGAACGTCAACGGCGGTCCGGGCTCCGGCCTCGGTCTCGCGATCGCACGAGGCTTTCTCGCCGTGAACCGGGGTCGCCTCTGGGTGGAATCGGAGCCTGGCCGCGGCTCGACGTTCGCGTTTTCCCTCCCTGCTGTCGGCGGCCCGGCATGAGCGGGGCGCGCGTGCTCGTCGTCGACGACGAACCGCAGATCCTGCGCGCGCTGCAGATCAAGCTAGGCAACGCCGGCTATCTCGTCGATGCGGCTGCGACGGCGAAGGACGCGCTCGCGCAGGCCGCGATGCGTCCGCCGGATGCGGTGATCCTCGACCTGCTGCTCCCCGACGGCAGCGGCACGGAGGTCTGCCGCGAGCTGCGGCGCTGGTCGTCCGCGCCGATCGTGGTCCTCTCCGCGGTCGGCGACGAGCGGGAGAAGATCGCGGCGCTCGATGCAGGCGCCGACGACTACGTCACCAAGCCGTTCAGCGGCGACGAGCTCCTCGCGAGGCTGCGCGCCGCGTTACGGCGCACGGCGCCTTCGGGCGAGCCCGTGATCGAGGTCGGCGAGCTGCGGCTCGACCGCGACAAGCGCACGGTGACGATGGCGGGCACGCCCGTGGCGCTGACTCCGACGGAGTGGGATCTGCTCCGGCTGCTCGCGGAGAACGAGGGCAAGCTGCTGACGCATCCTGCGATCCTGCGCGCGATCTGGGGGCCTGCGTATCGAGAGGAGTCGAACTACCTGCACGTCTACGTCTCGCATCTGCGCCGGAAGATCGAGCCCGACCCCGCCCGGCCGCGCTACCTGCTCAACCAGCCGGGCGTCGGCTACCGGCTCGTAAGCCCTTCTTAAGAGTCCAGCCTCGCTCCTTAAGCCGGCGGCAAGCTCGGCCGCTCTAGCGTCGAGGCATGACGCGGACGATCGGCTATCGCTCGATTCTCGTTCCCGTCGCCGACAACGTCGCGACGGACACGGCGCTCGACGTCGCTTGCCGTCTCGCCACCGAGCACGGTGCGTCGATCACGGCGCTCGCGGTGGTCGAGGTGCCGCCGGTGCTGCCGCTCGGTGCGCACATGCTCGGGGAGGAAGCGGACGCGAAGCTGCTGCTGCGGCGCGCGGAGACGGTCGGCGAGTCTTACGGCATTCGCGTGCACGGGTGCGTCGTCCGCGGTCGCGACGCAGGCTCGGCGATCGCCGCCGAGGCGACGTCGCGGGACGTGGAGCTCGTCGTGATCGGGGCCGCACGCAGCCGGCGAGGACCGTTCGGCAGCACCGTGGAGACCGTCCTGAAGCGCTCGCCGTGCCGCGTGCTCGTCATCGCGCAGCCGCAGTCCGCGGCCGTAGTTCGCACTGCCGCCTAGTAGCAACTGGCTAGACTGGCCTTTGTGGAGATCGGGACGCTCCGGGTCAAGACCGGCCTTGCCGAGATGCTCAAGGGCGGCGTCATCATGGACGTCACCACCGCTGAGCAGGCACGCATCGCCGAGGACGCAGGCGCCTGCGCAGTCATGGCGCTCGAGCGCGTCCCGGCGGACATCCGCGCCCAGGGCGGCGTCGCGCGCATGGCCGATCCGGACAAGATCCGCGAGATCCAGGAGGCCGTGACGATCCCGGTGATGGCGAAAGCGCGCATCGGCCACTTCGTCGAGGCGCAGATCCTCGAGGCGCTCGAGGTGGACTACATCGACGAGTCGGAGGTGCTGACGCCTGCGGACACCGCGCATCACATCGACAAGTGGAAGTTCACCGTTCCGTTCGTCTGCGGCTGCACGAACCTCGGCGAGGCGCTGCGGCGAATCGCGGAAGGCGCGGCGATGATCCGCACGAAGGGCGAGGCTGGGACTGGTGACATCGTCAACGCGGTCACGCACATGCGCTCGGTGTTCGGCCACATCCGGCGGCTCGAGTCGCTGCGCGAGGAGGAGCTGTTCGCGGAAGCGAAGGAGCTGCGCGCGCCGTTCGAGCTCGTGCGCTGGGTCGCCGAGAACGGGCGCTTGCCGGTCGTGACGTTCACGGCCGGCGGCATAGCGACGCCGGCGGACGCGGCGCTGTGCATGCAGCTCGGCGCGGACGGCGTCTTCGT
The DNA here is from genome assembly GCA_036380275.1 of Gaiellaceae bacterium. Taxonomy (GTDB): domain Bacteria; phylum Actinomycetota; class Thermoleophilia; order Gaiellales; family Gaiellaceae; genus DASVFB01. Next base: position 252 of record DASVFB010000289.1, on the reverse strand, counting down.
CGGGTCGGGGATCTTCAAGGCCGACGACCCCGAGCCCCGCGCGAAGGCGATCGTCGAGGCGACGACGCACTTCGAGGACGCCGCGATTCTCGCGCGCGTCTCGCAAGGCCTCGGCGATGCGATGAGCGGGCTCGCCGCCGCTTCGCTCGCCCCCGAAGAGCTGCTCGAGACTCGCGGCTGGTAAATCGCGCGCTGCGCGCGCTTCGCACGAAGTGCTGCGCACTTCGTGCGACAGAAACCGGACGGGCGCGC
>DASVFB010000288.1:0-2902 GCA_036380275.1 Gaiellaceae bacterium | reverse complement strand
GACGATCATGACGTGCTCGGCGCGATCCTTCTCGGTCTCGGCAAGCCCCGTGCCGCCGAGCGGCCGCGTCCCCTTGATCGGCATCGTCCAGACGCGCCGCCCGCGACGTGCAAGGAAGAGCTCCGGCGAGGCGGACACGATTGTCCAGGTTTCCCCGGAGAAGGGCCGAGGGTGCAGGGGCCGCAAAGGCGCAAGCGCGGTCGCGAGAGAGGCCGGATCTCCGTGGAACGGCGCCTCGAGATGCTGGACGAGGTTGACCTGGTACACGTCCCCGCGCGCGATCGCGGCCCGCACCGCGTCAACCGCGGCCGCGTACGCGGAGGGCGACCAGCTGGGCGACCAGTCGCCCACGGCGAATCCAGCCGTGTCCGAGGGACTGTCCCTGGGACATGGCTCGACACGGCACGCCAGCACGGGCAGCTGGCACGGCTCCGGCGGCGGCGGAGCAGTGCCGCGGCGGATCGTCTCCGACAGGCCGTAGCCGAGGAAGACCTCTGCGACGAGCCCTTCCGCGTCCCAGAAGCCCGCGTCGTCGAGGTACCCCTCGAGCGCGCCCAGCGCGCCGTCCGCTTCGAAGAACTCGAGCGCGCGCGATGTCGTCGCGCTCAGCCCTGGTCCTCGCTCGCGAACGACGTCAGGTCGTTGCGCACCTGCCACAGCTCCGGGTAGAGCTTGTTCTTGATCAGGCCGCCGAGCAGCTCGACGGGCGTGCCCTGCGTCCCGACGACCTCGTCGCCGATCACGCGCGCGACGACCTTGTAGTGCCGGAACCGCCATACCGACACGCGCTCGTCCCATTCGATGAGCGCCTCGGCGAGCTGGTACAGCTCCTCGTGGTCGCGGCCGTGCACGTAGAGGTCGACGAGCGAGAGATCCTGCTCGTGTCGCAGCGCGTTGAACGCTTCGCCGAGCGACGGCGAGACGCGCCGGATATTGCGGAAGCCCGGCGAGTCGAATCCGCTGCCGTGGCCGAGAATCTTGCGGATCGTCTGGTACTCCCACGGCGACATGTGCTCGAGCATGTCGAGCAGTTGCGTCGCGATCTTCAGGCAGTCGTTCGCGCGACGAAGGAGCCGGAGCGCCGCCGGCACGTCGTGCTCGCGGAGGTGCTGCGTCGCAGTCTCGACCTCGAAGCACGCGAGCTTCAGCCAGAGCTCCGACGACTGGTGCACGGTCTGGAAGAGGAGCTCGTCGCGGTGCGCCATCTCCTCGGGCGTCTTCTGCAGCGAGAGCAGATCGTCCGTGCGCAGGTAGCGCTCGTAGTCGCTAGCGCCCTCGCCCGGCAGGATCGGCTGCGAGTAGTCCTCCGCTTCGGTCGCCATCAGTCCGGCCGCTGGAAGAGCGTGATCGTGTAGCCGTCGGGGTCGACGACGTCGGCGGCCGTGCCCCAGTCCTCGCGCATCGTCTCGCCCACCTCGACGCCGTCCGCGCGCAGAAGCTCGGTCGCGCGATCGACGTCCTCCACTTCGAGGCTCACGCTCACGGTGCCGGACGAGAGGTCGTCTTTGCCGTCGGGGGCAGTGTGCAAGGCGAAGCGCGTGCCGCCGGGGAACGCCGCCTCCGTCCAGTGCTCGTCGCCCTCGAGCGGAATCCCGAGCAGGTCGCGGTAGAAGGTCAGCGACCGCTCCATGTCCCGCACATAGAGGTAGACGACGCTGATGTTGGAGACGCCTACGGCGGTTTCCATACCTGTCCGGAGCATACTTTCTTGCATGAGCGATCTCTTTTCCGACGCGGCACACGAGCGCACCGCGACTGTTGCGCCTCTCGCGCTGCGCGTGCGTCCAGCGACGCTCGACGAGTTCGTCGGCCAGCGGCACGTGCTCGGCGGGGGATCGGCGCTCCGTCTGGCGATCGAACAGGACCGCGTCGGATCGCTGATCCTCTACGGTCCGCCCGGGAGCGGCAAGACGACGCTCGCGCGAATCGTCGCGCGCATCACCGGCGCCGCGTTCGAAGAGCTTTCGGCCGTCTCGGCAACGGTTGCGAACGTGCGCGAGGTACTTGGCCGCGCACGCGAGCGGCTCGGCGCGCACGGGCAGCGCACGATCCTCTTCCTCGACGAGATCCACCGCTTCAACAAGGCGCAGCAGGACGCGCTGCTGCCGGCGGTGGAGGAGGGGCTCATTACGCTGATCGGCGCGACGACGGAGAACCCATACTTCGAGGTGAACTCCGCGCTGCTGTCTCGCTGCCAGATCTACCAGCTCGAGCCGCTGGACGAGGACGACCTGCTGCTCGTCATCGCGCGCGGCGCGGCCGAGCTCGGCGTGGAGGTGCCTGAGGACGTCGCGCGACGCGTCGCACAGCTGTCGGGCGGCGACGCGCGCAACGCACTCAACATCCTCGAGTTGGCGACGCAAACCGCGCAGGCGGAAAGCGTCACGCTCGAGGAGCGGCACGCCGAGGAAGCGTCGACGAAGCGGCCGCTGCTCTACGACAAGGGCGGCGACCAGCACTACGACTTCGTCTCGGCGTTCATCAAGTCGATGCGCGGCTCCGACCCCGACGCGGCCGTCTACTACCTCGCGGCGATGATCGAGGGCGGCGAGGACGCCCGCTACATCGCGCGGCGGATGATCGTTCTCGCATCCGAGGACATCGGCAATGCTGACCCACGCGCGTTGCTCGTGGCCGTCGCAGCGGCGCACGCGGTCGAGCACGTCGGCCTGCCGGAGGCCCGGCTCAACCTCGCGCAAGCCGCGATCTACCTCGCACGCGCGCCGAAGTCGAACGCGTCGTACATCGCGCTGAAGGAGGCGACGGCCGACGTCCGCGAGGGAGGCAACCTGAGACCGCCAAAGCCGCTCCGTGACGCGAGCTATCGCGGTGCGAAGAAGCTCGGGCACGGACAGGGCTACGTGTATCCGCACGACGACCCGCGCGGCTTCGACATCGACAA
>DASVFB010000287.1:0-11909 GCA_036380275.1 Gaiellaceae bacterium | reverse complement strand
GCGCGCCTGAGCGGCGAAGAGCTCCGCATGCGCGTCGAGCCGGTCGGCCTCGGCCTGCGCTTCGAGCTTGTACTGCGGCATCGCGAACGGTGTCAACGGCGCCTTTGGATTCTTGAGCGGCCTGGTGGCGATCCATGCATTGACCGCAGGCCTGAACTCCTTGCGGAAGCGCTTGAAGTAAAAGTCCGCCAGCTCGTGCTGCTGCTGGGCATAGGCATTGACCCATTGCGTGAAGGTCGCGACGTCGATCTCCGTCTGGGTGTTCGCAAGTCCCGCGGCCTTGGTAGACGCGATGCGCAGCGCGTTCGCACGCGCGCCCGCCTTCGCCTGCTCACCGTTCCACCGGGTCGACTGATAACCGCTCCACGCCGTCGCGACGGTCGCGAGCGCGAGAAGCACGGTCGCGACGAGCTCGACCCAGTTGTGACCCGCATGGGGAGTCGTCACCCCGCGGGCCTCCCGAGCGCGTCGCACGGGACCTGCACCCGGACGCCGACCGAGCCCAGAGCCTCGTCGATCATCCGCAGCGACCGATTCATCGCGACCGGTCTCAGCCCGCCGACGCCTGAATGGAATGGATTGTCGAGCCCGTTGAGCAGGAGCAGCAATACGGTCAAGACGGAGACGACCGAGCCGATCAACATGCCCTGCACCACCGGACGCTCGCCGCGGTCGGCGAAGAACAGCATGAAGATGAAGACGACTGTGGAGATGAAGAACAGCGCGATCCAGAGCGTGGCTGGAATCACGCCGGCGGCGCCGTGGACGCGATCACGACGCGCCTCTTCCCGGGACGACGTCTGATCGAGCCACTTGTCGTAGGCCGATTGCTGCGTCGCTGTTCGCGGCTGCACGGTCTGCAGCGTGCGAAACATCCTCACGCTCCACGGGTTGATCGCGTCTCCCTGCGTGCCCGCGCGCATGCGCTCCCACTCGCCGTTCACGACCGATCGCCCGTAGCAGACGAGTTCTCCGGTCAGCTCGCCGGCGGCCGGCCGGGGGAAGAACTGCGCATTCTCGACCTGCTGCACGAGGACGAGAGCCTCCTGCTCGGCGCCGCTCCGCGATTGGTCGAAGCTCTCGAAGGCGAGGAAGATGATGAAGCCGAGCAGCACCGAGAAGCCGGTTGCCAGCACGCCGAAGACGCCGGCCGCGCGATCGCCGTCCTCGAAGTAGCCACCCTCAGGTGCCCGCCGGCGCACGAACAGCATCGCCGAGACGGCGAGCGAAGTCGCAGCCAAGATGATGAGGATCGCCCAGACGACGTTCAAAGAGCGGAGCATGACGCCTGCGGCGGTCGGTCCTCGTCATGCCGATGGCATGAAAGACCGGCTCTCCCGGCGACGCAGGTTAGTGATCGACCTGCGACGCGAGCCGAAGCGCGTCCGCTTGCGAGCCGGCGCCCTGGAGGAGGAACGTCATCCCGGCGTCCTTCCACAACAGCACGCCGTTGCCGACATCGAAGCTCTCGCGATGAACCGCGCCGTCGGCTCCGATCAGTGTGAAGGTGCCGCGCGAGGTACCGCCGATCCAAAGGGCAGGCAGGTCTCCGATCGTGACGTCCTCGGCGGAACCTTGGACGGGAACGACGGCGATACGCGCGCTCACGTCGCTCGTTCGCCATTGCGTCAGCTGGAGACCGCCGCCGTAGACGAGCGTGACCATCCCGCCTGTGATGTCGTCTCGCACGCGAGCGTCTTCGGGCGTTCCGAGCGCCGAGATCGTGCGCACGCGGAATGGAGCGGACGCTTGGAGCATGTCGACCGGGATGCTTCTGCCGGCGAACGGCGCCGCGACGCCCGGCGCGAGCGGTCCGAGCTCCGTCACTTCGTCGACGTCGAACAGGTGCCGTAGCGCGGAGAGCGCCGCCGGGGATGCGGCCACGCCGACCAAGGCGAGTGCACACGCCATCGCGACGACGAGTCTTGTTCGTCGTCGGCGCGGCGCAGCCCGGAGGAGCCCGGCGTCGAACGTGGGTGCATGCGCGTCGAGCTCGCGACCGACGACGCGTAGGCGCAGCTCGAGCTCGTGCTCAGCCATCGACGTCCTCCAACTCAGCCTGAAGCCGCTTTCGCGCGCGAGCGAGGCGAACGCGGTACGCCTCCGTCGACGTACCGACCAGCCCGGCGGCCTCGGTGTCCGGCAGCTCCGCGAAGTAACGGAGAGCAAGCGCGAGTCGATCGGGCTCGGATAGTCGAGCGAGCGCACCGAGGACCGTCTCGACCTCCTCGCGCGCGATGACTGCTTCGTCGGGGCCTGCCGGAGCCACGCGGTGCTGCTCGGCGGCACGAGCGCCGAGACGCGTGTGCCGTCGCTCTGCTCGGAGCACGTTGTGAGCCTCGTTGACGACGATCCTGAGCAACCACGGCCTGAAGGCGGCACCGACCCGGAACCGGTGTAGCGACCGGTACGCCTTCACGAAGCCGTTCTGCATCGCCTCCTCCGCATCGGCGCCGCCGCCGGTGATCGCCGCCGCGACGCGGTACGCGAGACGCTCGTGCGGACGAACCAGATTCGCGTACGCCTCGTGATCGCCCCGCTTCGCCCGCGCGAGGAACTCGGTCTCGCCTTCACGCGAAGAGAGAGGCAGTGCGAGCTCGAAGGAGAGATCGGAAGCCATCGATGTCCTTCATACACGCCGAGCGGGCAGGAGATAACGCTGTAGACCGGTTCTGGGTCAGAAGCATCACGAAGAGCTTCATCCGTCGCCGTGCGGTCGCTGGTTCCACGGGCACACGGGGCGGAACGCCCGGCTATGTCACGTTCGCAGCCGGCTCCCGTGACGGGAGCCGGCTGTTCGTTGTCGACTGGAACGGCGTCGGTCCCGACGCGATCCATGCGATGGACGAGTACCTCGACGACCTGCTCTGCCGTCATTAGGACTTCCGCGAGGTGCCCGACGCGGCCATGAAGGCGCCCGCCATGGCGCGGTATCCGGCGTCCGTCGGATGCGGATCACCTTTCGAGCAGTAGTAAGTGATCTTGCACAGACGAGCCTGCTGGGCCTTGATGCTCCCCGACCCGTTCAGCGCCGCGAACATGTTCGCGACACGAACGCGCGACGCCGCTGCGGCTCGTGCGATCGCTGTGTCGACAGAGCGGTAGAGCGGCTCGACCTTCGCGAGTCGATCGGCCTCGGGGTTCCATGCGCCGGTGACGATGATCTCGGCGCTCGGTGCGGCGGCCCGAAGTTGCCGAAGGATCGGGCTCAAGCGCGATTCGAACGAGGAAATAGCCGCCGGCGCCCGCTTCCCTTTCGCGGACAACGGAGCCAGCTCGGCGCCCCAGAGCGTCAGGGTCACAGTGCTGACCTGCCCGTTGTGCGTCCGCAGGAACGAGAGCGCCGCCTTGAGCTGGGATCCGCGAAACGTGTCGTGCAGCGTGAAGCCGTCGGACAGCCCGGGGCAGCCACCGCGCGTGAACGTCACGCTGGATTCGCCGGGACAGCCGTAGTTGACGACCTGGATCTTCGGAGAGAGCTTCCGCAGGCTCGCGGCGAAAAGATCGACGTAACCCGTGTGGAACGCCGAAGGTCGAGCCGGATTCGCCTTGTCAGGCTGGAAGCCGTAGGCCATCGAGTCGCCTAGCGCCAGGTAGTAGCTCTGCGGAGCATCGGACACGCTTCGCGGCGACGTGCCGCTTGCCGCGCTACCGATCGCCGCAGTGACCGGAAGCACCAGAACCACGGCCACGGCCAAGCGTCGAATTGATCTGGCCGTCAGTTTCTTCATCACGCACCTCCTGTTGGGATCACCTCCGCAGCGTGCCGCTCAGAAGTGCGCGCGACGATCCCCCGGCCCGGCCGACGTTCGTTGCGCTAAGGGAACAATTTCTGACCGTTCGGCAAGGTCAGCCGGACGGCCACTGCGAACACGTCTTGCGATAGGGAGTCCCCGCCGGCAGGTAGAGCTTCCACTGCTCACGCGTCAGGTTTCGGCCTGCGATCGCACACGCGCGCCGGCGCCAGACCGCCGGGTCGGCGTCCCACAGCATCGCCAGCGTCTCGACTCCCGAGACGGCGAGCACCTTGCCGTCCGGGCTGAACGCGTTCCGCAGCCCGAGGAACTGCGGAAACTCCATTGACGACAAGACCGCGCTGGGCCTCGGGCTCGCGGCCAGCTCGTCGCCATAGCCGAGACCGGTAACGGCATCCCACAGCCTCGTCGCGCCGAACAGCGTTGTCGTCGCGAGGAACGAGCCGGCCGGGTCGAATGCCGTGCCGGTGACCGGGCCGATGTGACCGGTCAGGGGCGGAAAGGCCGGCCGCTGGTCGGCCACGCGCCACACGTGCACCGGCCCGTTCGCTCCGCCGCCGGCGACGAGCTCGCCGCTTGGGTCGAACGCGACGCTCGGGACGGCGTCGTCGAACACCCGCATCGGCTTGCCATGGCGTTTCTGGGTGGCAACGTCCCACAGGTCCAGCCGATGCTCGTAGCTGCCGGTAGCCAGCATCGTCCCGTCCGCGTTGAAGGCCAGGGAAAGCACCGACCCGGCGCCGGGTCTGATTGCCTGCCCCACGCGACTGCTTGTGTCGACGTCCCAGAGCTGCACCTCGCCCTGCCGGCGTTGGAGGTTGAATCCCTTTTCGCCGTTCCGGTCCACGGCTATCGCCAGGAGCCGAGCGCCGGAACTGAAGGCCAGCTGCCAGACCGCGCCAGGTCCGACGTCAAGCGGGCGACCGACGACCGCCCCGCTCTGTGCATCGAACAACTGGACCACGCCGTCGATCGTTCCGACGGCGAGGTACTTCCCGTCGGCATCGAAGGCGACGGCGGTGACGATCGAAGGGCCCGCGATCCGGTACGCCTGGTGTCGTGTCGCAGCGTGGTACACCGTCGTGTCTCCGTCGAAACCCCCCGCGGCGAGCCACCTGCCGTCGTGGCTGAAGGCGACATCGGTCGTCAAGTCGGCAGGCCCGCCGAGCGGCCGGCCGATCGCCTGTACTCCGTCCATGTTCCAGACGATCGCCGAGCGGAGGTGCGAGCTCGCGAGTGTTCGACCGTCGGGGCTGAACTCGACGTCGTTGCCCGGGCTCGTGTCAGCAGGGAGCGGCTTTCCGTACGGCTCGCCGGTCTTCGCGTCCCACACGAACACCGGTCCCTCGAACGACCCCGCGGCCAGCAGCCGCCCATCCGGACTGAGATCCAGCCAACCGGCACCCTCGCTGCCGACCGACAGCGGTTGCCGAATCGATCGTCCCGTTCGGATGTCGACGAAGGAGATCGAGCCATCGTCGTCGCTCGTGATCAGCGTCCGACCGGCCTCGGCGAAGATGGCCGCATTCACGCCCGCGCTTCCGATTGCGATCGGCGCTCCGATCCGGCGCCTCGTAGCGACGTCCCAGATCCCCACGGTTCCCGGCGCGCCCGGCGCGACGATCCATTTCGAATCGGGGCTGAAGGAGACCCATTGCGCACCGCCCCCCGGCGGTTTGACGGTGAGCGGGCGACCGATTGGCCGACCGCTCGCGGCATCCCAGAGCGTCACGTGATTCGACTCCTGCGCGCCCGCAGCGATGAGGCGGCCGTCGGGGCTGTAGCTAACGAAGGCGAGCGCGGGCTCATGGGATGTCGCTGCCGCCGGGTCCTTCAGGTCACGCACCTTTTTCTTTGTCGCCACGTCCCACAACTCGACGCGACCCTTTGCGCCTGCGATGGCCAGCGTCCGCCCGTCGGGGCTGAAATCGACCCAGTCCCAGCCGCCCTGCGACGAGCGCAGGGGCGGCCCGTCGGGGCGCCAGGTCGCGGTGTTCCAGAGTGTCGTCCCCTTCTGCGTCGCAGTTGCCATGAGCTTGCCGTCGGGACTGAACGCGGTCGCCTCGACCGGTGCGTCGAAGCCCTGGAGCCAGGTGTGGATCCGTGAGCCGTGCTCGAGGGCGCCGAGGAGCGCGCCGAGCGTGTCAACCGAGTCGTCGAGTCGGTCGCCCTCGAGTGCGAGCAACAGTCCGAGGTCGGGATGCTTCGCTGCGACCTCGCGCGACTGCGCGGCGAGGCGTCCCGCCTGGGCGACCGTCGCCGAATGCGTTGCCCGTCCGCGTTGCACGAGCGCGAACGATCCCGCGATCAACGCCGCTACAAGAGCAACAGCAACGGCGGCGAGCAGGACGCGGAGTCGACGCCCACGGCGCCGTGCCTCCATCAGCTCACGCGTCTGCGCGCTGTGGCTCGCGTCGAGAAACTCGCGTTCGGCGCGCGAGAGATCTCCCGGCAGCTCCAACGCCGCCGCGAGGCGTGGCCCACGGTAGAGGTCGGTGTCGTTGCGGCCGGTTTCGTTCCACGATCGGGCGGCCATCGTCAGTTGCCGGAGAGTGCGGAGTGCTTCGCGATCCTCCGCCAACCATCCCCGGAGCCGCGGCCACTCACGGATAAGCGCCTCGTGCGCGATCTCGGCCGAGTCGTCGCTCACGACCAAGAGGCGCGCGGCCGTCAGCTGCTCGAGCAGCATCCCCGGGACCAGGTCCGACAGCGGAACGCGCCTACGCGTGTCCTCGGTCGCCTCGCCCAACTCGGTCAGCCTGAGGAACATCCGCCGCATCAGCGCTTGCTCATCGGGACTGCAGGCGAGAAAGACCGCTTCGGCCGACTGAGCGATCGCCCCGCGCACGCCGCCGGCGGCGCGGTAGCCCGCCGTCGTGAGCACTCGACCGTCGCGGCGAATCCAAGACTCGTACAACGCATGCGAAAGGAGCGGCAGCGCGCCGGGCTCGCCCTCGACGTCGGCGAGCATGGCGTCGACGAGGCCCGCCTCGAATCGAAGCCCGCCGGAGCGGGCCGGGCCCTCGATCGCCCGACGAAGCTCGTCGCTATGCATCGGTCCGAGCAGGTGCTGGTGTTCGGCCACCGCGGCGGCGAGGCGAGGATGCTCGGCGCAGCGCCCGTAGAAGTCGGCGCGGAGTGCGATCACGACCGCCGCAGGCGAATCCATCAGGTCGTCGAGGAACGCTGTCCGCAGCGATTCATCCGACCAGAGCGTGAAGACCTCCTCGAACTGGTCGACGATCAACAAGTCAGGACCTGATCCCACGTCGCGGGGCCAGGTCCCTGAACCAGGCGTCACCACCACGACACGCCCGCCGCGCGCCCGGCGGTACGCGGGGACGAGCCCGGCGCGAACAAGGGACGACTTCCCGCTTCCCGACGCGCCGACGACGGCCATGAAGCCTCCGTCGAGGAGTTGGTCGAGGATGGAAGCCACGACCTCCTCTCGCCCGAAGAAGAGGTCGTCGTCCTCCGACCCGAATGCGATCAGCCCGCGGTAGGGACAGTTCGCGGCGCGCGGCGGAATCGACAGGCCGGGCGCAACGAGCGCCCATCCCACGGACAGCTCGGCCAGGCCGATCTCCGGCGGAAGCTCGCTATCGACTCGCCCGGCGGTCGCGTTGTCGACAAGAAGCTGTCCTGGCGCGGTCGCGTTCAAGAGCCGGGCCGCCGTCGCCTCGCGGTAGCTCCCGGCGTAGGGCTCAGCTTCAACCGTCACCGCCGCCACGCGCGCGCCTGGGTGGCTCGCGAGCTCACGTGCGGCATCGACGCCGTCCTGAGCCGATGCGAACGCTGCCAGCACCGGGCCGTCGTCGGCCGGTGCGACGCAGTAGCCGCCGTGTGCGCGAGCGACCTCGTCCACGGATGCTTCCGCGCCGTCGGTCAGCAAGAGTGTCACCGTCCCGGTCGGGAGCGCTGCGCCCCACCAGCGGCCGAGCCTGGCCGCGAGGGCGGGCGCCGACGCATCGCGTCGCTGCGGATCGGTGGCCAGGTTCGCGCGCACGATTCGCTCGAGTGCGGGGATTCGCTCGCGCTCGATCTCGCCCCAGCTCGGCGCGCCGTCGGGAGGCTCGCCGGTGAGCAGCGTCAGCGCGGTCGCGGCGAACGAGAAGACGTCCGACGCGGGGGTCGGCCTCGCCCCCGCGGCCACTTCGGGCGCAACGTAGCCGGCCGTGCCCGCCCGGCGCAGGTCGTCGGCGGGCGTGGAAGAGAGGCCGAAGTCGACGACGACGATCCGGCCGGACGAGGTGAGGACCAGGTTCGCCGGCTTGACGTCTCCGTGCACGACGGGAGGGTCGTGGCCGTGCAGGTGCGCGAGCGCCTCGGCCGCCTGCCCGAGGTAGTCGATCGCGAGCGCCGGGTCGAGACCGGGCCGGCCCTCGAGCTCGAGCAACGCCTCGAGGTCCATGCCCTCGATCCAGTCCATCGCGATGACGTAGCGGTCGTCCACGAAGAAGTCCTCGCGGACCAGCGGCAGCCCCGGATGCGGCGAAAGAGAAAGGAGAAGCCGCGCCTCGGAGAGCAGATGTGTGCGCGAAGCGTCGTCGGCCACGGTCCTGACCTTCAGCGCGACGTCTCGACCGTGGAGGTGATCGAGCGCGCGGACGACTTCGCCTTCGCCGCCTCTCCCGACGACCTCGAGCGGCTCGTACCGCCCGCGGAGGAGCTCGGTTCTCATCGCCGATCAGTCGCCGCCGCGCAGGTCGCCGAGCTTGACGGCGCCGCGGCTGACCGCTGCATTTGCGAGCTGGACGCGTTTGCGTTCGCCTTGCGCGCCCACGTCGAACTTGACGTACAGGCGCGACAGGTGCTGCTTCACCGCCGCCTCGGACACGACGAGCTCGGCGGCGATCGCTCGGATCGATGCCGGCTCGGTGAACGCATCGCCGGTGAGCAGCGGCCGACACAGGGCAACGAGCACGTCGTGCTCGCGCTGCGTAAGCGACGGCGGCTCTGCGATCGCGGCGGTCTCTTTTCCACCGGCCGGGCCGCGGAACAGCAAGCGGAGTCGTCCGAGAACGATCTCGTCGCCGGAGTGCAGGGAGTGCTCGCCGATGATCCTGTCCCCGTTCACGAAAGTGCCGTTCCGAGAGCCGAGGTCGCGGACGCACCACGTTGCGCCGAAGCGCTCGAACACGGCGTGCACGCGCGACACGCCGTCGGCGTCCACGACGACATCGTTCGACTCCAGGGTTCCGACGGTCATTCGCTCCGAGTCCAGCACTCGAAGCTCCCGACCGCTTCGGCCCCACACTTCGACGTATGTGCTCACCGCAAGCCCCCAGGCTAGGAGGCGACAGGAGTGCCGTCAACCGCGGGCGCGGCGCCTTCTGCTTCGAGGCGCGGCAGCCACTCGAGCCAGCGCGGCAGGTACCAGTTCCAGCGACCGAGCAGCTTCATCGCGCTCGGCAGGATCACGGAGCGAATGATTGTCGCGTCGATCAACAACGCGATGGCCACGCCGAACCCCATCTGCTGGAACATGATCAGGTCACCCATGGCGAAGCCGAGGAAGACGGCGACGATGATCAGCGCAGCGCCGGTGATGATCCTTGCCGTCGACGCGACGCCGTGCACGACGGCGTCCGTGGTGTCTTCGCTCGAGTCGTACCGCTCGCGGATCCGGCTGAGCAGGAAGACCTGGTAATCCATCGACAATCCGAACAGCACGGAGAAGAGGAAGAGCGGGACCCAGGCCTCGATCGTGTCGGCTTGCGAGAAGCCGAGCAGGCCCGCGCCGATTCCGTGCTGGAACACGAGCACGAGCAGGCCGTAGGCCGCGCCGACGGAGAGCAGATTGAGGAGCACGGCCGTGCCTGCGATGACGATCGAACGGAAGACGACAGTGAGGAGTACGAAGGTCAGGCCGAGCACGAGCACGAAGACGTACGGCGTCGGGTCCGAGACCGAATCGAGGTAGTCGACCGTCTCGGCCGTATCTCCGCCGACCAGCACGAGCGCGGCCGTGCCGCCGAATTCGCGCGGGATGACGTCGCCGCGCAACTCGCGTACCGCCGCGATCGCGTCGGGCCCTTGCGAATCGCCTCGCACGGGAACCTGGAGCAGCTTGATCTGCCCGTTCGCGGAGCGAAGAACAGTTCCGCGGCCAACGAACTCACGATCGCTGGCCAACACCGACCGGAGACGTCCGAATGCCGACGTGACCTGCGGATCGGACGCGTGGTCGACGACCACGAGGACCGGATCGGTCGTCGCCCGCGGAAAGTTCCGCTGCAGCGCGACGAAGCCGCGCTTCGACTCGAAGCGGTCGGGGAGCGTCGACACGCCGTTCGAGCCGACGTTGAGCCCGAGCACCGGTACCGCCAACGCAAGAAGGAGGGCCGTCGCCACGATCAAGCTGAGGGCCGGGCGACCGAGGACGCGCTCGACGATCGCACGCCAGAATCTGCCTTCCGGGTTCGCGCGCTCGACTGACGAACGGCCGACGAACGGGATGCGGAGCCGGTTGATCCGATCGCCGAGGAGCCCGAGGAGCGCGGGCAGAAGCGTCAACGCGGCGACGACGGAGACGACGCCGACGAGGATCGCGCCGAGCGCGAGGCTGCGCATCACGTTGTTCGGCACGATCAACATCCCACACATCGCAACGACGAACGCTGTCCCACTCACGAGCACGGCACGGCTCGCGGTCGCACCCGCGCCGCCAATCGCGTCGAACTGGTCGCGCCCGACCACCCGTTCCTCTCTGTAACGCGAAACGACGAACAGCGAGTAGTCGATCCCGAGCGCCAACCCCATGCCGGTCAGCATGTTGATGATGAATACCGAGAGGTTGAACGGCTGCGATAGCACCGCAACCAGCCCGAGCGCGACGATGATCGAGATGATCGCCATCAGCAACGGAACGAGGCCGGCGACGATCGCGCCGAAGACGAGAATCAAGATGATCAGCGCGGCGGGGATGCCGAACTGGAGCTCGCCCGACTTCAAGTCGTGCTGCGAGAGCTCGTTGAAGTCGTTGTCGATCGTTTGATTGCCGGTTACCGCGACGTCGAATGCGGCGTTCCGGTCGGCTTGTTGGGCGACATCCTCCACGGGGCCTGCGTCGTCGGTATCGGGAATGACGATCGGGATCAACATCGCGTGCCTATCGCTCGAGATCTGCGTCTTGTCGTGCGTCGCGTAGTACACGCGCGCGTTCGCCACGCCCCCGGTGGCACGGCCGTCGGCGACGAGCTTGGCCACGAACGCGCGGTACTGCGGGTCGTCGACCGTGTACCGCGGCGAGCTGATCACGACGAGGTCGCTCGTCGCCCGCGAGGGATCGGGCGGAAAGCCGTGCTCGATCAGTGCCTCTGCGCGTTGCGACTCGGGGTTGTTGGTCGGATGGCCTTCCGTCGTCAGGTCGCCGAGCAGGAACGCGAGCGCGGCAACGGCAAGCACAACAGCGACGATCCAGCCGCCGATCGCGCGCCACGGGTGACGGCTGCACGCGCGCGCCAAGCGCTCGGTCATGTCACGAGTCTACGCCGCGAGCTCGCGTTCGAGAGGCACTCGAAATCGAGGAATGACGCTGACTCCGCCAAGCCATGCCTCGAGCCGCGCCGCCTCAGCTTCGACCTGCGCGGCGGCGTCCACGCCCACGTCCTCGAGCAGCTGGAAGGCCACCCGGCCGTCCTTGCGCCCCGCCCAACCGCCGACGATGCATCCGTTCCACCAGACGGTCGGCCCCGCGTTTCCGGATCTGTCGAACAGCGCCGAGCCATGCTCGCCGAGATACCAGCCGCGCTCCTTCCAGCCCATAACTGTGGGATCGAGCGCGGGCAGCAACGCGGCCCAGGGCTCGGGGGACGACTCGACGTCGACGTCGTCCGGCATCACGAGCCCGGGCGTACCGTCGAGGTCGACTTCGACGGCGTCGATCGCGGCGAGCGCTTTGCGGGTCTGCGTCAAGGTCCACCCGCTCCACCACTTCAGGTCGTTGACGGTCGCAGGGCCGTACGTCGTCAGCCAACGCCGCGCGAGCGCGTCCCGCGCCTGCTGTTCGTCGAGCCGCGGCAGAGGCGCCGGCAACCACGAAGCCGCAGGCACCCAGCGCCACTGGCTGCTCGTCCACGCTCCGCGCGGGCGACCGCGCACGATGCGACCCTCCGCTGCGAGAAGAAAGAGCACCCAGGTCGTCATGCCCGT
>DASVFB010000286.1:0-2657 GCA_036380275.1 Gaiellaceae bacterium | reverse complement strand
GCCGCCCGACGGTGTTCATCTACGACGGCCATTCCGGCGGCGTCGGTATCACCGAGCGCGGCTTCGAGATCTTCGAGGGCTGGGTCGAGGACACGGCGCAACTCCTCGCCCGCTGCCCATGCGAGCGCGGCTGCCCGTCGTGCGTGCAGAGCCCGAAGTGCGGCAACCTCAACGAGCCGCTGGACAAGGCGGGCGCGCTGACGTTGCTCCGGCGCATGGCGACCGCAGCGTGAACGCGACCGGCGCGCTCCGGCGCGTTCTGCTCCGGCCTCCGCGCACCGACGAGCTCGCGGGCTGGAAGGAGTACGGCTGGCGCTCGGCGCCCGATCCGAACGCGATCGCCGCGGAGCACGCCGAGTTGTGCGCGGTGCTCTCGGACACAGGCGCCGAGATTGTCCTTGCCGACGAGCCCGTGCATGGTGATCCGGACGCGATCTACGCCTACGACCCGGTGCTGATCGGGCCGGCGGGCGCGATCCTGCTGGAGATCGGCAAGCCGGGCCGCGCGGGCGAGGCGGAGGCGCTGGTCCCGGCGCTCGCGGCGGCCGGTGTCCCGATCGCCGGTCGGATGGAGGAGCCTGCGACGGCAGACGGCGGCGACATGTTCTGGCTCGACGAGCAAACGGTGCTCGTCGGTCGTGGCTATCGAACGAACAACGCGGGCATCGCGGAGATCCGCAGGCTGCTTCCGTTCGCGGACGTGATCGCATTCGACCTCCCGCACCTGCGCGGCCGTGGGGAGGTTCTGCATCTGATGTCGCTGGTCTCTCCGCTCAGCGAGGACCTCGTCGTCGCCTTCATGCCGTTGCTACCCGTGCGCCTCGTCGAGCTCTTCGAGGAACGCGGTATCGAGATCGTCACGGTTCCGGAGTCCGAGTTCGAGAGCATGGGCGCCAACGTCCTCGCACTTGCGCCGCGCGTCGGCCTCGCGCTTGCACGGAACACCGAGACGCGTCGCCGCCTCGAGCACGCCGGCGTGACGGTGCACGTGTACAAGGGCACAGAGCTGTCGAAGGGCGACGGCGGACCGACCTGCCTGACGCGCCCGCTACTTCGCGACTGACGCGAGAACGTAGTCGACCGCCTCGCGCGGCGTCGCAGCGCGAAGCACACCCTCGACGTGCAACCCCGGATCGAGGATCACGACCGGCCGGCCGTAGATGCGCGCGAATCCGATCTCCGTCAACGTCCCGTACGAGCCGCCGACGGCGATCACAGCGTCGCCCGACGCAGCGACCAGCGCGTTGCGCGCTTGTCCGAGATCCGTCACGACGACATGATCGATCCACTCGTTGGCTTCCAACCGATTCGACCCAGGAAGGATCCCGATCGTCGTCCCTCCCGCCGCCTTCGCACCTCGCGCAGCGGCGGCCATCACCTCCCCGAGCCCGCCGCAGACGACCGTGCACCCGCGCTCGGCAAGCAACCGACCCACCTCCTCCGCCTGTGCGACGTTCTCGGCGCCGCTGCCGATCACGCTGACCTGGACGGCCACGCTACGGCCCGAGGCTCCGCCGCAGCGGCTGCACGAGCGTCTTCGAGCCGTCGAGCGAAACGAAATAGATCCCCGGCTTGTGGATGCCGCTGCCGCACGCGGCCGCCGGGAACTCGACGATCGCGCGACCGTCCTGCGTCCACCCGTCCGCGACCGACACGGGTGCGTCCCGCAGGGTCTTGCCGAGGACGGGCTTAGGCGCGCCGGCGTGTCCACGCACGAAGAAAGCGATCGGAACCTCGCACTCCGCCGACCACTGCGCGAGCAACACCTTGCCGTCAGGCGAAGGATAGGCGTGCGCCCAGTGCCCGACCCTCGCGCCCGCAGGCCGTTGCGTCGGAAGCACGGGCGCCGCGACGCGCGTGACCGTCTGGGTCGAGCTTTCGCCGCCGCAGCCGCTGACGACAAGCACGACTCCGAGAGCGAGCGCCCGCGTCACGAGATCGACTTCAGCGCCTTCGTCAGCGACTGTCGCGTCGTCAGTACGCCCTCGTAGAGGTCGCCGTAGCGCCGGACGCGGTCGAGCACGACCTGCATCGAGTAGATCGCCGGGTTCAGCTTGTCGTTCACCTCGTCCCACCGCAACGGAGTCGACACGGGCGCGCCGGCCCTCGGCCGAACGCTGTACACCGAGGCGATCGTCTTTCCCTCGCCGTTCTGATTCGCGTCGATCAGCACGCCTCGACGCTTCGCCCTCGTCCACTCCGTCGTCACGAGGCCACGGTGCGTGCGGGCGAGCGCGCCGGCGATGATCTCGGCGAAGCGACGCGTGTCCTCGTACGTGTGGCGCCGCTGGATCGGCACGAGCACGTGCATGCCGTCCGCGCCGCTCGTCTTCGGGAAGGAAACGAGGCCGAGCGCGTCGAGCGCCTCCTTCACGAGCAGCGCGACCTGCACCGTCTCGGCGAAGCCTGAGTCGGCTGCGGGGTCGAGATCGAAGAGGACGAAGTCCGGACGGTCCGGCTTGTCGACACGCGAGTACCACGTGTTCATGTCGATGCAGCCCATGTTCACCATCCAGAGCAGCGCGAGCTCGTCGTTGACGAGCGGGAAGCGGACCCATTTCTTCTCGCGCGACTTCGACCGAGTCGACACGAGCGCCCGATACGTCGAGATCCACTCGGGCATGTGCACGGGCGCGTCCTTCTGGAAGAAGAACTTC
>DASVFB010000285.1:0-16610 GCA_036380275.1 Gaiellaceae bacterium | reverse complement strand
CGATGAGCCGGTGTGCTGAAACGACTTCGTTCGCACGCGTGAGCAGGAGCGCGAGAAGCGTCCGTTGCCTTGCGCCGCCGAGCTGGAGAGCACGGCCGTGCTCGACGACCTCGAGCGGTCCCAGGATGCGGAACTCCACGTCTCCTCCTCGCGGCTCGTTCTCGACGCTAACAACTCGCCGCCGGCTCAGCCAAGGCTCAGCGGTGCCTCAGCAGCGGCACCGACGATCGCGGGTGGCCGCTGCCCGCGGCGTAATCTTGAAGCCGGAGGACACCGGATGCCGTGATCGCTCGGCCAGAAATCGGGATCGGCTCGGAGTTCGTCGGATATCGGATCGACGAGCTGATCGGCCGAGGTGGGATGGGTGTCGTCTACCGTGCCTTCGACCTGCGGCTGAAACGGACGGTTGCGCTGAAGCTGATGGCGCCCGAGCTGGCGCTGGATGCGCGCTTCCGCGAGCGCTTCGCGCGCGAGACGGAGCTCGCCATTTCTCTCGAGCACCCGAATGTGGTGCCGATCCACGACGCCGGTGACATCGACGGTCACCTCTACCTCGCGATGCGCTATGTCGAGGGAACCGACCTGCGGGCGATCCTCCACGCGGAAGGGGCGCTGGACAAGGACCGCGCGCTCGCCTTGGGTCGCCAGGTGGCGAACGCCTTGGATGCGGCGCACGCGAAGGGTCTCGTCCATCGGGACGTCAAGCCGTCCAACGTGCTGCTCGACGCGGGTGAGCATGTCTATCTCGCCGACTTCGGGCTGACACGACGACTCGACGAGCAGATCGGTGCAGCAGGCGAGCACCGCTCGGTCGGCACGCCCGCCTACCTGGCTCCCGAGCAGATCGAAGGCGGGCCGATCGACGGCCGCACGGACGTCTACACGCTCGGCTGTCTCCTCTTCGAGTGTCTGACCGGCGAGACCCCGTTTGTGCGCGACTCGCGGCTGGCGGTGGCCTGGGCGCACCTCGAGGAGGAACCTCCACGCGCAAGCGATCGCCGACCCGAACTACCCCAGGCGATCGACGCAGTGATCTGCAAGGCGATGGCCAAAGAGCCCGAGGACCGCTATGCGACGTGCGCTGCGCTGATCGCGGCGGCCGAGGCTGCCTTTGGCATTCGACCGCGGCGGCGCGGGCGCAGGCGCCTGGTCGTCGCAGCCCTCGGCGCGGTGACCTTCGCGGCGGTCGCGACGGCAATCCTCCTCCGTGGAGGTGATGCCACGCCGACAGTCCTGCCGGACAGCCTGGTGAAGATCGACCTCAGGTCCGACAAGATCGTCGACGTCGTCCCCGTGGGCAGGATCCCGAACGAGATCGAGATCGTCGGCCGGTACGTGTTCGCGGCGAGCGAAGGCGACGGGACCCTGACGCGGGTCGACACCCGCACGAGCGCTGTCGTGAACTCGGGGAAGTTCGATGCCAGCGGCGGGCTCGCCGCAGAGGGCGCGAAGCGGGTGTGGGTCGCAAGCGTCCGCCGCCGACAGGTCACGTTGGTCGACGCTGCGCTGCCGCTGATCGATCCCGAGGACCGAATCTCCTCTCCACGCGTACCGCTTCCAAGAGGCACAACAGGGGCTTCGCTCACAGTCGGCGGCGGCGCGCTCTGGATTGCGACGTACGGGGCGGTCGGGGCCGGCGTGGTCGAACGCTGGCGCCTCTACCCCCTTGCGCGGCAGCGGACATACCAACTCGGATACCTCGAGTATGGGAACGACGTCACGTTCGGCTACGGCGCCGCATGGATCCCACTCGGCGCGCCCGCCAATACCCTGCTTCGCGTGGATGCGCGGAGTGGTCGCGCGAGACGCATTCCGGTTGGGAGGTTCCCGGACGCAGTCGAAGTCGGCTTCGGCTCTGTCTGGGTCGTGCAGAAGGAGGACGACACGGTGCGTCGGATCGATCCGGTCACGGGTCGCACCCGACGCGTCATTGCTGTCGGGCACCTGCCCTTTGCGATCGCAGTCGATCAGCGGTCGGTCTGGGTCACGAGCGAGTGCGCCGGCACCGTGTCGCGCATCGATCCCGCCACCAATCGAGTCGTCGGCACGATCGAGCTCGGCTATCACCCTCAGGTGCTCGCAGTCGACGGCGACTTCGCCTGGGTCGGCGTCGGCAAGAACGTGTACTTCGGAAGCTGTCCGTAGCGCCCGAGCCGAACGCCTCAGCGCACGCTCAGCGCCTCCTCAGCGCGGTTCACAACGATGGTGACAGGCAGACGCTCTTGAAAGGAGTGCACATGCAGGCGAGAAACGCAGGGCTCGTCGTGCTCGCGGCGGCGCTGACGTTCGTGTCCGCCGCTGCCGGAACGTCGACGGCGTCGAAGCAGCGAGTCGTGATCACCAGCAAGACCGGAGTCGACGGTTTCACGCTGACTCCGCTTACGCCGGGAGCACTCGGCACCGACTCCGGCAGCTTCGACTCTTGCTGCTGGGGCTACCGCAGCCTCGTTCGTGACGGTCAGGACGTCATTGTCAATGACCATGACCGCAGGACGCTCAAGGGGAAGCGAGGGACGCTCGTGCTCCGCTTCCACAACGAGTGGACCGACGCCGGGAGCGGCTACACGATCGGCGTCAGTACGTGGCGGGTCGTCAGCGGGACGCGCGCGTACAAGGGCGTCACCGGTGGCGGGCGCGCGGCGACCGTCTGGCTCCATCCCCCGCGCGGGCCGGCGGGCTTCCAAGCCGAGGGCTTTCTGACTTCGAAGTGACGAGAACGTGCCCTCGGAAGTGGCTTGACCTCGAGGTCGAGAAGAGTCAGTGTCCGGGACCGAAAGGACGTGCGATGCGGCACATGCTCTCGTCCCAGACAGGGGTACGTTGCAACCTCGGCACAATCGCGACGATTCTCGGTGCCTCGCTCATCGTCGGCCTGTCGCTGCTTGCCGGTAATGGCTCGGCGGGGCTCGCGAACAAGCCGCGAGGCTCGACGGCGCTTCCAAAGACCCCGAACGCCTGTAACCACAATGGTGTGACCTGCAGGTGGAACGTCACGATCGTCGCGGAATCGCACGAGAGCGACGAGAGTCGGAAGATGGACGCCGACTGGGCCGTCACGTACAAGAATCTCCTCCTAGGCCTTCCCACCGCTGCGCAGCTGGCCCTGTCCGAGAACGAGCCGGAGGGGGACGTTATTCACATGGGGTACAACGGCAAAGGTGCGACCGCCGGCAAGATCAGCTTCACCCAGTCGACTCCAGGAGGTCCGAACTGCTCGTGGACACAGAGCTACCGCGTGCCGACCCTTGTCGCGGTGAACACCCACTTGAAGCTCTTGCACCCGATCCGCCGCGGCCTACCGTGGAGCTTCAACGTCGTCTCGTACTACAACCGCGACGTCGGACTAACCGGCGACTACTGCGAGCAGGGAAACACCGAAGCCATAGAGTTGGGGATGCCCCAGTCGCAGTGCTGCCGCCTCGGCGGCCCACCGATCACAGAGATCTCCTTCGAGCCGTTCTTCACCACCCGGCTCGAGATCGACTACTTGACAAAGCTCAGGCGGTTGCCGTTTCCGTGGACGAAGTTCTGGGCGGGCCGTAGCGTCACGGTTTCGAAGAAGTGGCGGGTCGCTCCGGTCCCTGGAACTGTGCAGTCCGGGAGGGTCACGATCACATTCACGCGCCGTTGAGCGCAGGATCACGCGCGGCTCAGGGCACGTCCATCCGCACCAGCTTCCTTACCGCGAGCGCAGTGAACAAGACGAGTACCACCGTCGTACCGACCACAGCGGTCAGCGGGCTGAGCGAGATGTCGACACTCGTCAGCCGGCCGTCGTCGAGACCGTGGATGAGCGCAAGCGTGTAGCGGCGGACGCTAAGGAAGCGGATTCCATCGAGATAGGCGGCGAGCGCCGCCTCCCAGATGAACACGTAGACGAGCCCGATCAGGAGCGCGTGCCGTGTCGCCAGCCCCGCCCACGTGAAGATGGCCGCGTAGGCCGCCGCGCCCGCGAACAACCCGGCGCCAGTCGCGAGGGCGCCGCCTCCGTCGCCACGCTCGATCACCGCAACCGCGAGGGCGCCGCCGAGCGCGACCGGGATCCCGCCGACGGCCACCGACGCCAGCAACTTCGGCGCGACGATGCGCCAGCGCGCGATCGGCTTCGTCACGAGGTAGACGAGCGTGCGGTCGCCCACCTCGTTGCCGAAGGCCGCGGTCGCCAGCAGCAGCATCACGAGCGGCAGGATCGCAGAGGTGAGCATGACCCTCGTGACGTCGTCCGCGAACTCGTCCGGGGTCGCGGTCGCGTTGGCGACCTGGAAGAGCAGGCCGGCCAGGAGCGGAAGCGAGACCAATGCGAGCACGAGCCAGATCCGGCGGCTGCCGGCGAGCTGGCGTACGGTGAGCACGAAGACGGCCCTCATCTAGTGGCCCTTCCGGTAATGGTCTCGCGTTTCTGGCGACAGCACGAGGCCGTCAGGCAAGGACGCAGGAAGGCCGAATATGCAGGCATATTTGGCCGACCGAGGACGCCGCATGACGGCCTCGTGCTCCGCCAGAGACGCACTGTCTATTGCCGGAAAGGCCACTAGCCCTGAGCCAGGTACTCGAACACGCTCTCGAGCGAGTCGTCGAGCGGCTCGACGCGCAGGAGCCGGACGCCGAGCCGCTGCGCGACGACCGGCAGCGCGCGCTGTAGCTGGGTGACGTTTCGGCTGCGCACGCGCAGACGGCCCTCCGAGTCGATCTCGATCGACTCGATCGCGTCGAGCTCGACCATCCCCGCTGCAAGCGTTCGGGGGCTCGACGCGTCGATGCGAACGACGAAGGGCCGGTCGTTCAGCTGCTGCCGGATGGCGCGCGGCTCGCCGCTCGCGGCGAGCTTCCCACTGACCATCAGGTGGATGCTCCCGGCCAACTGCTCGACCTCCTCGAGGATGTGGGAGGACACGAGCACAGTGCGGCCCTCGGCGGCGAGTTGGCGGATCACGTCGCGCAGGTGAAGCCTCTGCACCGGATCGGTCCCCGACAGTGGCTCGTCCAGCAGTAGCAACGGCGGGTCGTGCACGAGCGTTGCAGCGAGCCGCATGCGCTGCCTCATCCCGCGCGAGTAGCCGGCCATCGCGCGGTGCTGGGCTGAGGTGAGGTCGACGGTCGCGATCGCCCGTCCGGCCGCGGCGCGCGGGTCGTCCATGCGCTGGAGCCGCGCGCACAACTCGACGAACTGCCGCCCGGTGAGGAAGTCGTAGACCGACTCGTGCTCGGGCATGTAGCCGATGCGGCGGTAGATCGCCTGGTTCCCGCGAACCGACTCGCCGAAGACACGAGCCGTGCCCTCGGACGGCGCGATCAGACCGGCGATCGTGCGCAGCAGCGTCGTCTTTCCGGCGCCGTTCGGCCCGAGTAGAGCCGTCACGCCCACACCGACCTCGAGCGTGACGTCGCTGACGGCGACGACGCCCCCGAACCAGCGAGAGAGGCGGTCGAGCGCGATCGCCGGTTCGCCGGCGCGCCTCAAGCGCGCACCATCCGCTCCGTCCGGCGCAGGAGCCACACCGCTAGCACGACGGTCAGGCCGGCCAGCCAGAGCGCCGAGACCCAGCCAGGCGCGTACGTCGGTTCGATCGTGTCGCCGAAGAGCCAGTGCACCGTGTCGGTGAGGGAGCGCAGGACGTCGGCCTCGGACAGCGCCTTCGAGAGCGTGCCGTCGAAGTTGTCGTGGCCGATGCCGCCGACGGCGCCGCCGATGAAGAGCACGGCCACCGTTCCGATCGCCGCGTATGCGCGCCGGGTCGTGAACGACGCGACGAACAGCGCCAGCGTCGTGAGCACGACGGCGACGGCCAGGCCGGATGCCAGGAACCGCGGCACCACATCCCAGTTGTCCCGGAGCCACGATCCGGTGTTGTGCGCGTCGAGCAGGTTCCAGGCGAACAGCACCGCCTCGGGAATGGTGGCCACGGTCGCGGCAACGGTAAAGAAGGCGAACCAGCGTGACGTGACGTAGTCCGTCGGCGTGATCGGCCTTGCGGCGTAGAGCGAAAGCACGCCGTCCTTCCGGTCCGGACAGACGAGCAGCGGCGCGACGACGGCGGCAAAGAGGGCCAGCGGGATGATCGCGAACTCGTAGTACTCGGCATATGACGGCAGGTCGAAGTCATCCGGGTTCGTCGCGACCGAGCCCAGGAACGCGGCGAGCACGACCAACACCGCGGCCGGTGCGAGCGCCAGAGCGATCAGGATCCAGGGCGCCACCTTGCCGCCGATGCCGCGGCCGAGCCCGAGCGAGATGCGCACGCCGTCGCGCCAGATGGCGCGCCGCCGCCGCCAGCGGCTCGTGCGCTCCCCGTCGTAGCCCTGGTAGCCGAGGTCGAAGATCTCGGCGCTGCCGGCCGTGCTCATGACGCCGCCGCCTCGGACGGCGCGTCGAACACGCTCGCCAGCGAATGACGCTCGGGCGCGAGCCTGTAGAGCAGCGCGCCGGTCTCGACGATCGCGTCGCGCAGCACGTCGTAGTCGTGGCCTGAGACCTGCGGCAGCGTCAGCCTGTTGCCGTCGAGCTGCACGGTAATGCCTCTCTCGGCGAGAACGCGGGCAAGCTCCGCCGCGCGCTCGACGAGGTCGACCAGCACGGTCTCGGTCTCCTCGGTGAGCCCCGCGACCTCACCGGTACGCAGCACCTTGCCGGCGTCGAGGACGATCACCGCGTCGCAGGTCCGCTCGACGTCGCCCATCAGGTGCGTCGAGATCACGATGCTGATCCCGAACTCGCGGCCGACGCGGCGGATCAGCTCGAGCATGTCGCGCCGCCCGAGCGGGTCGAGCCCGGCCGTCGGCTCGTCGAGAAACGCGAGCACGGGATCGTGGACGAGCGCCTGAGCGAGCTTCACGCGCTGCTTCATGCCCGTCGAGTACGTGCCCATGTGCCGATAGCGCTCCTCGAACAGGCCGACGTGCCGGAGCAAGTCCGACGCCCGCAGCCGGGCCGCCGCGCGCGGGAGGCCGCTCAGCTCGGCCATGTAGGCGAGAAACTCCGCGGCAGACGCGCCCGGCGGCAGACAATCGTGCTCGGGCGAGTAGCCGATGCGCGTCCGGTACTCGACCGAACCGCGTGTGTTACGTCCGAGCACCTCGACGGAGCCGGCGTCGGGGTCGATCAGCCCGATCAGGATCTTCAGCGAGGTCGTCTTGCCGGCGCCGTTCGAGCCCAGCAAACCGGTGACGCCCTCGCCGATCTCGAAACTCGCCCCGTCGAGCGCGCGCACCGAACCGAAGTTCTTCGTCACTCCGGAGACGCGGACGAGCTGCATCGCGGTGAGCGTATTCGAGCCGGGAAGCGGACGGCCAGCTCGCGGCGGGCCCGTTTCACGTTCCGGTTGTGATGCCGCGGGCCGCGAGATGGCAAGAAATCCCTGCTCAGAGGCATCCATCTACAGCGACGGGCATCTAGATCTAGATATGCGCGAGCAGACGGTGTAGGTTCGAGCCACCACTTCATCGTCGTCCACTGGACCCGGGCTGGGGGAAGGGGTTCGGAGGAGGACTGTGGTGGTCATGCCGTCAAAAAACTGAGGGGACCGGATGACTGCAGCGAGCGCGAGCGAGCTCGCAGCCGTTGAGCCTGCACAGCTCGTGCTGATGGACGGGTTTTCGCTTCGCAGCGGCGGGGCCGTGCGGCATTTGTCCGCTTCGGCGCAACGGCTTGTTGCCCTCGTGGCGTTGCAGGGGCGGTCCGTTCCGCGGCAGAGGGCGGCGTTCACGCTGTGGCCCGACGCGAGCGAGGCTCATGCCTACGGGAGCTTGCGCACGGCGCTGTTCCGGCTGCGCGCCGTCTGCCCCGACGCATCGGTGCTCGAGTGCGGGAGCGAGTTCGAGTTGAGCGCGAGCGTCGGGGTGGACGCGCGGAGGGCGTACGAGCTTGCCGCTCGCCTGGAGAGCTCCGGCGCCCGGAACGGTGACGCCAAGGAGCTCGAGCTCCTGCTCGCCGGTGGCGAGTTGCTGCCCGACTGGTACGACGACTGGGTGCTGGTCGAGCGCGAGCGCTTCCACGAGGTGCGTTTGCGCGCGCTCGAGACGCTCTGTGAGTCGCATCTGGCGTCCGGCGACGTGGCGTCGGCGATCGGCTGTGCGTCCGCCGCGGTCCGTGCGGACCCGCTGCGCGAAACGAGCCGGCGCATGCTCATTCGCTCGCTTCTCGTGGAGGGTAATCGCGCCGAAGCCCTCGCCCACCACAGGCAGTTCCGGCAGGTTCTTCAGCCATTGGGGCTCGTGCCGTCGCCCCGCTTCGACGAGCTCGCGCACGATCTCGTCGCCCACTGACGGTTCAGTAACGCCGTACCACATAGCCTGCACGAATGCCTGCGGTGCCGCCGACGATCTCGGCCGTCATGCTCGTGCGCATCTGGCTGGAGGGCGGCGAGCTGGTGCGCGCCCGGATCACCGAGAACCTCGATCTCGTCGACCGCCGCGACGAGATCGTCCACGACGTCGGGACCGCGGCGGACGTCGAGCATCGCGTGCACAGCTGGCTCGAGCGGCTGAGCCCTCCTTCGGTAACGCAGCGGTAACGAACGGTTGACGCAGCTCGCGAAATAGTCGCGACGGATGGGTCGTGCTTCGCAGACGCTTGGAGCGTTCGCAGCCGTTGCGATGGTTCTCGCGGCCGCGGGAGCGACGCTCACGTTCACCGCCTCGGGAGCGTCGGCGGCGAGAGCTCCCAAGGCGACTCCGCTGGTTCAGGCCCGGGCGGCGAAGCTCGCCGGCGAGCAGTTCCGAGGAAACGTCCAGACGATGCTGAGCGGGCTCCGCGGCGTCGTCAAGCAGATGCGCGCAAACCCGGCGACCGCCAAGAGCCTCTCGTCGACGGGAACCAACCTGCTGCCGATGGTCACGGCGGCCAAAAAGCAGGTCGCCGGCTACGACTGGGCCGAGCTCGGTCAACTCCAGGCGAGCCTCAGCCACGATCCGAACTGGCAGCAGGCCCCGAGAGTCTTGTCAGCCGCCGTTGCGGCGTTCGACTCGCAGGCGGCGAGCCCGAGCGGCGGCGCCGCGAAGGGCGCGCCTGCGCCGGCGGGGGGCCCGTTGGCCGCGATCCACGGCAGCGGCACGTTCACCGACGACTGCTTCAGCGCCGGAGACCCCTACGCCGAGGTCATCGCCGTCCTCGCCGCGAACGAGGTGCAGAGCGCCTTGCAGGCAGCGGCCCTTGCGGCGCCCGGCGTCATCGGCGTGCTGCCCCTCATCACCGCGCCCACGGGTATCAGGCTCGGCCTCATGGTCGCCTGGGGCGTCGCGAACGGCATCTATCTCGGCCTCGCCCAGGCATTGGAGATAGCCGTCGATTGTGCCGAGACAGCCTTCAGCAACACCCAGGAGACGACCTGGCCTCACGACCCCGCGAACTCCGACACGATCGTCCCGGGGTCGACGCAGTTCAGCATCGACAGGCTGATCGCCAAAGCGGGCAACTCGCAGACGACGATCAACGCCGTCCAGACCACGGTCAATACCGTCGCCACGCAAACGGACACAGTAGACACGGCCGTAACGGCCCTGAACAACATCCTGAACGACATCACCATCCGGGTCGACGACGTCCAAACCGATCTTCAGACGCTGCAGACGAATGTCGCCGTGCTCCGGAACACCGAGGTGACGATCCTCAAGAAGGCCGACAGCCTGATCGCCAACCTCGGCACGCTCGAGACGCTCCAGCTGCGCATGGAGATCGAGCAGAATCTCGACAAGAACCAGGGTGAGTCGCCGATCGGCCTCTTCCAGCTCCCGGCCGCGTTCGGCGGCTACCTGGAGGTCGTGAAGTCGATCGTGACCGACACGCTCGCCAAACAGGCTGCCGTCGGAAATCCGAGCCCGAAGGCGATGACCGACCTGATTCAGGCAAACGCCGCATTCACGGCCGGTACGTACAAGACGGCGTACGGGCTCTACAGAAAGGCATACACCGATGGGCGGTAGCCGCTCGACGAAGCCGCGCCGGTCCGCTGCCACGTGCGCCGTGGCCGCCTGCATCGTCGCGTGCCTTGTCGCGCTGCCGCTCGCGTCATCGGCGTTCGCCGGCACGACCAGCCCCTCCCAGGAGGAGTTCCGCGCAAGCCTGGGCACCTACCTGCAGAACCTCCAGGGCGCTCTCACGGCAGCCTCGCGGAACCCGCAGACGAAAGCCGTCGTCGCACCGCATCTCAAGGCCAACGTCAAGAGCATCGCCGTCGCCAAGAGCAATCTCTCCAATCTCAACAGCGTCCAACTGGACGCCATGCAGTCGATCCTCGGACTGAACCCTGCGTGGGAGGAACAGCCGAACGTCCTCCGAGACAACCTCTCGCAGATCGGGCCGACGGCTCCGACCGCCAACCCCGCGGGCTTCCTGTCCGACTGCTCGGACAGCGCCAGCCTCGGGGATACGCGGGGCCTCTTCTACAGCTCCTGGGCTGCCGCCCAGGCGGCCGGCGTAGCCAACGCCGTCGCGTCGAGCCTTCCCGACGGCGCCGATTGGTTCCCCGCCCTCATCGTCGCCGGGGTCGCCTTCGGAGTGGCGAACGGGCTCAACATCGGGTTGCAGGACCGTTTGGACCGGAAGCTCGACTGCGACCAGGCCGAGTTCAACGCGGACCTGGTATCCACCTATCCCGTTCAGAGCTCGCTCGACCCGAGCCCGGGTGCCTACGCGCGCGCGTCGTCGCAGGCCAGCGTCGACCGGCTGACGACCGCCGCCGCGGGCATCGACACGACGCTGAACATCATCAAGACGGTCATCAACACCACCACCGCAAAGCTCACCGTCGTGATCAACAACCTCGGCCTGGCCCAGGGCAACACCAACCACATCCAGCTGACCAGCATGGACCTCCAGACGCGAGCCAGTGACCTCTTGAGCTCGATCGGCACACCGACCGACCACGCGACCTACTCCGGCAGCGATCCGAGCGGCACCGCGAACGGCCTCGCGAACACGATCGACGAGCGCCAGGACACTGCGCTCGCGAACACCGCCCACCTGCAGACATTGAGCGTGCGGCTCGAGATCGAGGAGTCGCTCACCGAGCCGCCGAGCCCGTCGATCGCGCTCTTCGCACTCCCAGCCTCGCAGGGCGGCTACCTCGAGACGGTGCGCGACATCGTGACCAGCACCGTCGTCAACGAGCTCGCCGCCGGCCAGACGGTCAACGGCGACGCCCAAGGTAAGCTCGCCGACGGCAACGACGCACTGGCCGCTGGGAACTACGAGCTCGCCTTCAAGCTCTATGCCGAAGCCTACCGCCACGCGGTGGGCTAGAGCGCGGGCGCCAGCCGATGTGGGCCGCGACCAAGGAATGGAGATCGCCGAGAGCACGCTCGGCGGCCTGCGTGCTCGCGATCCTGCTCGCCGCCGTCGGCCTGCAGGGCAGCGCCTCGAGCGCCGCTCCCTGTAGCGGTTTCGGCGTCACGGAGATCTCGCCCGCCGTCGGCTTCGTGACGGGCGGCACGTCGGCGACGATCACGGGTTGCGGCTTCTCGGGAGCCGGCACCCTCACGGTCAAGTTCGGCACGGGCTCGCCGGTCACTGTCACGCCGGCCTCGGATACGTCGCTGACGGCTACGTCGCCCGTGGCGGCGGCGCCGGGCGACGTCACCGTCGAGGTACGGCTCCACCCGTCGAGCGGGCCCGACTCGACCGGGACGACGACGTTCACGTACGTCGCCAAGCCGGCGATCACGAAGATCGCGCCGGCGAGCGGTCCGGAGGCGGGCGGCACGTCCGTCCACGTCACAGGCAGCGCTCTCACGCAGACGGGAGCGACGATCGCCGTCAAGTTCGGTACCACCGCCGCCGCTTCCGTATCCGATGTCAGCGCCACGTCGCTCAAGGCTATGTCGCCGGCAGGCACCGGCACGAAGGACGTGACCGTCACGGTCACCCTGCCGGGCGGCGAGTCTGCGACGAGCAACGGTAAGCCGTTCGAGTACGTCCCTGCGCCGACTGTGACGAGCGTCTCGCCGACATCGGGCCCGGTCACCGGCGGGACGGACGTCACCGTCACTGGCACCCATTTCCAGCCCGGCGCCCAAGTCCTGTTCGGGCCGTCGGACGGAACGCCCAGCCTCACGGGCGACTCGAACGGCACGCCGGTGTCAGTCCTCAGCTCCACGAGCATCCTCGTGACGGCGCCGGCCGGCATCGTCGGGGCGACCAACGTCGTCGTCCTCAACCCCGACGGCCAGACCGGTGCACTCGAGTCGGGAAGCGCGCACCCCTACACCTACACGGGCACGGCACCGTCGATCACGTCGGTGTCGCCGGCCACGGGGTCCTCGCTCGGCGGGACAACCGTGACCATCACCGGCGCCGGGTTCCTCGCAAACGCGAACGTCGCCTTCGCCGGGAGCGGGGATCAGGTCCCGCTGCCGGCGGGCACGAGCGTCGTGGTCGCATCGGACGGCACGCAGATCACCGCTAAGACGCCGGCCCACGCGGCAGGAATCGTCGACGTGGTCGTGACCAACCCGGGCGGCGGCAAGGCAACGAAGACTGACGCATTCACGTTCTCCGCGGCGCCCGCACCGACGATCACGGCGCTCACGGTCGCGATGGGAACATCGCTCGGCGGCACGCAGCTGACCATTTCGGGAACCAACTTCAGTGCAGGGACGACGGTCTCGTTCGGAGGAACCGCCGCCGCCAGTGCCGCGGCTCTCAATGCCACGACGATCACGGCGAGGACCCCGGCACACGCCGCCGGCGCGGTGGATGTGAAGGTGACCCTCCCGGATGGACAGTCGGACACGCTGCCTTCCGCCTTCACCTTCAACGCCGCAGCTCCGCCGACGATCACCTCCGTGACTCCGAGCACGGGGAAGAGCGGCACCGAGATCACCATCGCCGGCTCGGGCTTCGCCGATCCGTCGGACGCTGCCTCTCCGGCTGCCTCCCCGGCAATCGTCTCCGTCGGGTCCGCCGAGTGCGTGCCCGTAAGCCTCGTGCCCGGCCAGACCAGCCTCCCCGACACGACCTGCTTGCAACCGGTCTCGCCACACCCGATCGTGCGAAGCCCCACCTCGATCGTGGGCCTGGTTCCGAACGCGCCCGGAGGAACCAAGACCGTGACCGTCAAGAACCCGGACGGCCAGACGGCAACCAGCACGTTCACCAACACGGGCCCGGCCGGCGCTCCGACGCTGACCTCGATCTCACCGGCCACCGCGAACACTCTCGGCAACACGGTCGTGCACCTGACGGGCACGGACTTCGCGCGTGGCGCGCGGGTGACGTTCGGGCGAGGCGGCAACGGCGGCTCGGGCACCGCCACGAGCGTCTCCTCCGATGGCACGACGATCGACGCGCGCGCCCCTGCCGGCGTCTACGGGACGGTCGACGTGACGGTCGTCAACCCTGACCCGGACCACAACCCGAGCACGCTGTCCGCCACCCTGGAAGACGGCTTCGTCTTCACGGCAGCGCCCCGGCCGACGATCACCGCCATCACGCCGTCCTCAGGACCGGGCGGAACAGAGGTGACGATCACGGGAACCGGCTTCGCGAACACCTGTGGGGCGTCGACGAACGCCGTCGCGCCCGCGGCCGTGACCATCGGCCGTGAGCAACTGCTCCAGCTCGCGCCCCGGAACACGGACTGCCCAACCCAGCCCCCGCCCGCCCCCGCCCGCCCGCCCGTGGTCCTCAACTCCACGACCATCACCGGGTTGATTCCGACCGCCCCCGCGGGCACGGTGCACGTGGCCGTAATGAACCCCGACGGTCAGGGAGCGATCCTCGTCGACGGGTACACGTACCCGCCGGATACCACCGCTCCCACGACGACCGCGGCCGCAACGGTCGGCGGCGTGCCGTATACGTTCGGCGACTGGGCGAAGGGATCTGTCGCGATCGCCCTGACGGCGACCGACGATACCTCGGGTGTGAGGGACATCTCGTTCTCCTCGACCGGAGCACAGACCAATCCCGTGACCGTGGTGCCCGGCGCGTCGAGATCGGTGACGGTCACAGCCCAAGGGAAGACCACGATCTCGTACTTCGCCTCCGACAACGCCAACAACGTGGAGTCAGCGAACACTCGGCAGGTGTGGATCGATTCGATCGTTCCGTCGGTCACCACGACGGCCACGATCCCGTCGGGCGGGGGGACGACTCCCTACATCCCCGGCACGAACACGGGCCAGGACGTCACCGTCACGTTCGATTGCACGGACGGCAACTCCGGCGTCGCGACGCTCACGTACACCAGCGGGTCGACAACCACTTCGAGCGGGACGAATCCGTTGCGCGTCACGGTCACGAGCTCCGGCAACGACCAGTCGGTGACGGGGACGTGCACGGACGCGGCCGGGAACAAGACAACCTCCACCTTCGACCGGATCAACATCACCAAGACTTCGCCCTCGATCCATGTCGCCGCCACGATCGCCGGCGGAGCGCCGTATACCGCGGGAGTGTGGGTCCGCCGGACCGTGACCGTCACGTTCACCTGCACGCCGATCTCGGCCGACAACCAGATCGTCTCGGTCACCGCACCGGTGCAGGTCCAGGGTCCGACGGAGAATCGGACCGTCAGCGGGACGTGTACCGATCAGGCGGGCAACAGCTCCACCGTCACCTTCGGCACCCCCACGGCCGGGATCGACATCGACCGCACGCTGCCGGTCGCCACCGCCACGGCGACCACGACGAACAACAGCGGGGCGACGGTGCCCTACACGGCAGGAAGCTGGACCAACCACGACGTGGTCGTGACCTTCCACTGCACGGACAACGGCGCGAACCAGTCGGGGGTCGCCAGTATCGATCCCCCGGTGACCGTGAGCGCAGCGGGAACGACCAACGGCGTCATCGGTAACTGCACGGACGTCGCCGGCAACCACGCGAATCCGCCTGCCTTCTTCGGTCCGATCAAGATCGACAAGACCGCGCCCGCCTGCACCGTCGCCGTCATTCCGAACCCGCTGTCGGGGGGGAACAACAAACTCGTCAACGTCACGGCCACGGTCTTCGTCACCGACGGCAGCTCGGGACCGAACGGATCGGTGCTCGAGTCGATCACGAGCAACAATCCGGCGACCGCAGGAAGCGACATCGTTGGGTTCACCGTCGGTACCGCCAGTTACACGGGACAGCTTCGTGCCACGAAGGGGCGCATGTACACCCTCACCTACCAGGCGTTCGACGTGGCGCGAAACGCGAGCCAACCGTGTTCCATCGTGGTGCGCGCGCGCTGAAATAAGGTGCGGCCATGGCGGCCGCGACGCTCTCCATGCTCGTGCCGGGGCTCGGCCAACTCGTCGTGGGAGCGTACCGCCGCGCGATCATCCTGCTTGCGCTCACCGCGGCGATCGTGCTGGGGGCGGGGGCCGTTGCGCTGGCACATCCGACGCTCGGACTCCGCCTGCTGCTCGCGATCCTCGTCCTCGACGCTGCACTACTCGGCCTGCGCGTGTTCGCCGTCGTCGACGCAGGCCGCGCCGCCGCTCCAGTATTCGTCGCCGCACTCGTCGTCTTGACACTCGCGCCGCACGCGGCCGCCGGCTATCTCGCCGTTCGCAGCTACACCGTCCTCGACCGCGTCTTCGCAAGCGAGGAGCCGCGTGACCTGCTGCCTTCACAGGGCATATTTCTCAGCGACCAACCGGCGCCGGAGCCTGAACCGCCGCTGCCGCGTGGCCGGCCCCTCGCCGCCTCGCCGCAGGTGATCGAGGCTGCGGCCGCCGAGCGTCCCTGGACGACGATCCTGCTCATGGGAACCGACGAGGGCCCCGGCAACTGGGGTGCCCGCACCGACACGATCATCCTCGTTGCGCTCGAGCACGGGACACGACGCGCCGCCGCGTTCGGGATCCCGCGGAACCTGGTCGACATTCGCGTCGGCGGTCGCCTGCCTGTGTTCCACGACGCGATCAACGGGCTCTATTCGTACGCTCGCGCGCAGCCGGACCTGTTCCCGCATGCGCGCGACCCAGGGGCGACCGCGCTCAAGTTCGCCGTCTCGCGGCTGCTCGGCGTGCGCATCGATTACTACGCGCTCGCAAACCTGCGCGGCTTCGCCGACCTCGTCGACGCGCTCGGCGGCGTCACGATCGACGTGAAGGAGCGGCTGGCCGACTCGGTGACCCGGGCGGCGTGGGGGGAGCCCAAGCCGAGGATCGACGTCTACCCCGGTCGCACCTACCACTTCGACGGCCGGGAAGCTCTCGCTTACGTCCGGTCGCGCAAGGCCTCGGACGACTACACCCGCATGGCGCGGCAACGCTGCTTCCTGAGCGCACTGGCCGACCAGCTCGACCCGCTGAGCGTGCTGCGGAATTTCGAGTCGCTCGCGCGGACGGTCGAGCGCAACGTGCGCACCGACATCCCCCTCGACCGCCTCCCAGGCCTCGTTAGGCTCGCCACACGCGTCGACCCGCGCTCGACCCTGACCGTGACGTTCGGGCGGGAGTACATCCTCCGCCGACGCAAGGCGGACAACTTTCCGATCCCGAATGTCCACCGCGTTCGCGAGACTGCGCGCGCGGCGCTTCTCCACCCGCGCGAGGCAACAGCCGACGGGAGCGTCTCTCTGGCACGCGCCACCTGCTAAGAAAGCGGATTCCACCATGGTCACCGGGATCGTCGGGAGGGAGCAGGAACTCGCATCGCTCCGCGACTTCATCGCGCGGGCGGA
>DASVFB010000284.1:0-4115 GCA_036380275.1 Gaiellaceae bacterium | reverse complement strand
CGAGATCGACCGCTTTTCACGCGAGAACGGCGGACTGCTCGACGCGGGCGACATGCGCGACTGGCGGGCGACACTCGAGCAACCGGTCACGCTCGACTACCGCGGGCTGACCGTGTGCAAGACGGAGCCGTGGGGCCAGGGGCCGGTGGGCTTGCAGCAACTCGCGCTGCTTTCCGGCTTCGACGTCGGCGAGCTCAGCGAGGAGGAGCTGGTGCATGTCGTCACCGAGTGCGCGAAACTTTCGTTCGCCGACCGCGACGCAGCGTACGGAGACGCCCTTCCGGTGCCGCTCGACACGCTGCTCTCGACGGGGTACAACGACGAACGGCGCAAGCTCGTCACGGACGAAGCGTCGGATGAGCTCCGTCCCGGGCTCGGCCGGCTGCCGTCGCTTCACACGCCGAGTGACACTTTGTCACTTGGCGTCGGGGAGCCGACGCGCGGCGACACGGTTCACCTCGACGTCGCCGATCGCTTTGGCAATCTCTTCTCCGCGACGCCTTCGGGCGGCTGGCTTCAAAGCTCGCCGGTCATTCCTGCGCTCGGCTGGCCGCTCGGGACGCGCGCGCAGATGTTCTGGCTCGAGGACGGTCTTGCGTCGTCGCTGAAGCCGCGCACGCGACCTCGGACGACGCTCTCGCCCGGGCTGGTTCTGCGCGGCGGCGAGCCGTGGCTCGCGTACGGCACCCCCGGCGGTGACCAGCAGGAGCAGTGGGCGCTGCACGTCTTCTTGCATCACGTCGACCGCGGCCTCAACCTGCAGGAAGCCGTCGACGCGCCCGACTTCCACACCCAGCACCTGATCGACTCGTTCTATCCGCGCGGGTTCGCGCCGCGCTCGCTGTTCATCGAGGATCGCGCAGGCGACGACGTCGTGCGAGGCCTCAGGGCACGCGGGCACGACGTGACGGTTGCTCCACCGTGGTCGCTGGGACGCGTGTGCGCCGTCAAGCGCGAGGACGGTCAGCTCGTGGCAGCGGCCAATCCCCGCGGCATGCAGGGTTACGCTGTGGCTCGGTGAGAACCGAGGAGGAGCTCCGCGCATCGCACGTCAACGGGTCGCCGTCCTCCGGGCCGGTCGTGCTGGTCGACTACGACCCCGAGTGGCCGCGGCTGTTCGAGCGCGAGGCCGAGCGAATTCGTGCTGCGCTCGGCGAGCGCGCGCTGCAGATCGAACACACAGGGTCGACATCGATCCCCGGCATCGCCGCCAAGCCGATCATCGACATCGTTCTCGCCGTCGCCGACTCGGCGGACGAGGCAGCGTACGTTCCGCCGCTCGAGGCCGCCGGCTACGTCCTATGTATCCGCGAGCCCGATTGGTTCGAGCACAGGTTGGTCAAAGGCACCGACCCTACGGCCAACGTCCACGTCTTCTCAACGGGCTGTGTCGAGATCGAGCGCATGCTGCTGTTCAGGGACCGGCTGCGCGCCAACGACGCGGAGCGGGAGCTGTACGAGCAGACCAAGCGCGAGCTCGCTCGGAGGGA
Organism: Gaiellaceae bacterium; assembly: GCA_036380275.1. Classification (GTDB taxonomy): domain Bacteria; phylum Actinomycetota; class Thermoleophilia; order Gaiellales; family Gaiellaceae; genus DASVFB01. Next base: position 2,625 of record DASVFB010000284.1, on the reverse strand, counting down.
GTGGAAGTTCGTGCAGCACTACGCCGACGCCAAGAGCGAAGTCGTCGAGGCGATCATCGAAAGGGCTCGAACGGCCACCTGACGTGCGCGCCCTCAGGGCCGCCGGCTTAGAACTCGTTTCACAATGAGCCTTGTGCCGCGGGGGCGCGCTGGGCGGCGCGATGCGGCGTCCTCAGTCGGCCCGATATGCCTGCATATCGGGCCTCCCTGCGTCCTTGCCTCGCACCGCCCATCGCGTCCCGATCGACGAAGCGCATTATGAAACGAGTTCTTAGCGCGACCTGGTCCCCATGGATTGCCACAAGCCCGCTGTCCGTTCTCACAAAAACAGACCGGAGGGGGTTTCAGCTCACGATGGCGACGCTCGAGTCGGCACACGACGCCACGCTCGAGCGCGAGCGGATGCTCGTGCTCGGCGCGGCGCTGCTCACGGTCACGCTGTGGGCGTCCGCGTTCGTCGGCATCCGCTCCGCGGGGCGCGACCTCTCGCCCGGCGCGCTCGCCCTCGGGAGGTTGCTCGTCGCGAGCGTTGCGCTCGGCGCGCTTGCGTTCGTGCGACGCGAAGCGCTGCCTTCGAAGCGAGATCTGCCTGGCATCGCGCTCTTCGGCGTCCTCTGGTTCGGCGTCTACAGCGTCGTGTTGAACCAGGCCGAGCGGAGCGTCGACGCCGGAACCGCCGCGATGCTCGTGAACGTCGGGCCGATCCTCATCGCCGTTCTCGCCGGCATCCTTCTCCACGAGGGGTTTCCGCGCGGGCTTCTCGCCGGGTGCCTGATCGCCTTCGCGGGCGCCGTCGTGATCGGTATCGCGACGTCGGAGCACGGTCTCGTGCCGAGCTGGGGTGCGGTGCTGTGCGTCGTCGCCGCGGTCGCGTACGCGGGAGGCGTCGTCACTCAAAAGCCGCTGCTCGCACGGATGACACCGCTCCAGGTGACCTGGGTCGGATGCACAGCCGGTGCTCTGGCGTGCCTTCCATTTGCAGGATCGCTTTGGCACGACGCTTCCGACGCCCGCGCGTCGGCGATCGGCTGGACGATCTATCTCGGCATCGTGCCGACTGCGATCGGCTTCATCGCGTGGGCGTACGCACTTTCGCGCACAACGGCCGGGCGAATGGGATCAACGACCTACCTAGTGACGCCAATCGCGATCTTGCTCGGATGGCTCTTGCTCGGAGAGACGCCGCCCGAGCTCGCGCTGCTCGGCGGCGCACTCTGCCTCGCCGGCGTCGCGGTCGCACGCCGGGTGCAGAAGCCCGCCTGATGTAACGTCGCCGCGTGAGGCTGCGGTTGGTCCCGACGATTCCGGCGCCGGCGCGTGTCATCGCGCGAAACGCGCTGTGGACGTACGGCCGAGCGACCGCCGCGGCAAGGCCGCTGCCGGACTTTCTGATCCTCGGCGCCCAGAAGGCCGGGACGACGGCGCTCTATGCGTACCTGCGCGAGCATCCGGCGCTGACCGGACCGGCGTGGAAGGAGGTCAGCTTCTTCGATCGGCACTTCTGGCGCGGGGAAGCGTGGTACCGGGGTAACTTTCCGAACAAGGTCTACCTTCGGGCCGTTCGCGCGCGCGCGCGCCTCGACCCCGTCGTCGGCGAGGCGAGCCCGAGCTACGTCTTCCATCCGCAGGCGCCGGAACGCGCCGCCGCACTCGTGCCCGACGCGCGCCTGATCGTTCTCGTGCGGAATCCGGTCGACCGGGCGCTGTCGCACTACCACCACGAGGTCGCGCTCGGACGCGAGCCGCTCCCGTTCGAGCAAGCACTCGACGACGAGGAGACGCGGATGGCAGGCGAGCTCGAGCGCATGCGTGATCCGCGCTATTTCAGCCACGCATGGTGGAACTTCACCTACCAGGAGCGCGGTCGCTACGCCGAGCAGCTGGAGCGCTGGCTCGAGCTCTTCCCGCACGAGCAGCTGCTTGTCATTCCAAGCGAAGACCTGCTCCAGCGGCCGCGCGAGACGTACGCGCACGTGCTCGCCTTTCTCGGCGTGCCTCCGCACGAGCTCGCCGCGTACCCGCGCATCTTCGAGCGCGAATACCCCGCGATGGACCCGGCGACGAGACACAGGCTCCGCGCGCACTTCGCAGAGCCGAACCGCCGCCTCTACGAGCTCCTCGGCCGCGACCTGGGCTGGGAGTAGCGCCACGCGCTAGCGTTTCAGCGCGTCGTCGATCGCGCGGGCGACCGTCGCCGAGTCGCTCGGCGAAGCGATCGCCACCAGCTTCGGCTGCTCGCCCGTCTTGCCGACGAGGATGGTCGGCGTGGAGTTGACGCCTTGCTCCTGTGCCTGGTGGTCCAGCGCGTTCGCTTCGTTGCTGATCTGGTCGGAGTTCCGCTCGCTGAGCATCCGCTCGGCGTCGAGGCCGGGAACGCTCACCGCCGCAGACGCGAGCAGGTCGTCGTTGAGCCAGCCGGTGTTCTCGGGTCCCTGGTTGTAATAGAGCAACTCGGACAGATTGAAAAGCTTGTTCTGCTTGCCTGCCGCGAGCGCCGCCAGGCGGCCGCGTTGCGAGTCGGGGCCGAGGAACCCGATCAAGCGCGCGTCGATTTTGAGCTTGCCCGAGCGGACGTACTTCCGGATCAGCACCGGCAGCGCCTGCGTCTCGAACTGCTGGCAGTAC
>DASVFB010000283.1:0-2617 GCA_036380275.1 Gaiellaceae bacterium | reverse complement strand
CGGGAGCCGCGGGAACAACCACGCACCGATCGTGGTCGACCGCGAGGACCGGATGGTGTTCTTCCATCTCCTCCGGCGCGTCGAACGCCGATACGGCTGGCGCATCCACGTCAGCTGCCTGATGGGGAACCACTACCACCTGGTCCTGGAGACGCCTGCCCCCAACCTGGACAAGGGAATGCGCGACCTGAACGGCGGCTACGCCCGCGCCTTCAACGAGCGGCACGGGCGGAAGAATCACGTTTTCGGGCGCCGCTACTGGTCAAAGTCCATCGAATCCGAGGAGCAGTACGAGGCCACGCTCCAGTATGTCCTCCACAATCCGGTCCATCACGGCTTCGTCCGCCGGCGAGAAGACTGGAACTGGGCGTCGGCTCCCATGGTCCGTCCGATAGATTCGCCCGGTGTCTCACGACACCGACAAGCTGATTCGCCAACTGTCGCTCGTCGCCTTTCTGATGGCGGAGCGGCGGCTGCTGACCGCCCGCGACGTCAAGTCCAACGTCGAGGGCTACTCGGAGATGTCGGACGAAGCCTTCGCGCGCCGGTTCTACTCCGACCGCGCGGAACTACTCGCACTGGGCGTGCCGCTGCAGTCCCAGCGCGACGAGTTCACCGGCGAGGAGCTCTACACCCTCCGGTCGGAGAACTACTTCCTCGAAAAGCTCGAGCTCGACGACGACGAGCTCGCCGCGCTCCAGACCGCGCTCTACCTCCTCGAAGGACAGTTCGCCTATTCGGAGCCGCTCCGCCTCGCCCTCCAGAACCTCGCACTCGGACGCCCTGGCTTCGGCGAGCCCGCAACGGACACAGCGGTACGCGTCGAGGTGTCGGACCCCGATTACTCGGCCGAGATGCCCGGGCGCCTCGGGAAGCTCGAAGGCGCGATCTCGAAGCAACGCACGATCAAGTTCCCGTACTACTCGATCTCCCGCAACCGGCAGACCGAACGCACCGTCAATCCCTACGGCCTCCTCTCCGACAACGGCAGCTGGTACGTGATCGGCCAGGATCTGGACCGCAAGGACATACGCACGTTCCGCGTTTCGAGGATCCGGGGTGACATCCGCTTCGCGACACGTCGCGAACGCGACTTCCGGATTCCGGCGGAGTTCGACATCGACCAGTACCGCGGCAGGCCTCCGTGGCAGATCGGCGACATCGTGGGCGAGGCTCGGATCGAGCTCGCGGGCGATACCGCGTGGTGGGTCGAGCGCGCATTCGGCAACGCCGGACAGCTGGAGGACGGCGTCTTCGTCACCGGCTACTCGTCGCTGCCGCAGCTCGCTTCCTGGATCCTGCGCCAGGACGGGCGGGCGATCCCGGTCGAGCCCGACGAGCTGAGACGGGAAGTGGCCGACGCATTGCGCGCCGTCCGCGAACGACACGAGGAAGCGCCGCCGAAGCTCGCCGCGCCCGCTCCGGTTCCGCGCGTCGACGCAACGGGGGAACGCCCCGCCGGCCCGGTCGTGCCCGAGCGCTTCGCCGTCCTGCAGGCACTCCTCGCCTACCTGCTCGCCGCCTGCGGCGAAGGCCACGACGCGCTCATCCCGGCCCAGGAGATCGTCGAGCGATTTCACATCCCTGCCGAGGAGCTCGAGGAACACCTGCAGCTGCTCAACCTCGTCAACTTCGGCGGCGGCTGCTACACGGTGTACGCGGCGCTCGAAGGCGACACCGTCCACGTCGACAAAGAGCTCTACGGCGACACGTTCCGCCTCGCACCGCGCCTGACCCCGCTCGAAGCCCGCGCGATCGTGCTTGCACTCGAGTTCGTCGGGCCGATGATCGCGGCCGACGCGCACACACCACTCGACCGGGTGCGCTTGAAGCTCGAAGAGACCTTCGGCCAGTTCGAGCTCACGCAGACACCGAACCCGCAGATCGCCGAAGCAGAGGCCGACCTCGTCGCGACCCTGACCCAGGGAATCCGCGACCGCTGTCTCGTGGAGATCGAGTACCAGAAGGAAGGCGAGCAGACCTGGTCGAAGCGCGTCGTCGAGCCCTACTCGCTCGAGCGCGAGCTGCCGAACTGGCGCGTGCACACCTGGGATCGTTCACGTGACGCCGAGCGCAGCTTCCGGCTCGACCGGATGAGGAGCGCGCAGCTCACGCAGGAGAGCTTCGTGCCGCGTCCGGCCTTCGAGCCGCGCGGATTCCGCGACGCACGCAGCGCACGGATCCTCTATCTCAAGGGCGTCGCGGCACGCTGGGCCGCCGAGCGTGGAGCGACTCTTCTCAAGGACGGAAACGCGCTCGCCGAGATGCCCGTCGGCAGTGCGGAGTGGCTGATCGGCGAGGTGTTGTCCCAACGCGGTGAAGCCGTGCTCCTCGAGCCGGAGGAGATGCGCAAGCACGTCGCGTCCCGTGCACGCGAGCTCGCGAACGAGCTCGGCGTCTCCCGCCTTCGCGCGCGCGCCTAGCCTTCGCCGAGCGAACGCTCCTCGAGCCGCGCGATCGTCCAGCGGGCCTGCTCTTGCAGCATCGGATCCTCGCCGTCCACAAACGGCTGCGCGAGCTGCACGTCGTCGGCACTGCCGACGTTGCCGAGCGCGACGAGCGCATTGCGCCGGAGGTAGCGCGCGTCGTTTCTCGGGACGTACAGCCGGTCGTAACG
>DASVFB010000282.1:0-3972 GCA_036380275.1 Gaiellaceae bacterium | reverse complement strand
ACCTCGTCGATGTCGGGCGTGCGGAAGCACTTCTGGCAGATCGTCGTCAGCGGCGCGGGCGGCGGCTCGCGTCCGAGGAAGTACGGCATCTGCGGCTGCATGCCAGCGCTGATGAGGAGAGTGGAACGGTCGTCCGCGCGCGGGATCAGCGACGCCGACGGTTGGCGCAGATGTCCCTTCGACTCGTGGAAGGAGAGAAAGCCCTCGCGGATCTCGGCGGACGTACGCATTGGCTCGATTCTAGGGACGGCCCGCGTCGGTCCCCGGTCAGAATGCGGCGTGCGCAAGGCGAGAGCGGCCGCCGGAACGTTCGTTTTCCTGTTCGTCGCGCCGGGCGTCGTCGCCGGCCTGATCCCGTGGTGGCTGACCGGCTGGGCGGTCGAAGAGCCCATCCCGCACTGGCTCACGCTGCGCGTGGTCGGTGTTGTGCTGTTGGCAGCTGGAGTCGTCGTTCTCTTGGAGGCGTTTGTTCGCTTCGTGCTCGAAGGCGTAGGCACCCCGGCTCCGATCGCGCCGACCGAGGGCCTCGTGGTCGGCGGGCTCTACCGCTTCGTCCGTAACCCGATGTACCTGGCCGTGGGGGCAATCATCGTCGGCCAGGCGCTGCTCCTTGGGCAACTGATCCTGCTTGCGTACGCGGGTGCGTTCTTCGCCGTGGTCGGCGCGTTCGTGCGCTGGTACGAGGAACCGACGCTCCGCCGTCAGTTCGGCGAGCAATACGAGACATATCGTCGTGCGGTTCCCGGGTGGTGGCCACGCCGCAAGCCGTGGGAGCCGGGCGCGACTGAACGCCTCTGAGCGAGCTACGCGATCTCGAACACGCGCGCCGGCTGGTCGAAGGCCCTCAGCGTCCGCTCGCCGAGATCGAGCAGCGTGACGTCGATCGCCTCTCCTTCCAGAAGCGCCTCTGTCGCGTGCGAGACGAGGATCTGCCAGGGGTCCGCGCTGTTGCAGAGCAACGAGCAGCGAAATGCGGTAGTGCCGAAATAGCCCGACCTCGGCTCAGCGACGCGCCCGGAGTGGACGGCCATGCACACCCCCGGAGGATCGTCGCCTGCCGCCCACGGCTCGGAGCGGAGAGCCTCGCGGAGGTCTCGCGCTGCTCGAAGAGCGTCGAGTGGACGGTCGAAGCCGCACACGACGTTGTCCGCGATCAGCTCGAACACGCGGCCGTTGTGACGCTCCACGTCTCTCCTGACAAGCGCGTGATATGCACGCGTCATCGTGACCATCCGCTCGTCGCCGAGCTCCCGGATCACGCGGCTCCAGTAGACCACGTCGCAGAAGAGAAGCGTCATCACCGCCCCGGGAAGATCGAGCGACTTGAGCGGTGGAAACTGCGTTTCGAGGCCGTCCACGGTGAGCTGGAACAGGCGCTGCGGCCGCTCGATGTCCTTCAGCCGGTATTCGCCGAGGTCTTCGAGCTGCAGTCCTTCGACGTCGAGGTCCTCGGCGATCCCCGCGGTCGCGTTCGAGAGGAGGATCTGGCCGCCGTGCCCCGCCGCACAGATGCGTGCCGCGCGGTGAACGCCGACGCCGACGTAGCCCTCGTCGTCGAGATACGGCTCTGCCGTGTGCAGCCCCATGCGCACCCGCACGGATCCGTCGGCCAGCGTGCGCTGCGCCTCGACCGCCGCCTCGACCGCGTCGCCCGCGCGCTCGAACGCGACGAAGAAGCCGTCGCCCGCAGTGTCGATCTCGTGCCCGCCGCGGGCGCGGAATGCCTCGCGCAGGACGCGTCGATGCTCGCTGCGCACCCGGCCGAAATCGGCGCCGAGCTGCCGCGCGAGGTCGGTCGATCCCTCGATGTCTGTGAAGAGGAACGTGACGGTGCCGCCGGGAAGCTCGGACGTCTCCACTGGGCGATGGTCGCAAACGCATTCGCCCGCCGCAATAAACCGGCTCAGCGCGCCGCGCGTCGGACCGACTGCGTCTCTTCGGCCGCGATCTCCTCGCGGATCTTCTCGAGCGCGCGCCGGATCAGCCGCGAGACGTGCATCTGCGAGATGCCGATCTGCTGCGCGATCTGCGACTGCGTCAGACCCTCGAAAAAACGCAGGTGGAGGATCCTGCGCTCGCGCTCGTCGAGCACGCGAAAGCCCGGCGCCAGCACGGCACGGTCCTCCGAGATTTCGTACTGATGCTCGTCGCTGCCGATCGACTCGAGCGGATCGAGCTCTTCGCCATCCTCCTGGGTGCCGCCGGTGGACAGCGACAGCGACGAGTACGCGCGCCCCGACTCCAGCGCCTCGAGCACTTCTTCCTCCTCGACGGACGCCGCCTTCGCGAGCTCCGGAATCGTCGGCGAGCGGCTGTACTGCACCGTGAGCTGCTCGATCAGGCGCGACAGCTGCACGTTCAGCTCCTGCAAGCCGCGCGGCACGCGCACCGACCAGCCCTTGTCGCGGAAGTGCCGCTTGATCTCCCCGATGATGTTCGGCGTCGCGTACGTCGTGAGCTCGACGCCGCGGCTCAGGTCGAAGCGGTCGATCGCCTTGATCAGCCCGATCGCGCCGATCTGGACGAGATCCTCGAGCTGCTCGCCGCGGTACGAGTAGCGTCGCGCGAGCGAGCGCACGAGCGTCATGTACCGCTCGATCAGCTGCTCACGGGCGGCGACATCGCCGTGCTCGTGGTACCGCCGCAGGAGCTCGCGATCGTTGCCGGCCATCAGCTGGCGACCTCCACCTTCTTCGTCAGCTCGACCCACTGCTCGCCGTTGCGCTCGCCGACGTCGACCTTGTCGACGACCGCCTCGAGCACGCGGCGGAGACCGAGGCCGGCGTCGGACGCGTGCAACTCGTCGGCGACACGGCCGCTGAACGGGCCGACCGTAGCGACGATGGCGTCGGCATCGACCTTGATGGTCAGCGTCACGTCGTCCGAGGACTCACGCCGGTTGAGGAGCTCGTCGATCGCCGTCGTCATGTCCTCGAGCACGTCGTAGGTAAGGTCGAGTCGCGCGCCGAGACCGCCGAGCACGAGATGCGCGACGCCGAAGTAATCACGCTCGCGCGGGAGCTGAAGCGTGACGACGTCGGTCACGACTTGCCGGCGTCTCGGAGCTCGTCTTCGAGCTCCTGCTCGCGCGCGGCTGCGGCAGCCTTCGCTGCGTCGACCGCGCTCCGCCAGTTCCGAGTCGTCTTGAGGTCGGCGAGGCCGTGCGTGACCCCGGCGGCGAACCCAGCGACCTTCTGCACTGGGCGCGTGACCGCGAGGCTGACGGCGCGCACAGCGGTATCCGCACTATCCGCGGCGTCGACGGCACTGTCCGTGATCCGATCGACCTTTTCCATCTGCGCGTTGACGTGGTCAACCGTCGTCCCGAGCTTCGAGACGACCGGGAGTACCTCGTCCTGGGTCCCTCTTATCAACGCAGAGAGGCGCTGAAGCGTTGCGCCGAGCTCGAGCGAGACCCACGCGATCCCTGCTCCGCTGAGGATCAGGAAGATCGCAAGTGCGATATCGACGACTTCTCCGGAACTGTAGGCGAGCATCCGGCGAGTCTACGAAACCAGGCCGGCGCCGACCACCACACCATCGTCGTAGAGCACCGCAGCCTGGCCAGGTGCGACGCCGTAGGCGGGCTCGTCGAGCTCGAGCGCGAAGCCGCCGTCGCGCGGCTCGACCGTCGCGGGAAGCGGCGCGGAGCGATAGCGAAGCTTCGCGTCTGCCCGGCGAACGTCGGCGTAGAGGCGGCCCCGCGCGCTCACCGTTCGGGTCGCGAGCGCCTCGCGCGGACCGACGACGACGGTGTTCGTGTCGGCGTTCGTCCGCACCGCGTACAGGGGCGCGGCTGCCGCGACGCCGAGGCCGCGCCGCTGCCCTGGCGTGAAGCGCCAGAAGCCGTCGTGCGTCCCGAGCTCACGTCCGTCCTCGTCGACGATCGGCCCGCGCGCGGCGGGCAGGCCGTGTCGCTGCAGGAACATTCGGTAGTCGTCGCCCGCGAGAAAGCAGGCCTCCTGGCTGTCG
>DASVFB010000281.1:0-2982 GCA_036380275.1 Gaiellaceae bacterium | reverse complement strand
CCGACCAGACCGAGCGGTATTCTCGCTGGCCGCGATGCTTCAGCTCGTCAACGTCGGCCAGAAGTCGCTCGCGGACTACGCGACCATCGCCACGCGCGGGCTGATGGAGGAGATCCGGCGACTGGCCGAGCCCCTGCGCGGAAAGCGGCTCGTGCACGTCTCCGCGACGGCGTTCGGCGGCGGTGTGGCCGAGATCAACTACGCGCTCGTGCCGTTGATGCGGGACGCGGGGCTCGACGCCGAGTGGCGGATCATCGCGGGCGCGGAGGAGTTCTTCGCGGTCACCAAGGGAATCCACAACGCGCTCCAGGGCGACCCGCTGGGGCTGACCGCTACCCAGCAGGAGGTGTACCGCCGGTTCCAGACCGTGAACGCGGAGGAGCTCGCCGACGACTACGACTTCGTGCTGATCCACGACCCGCAGCCGGCGGGCATGATCGAGCACTTCCCCGACAGCTCCGCGCACTGGATCTGGCGCTGCCACATCGACCTCTCGCAGCCGAATCGCGAGGTGCTCGACTTCCTGCTGCCTTGGCTCGCCCGCTACGACGCGGCGATCTTCCACATGCAGGAGTACGTGCCGCGCGCGGACGGAATGCCGCCGGCGTTCATCTGGCCGCCTGCGATCGATCCACTGACGCCGAAGAACATGGCGCTCTCTCCTGAGGACGCCGCCTACATCGTCGATCAGTTCGGGATCGACGTGGAGCGGCCGCTGATCACGCAGGTCTCGCGCTTCGACCCGTGGAAGGACCCGCTCGGCGTGATCGACGCCTACCGGCTGGTCAAGGCCGAGCACCCGGACGTCCAGCTGGCGCTTGTCGGCTCGATGGCGCACGACGACCCGGAGGGTTGGGACTACTACAACCGCACCGTCACCTACGCGGCCGGTGACCCCGACGTCTACATCCTCTCCAACCTGAACAACATCGGGTCGGTCGAGGTGAACGCCTTCCAGGTGCACTCGGACGCGGTCGTCCAGAAGTCGACGAAGGAGGGCTTCGGCCTCACCGTCACGGAAGCGCTCTGGAAGACGCGCCCGGTCGTTGCGAGCCGCGTCGGCGGGATCGTGGCGCAGATCCAGGACGGCGAGACCGGCTGGCTGGTCGACCCGAACGTCCCCGAGGAATGCGCGTCCGCATGCATCGAGATCCTGAACGACCCTGCCGCCGCGAGGCAGCGCGCGCTGCGGGGCAAGGAGTACGTTCGCCGGAACTTCCTCATGCCTCGGCTCCTGCGCGACTGGCTCGTACTGCTGAACAAGCTCGACGGCAACGACACGGCGGGCGCCGAGGTCACGGCGGCCGTCGTCGCTTCGTAACCGTCTCACGGGGCCGGTCCGGGGTAGGGTGGCGCCGGTCATGGCGGATCGTCGCAGGCTGATCGTCGTTTCCAACCGCGGCCCCGTGACGTACCAGCGCGACGGGGACGACCGCGTTGCGCGGCGCGGCGGCGGCGGGCTGGTGACGGCGCTGCGAAGCCTGGTCGAGCACCACGACGTGACGTGGATCGCGAGTGCGATGAGCGAGGAGGACCGGGCCGTCGCCGCCGACAGCGGCGAGCACGCGGTCGAGGAGCGCTCGCGCGACGGCTCGGTGTTCCGCCTGCGCCTCGTCGCGCACGATGAGACGGCCTACGACTGGTTCTACAACGTGATCGCGAACCCGATGCTCTGGTTCCTGCAGCACTACCTCTGGCAGCTCGCGTACACGCCGTCGGTGGACATTGCGCTGCGGAACGCCTGGGACGAGGGCTACGCGCGCGTGAACGCGGGCTTTGCGGAGGCCGTGCTCGAGGAGCTGGAAGACCAGCCCGAAGCTGCCGTCTTCTTCCACGATTACCACCTCTACCTCGCGCCCCGCCTGGTGCGCGAGCGCGCTCCCGATGCGGTGCTCGCTCACTTCGTCCACATTCCCTGGCCGCAGACCGACTACTGGCACGTCCTCCCGGACACGATCCGGCGCGAGATCCACGAAGGCGTGCTCGCGAACGACGTGATCGGGTTCCACACGCATCAGTGGCGGCTGAACTTCATGCGTGCGGCGAGCGACGTCGCCGATGCGGACGCGAACTTCGTCGACGGCGTGGTCGACCACGACGGCCGCCGCTCGCTGATCACCGTGCACCCGATCTCGGTCGACCCGGACGAGTTCGACGAGCTGGCCGGCAGCGATGACGTCAGGGCCGCGGAGCGCGAGCTCGTCGAGCGGCGGCCGGAGCAACTCGTGCTGCGCGTCGACCGCACCGATCCGTCGAAGAACATCGTCCGCGGCTTCCGCGCCTTCGAGCTCTATCTCGACGCGCACCCCGAGCGGCACACACGGGTCGGGATGCTCGCGCTGCTGGACCCGTCACGGCAGGACATCCCGGAGTACGCCGAGTACCTCGGCGCGATCCAACGTGAGGCGCGGCGCGTGAACGACCGGTTCCAGCAAGAGGGGTGGTTGCCGATCGACCTCGTGATCCAGGACAACTTCATCGGCTCGGTCGCCGCCTACAAGCAGTTCGACGTGCTCTTCGTGAACGCGATCTTCGACGGCATGAACCTCATCGCGAAGGAGGGGCCGCTCGTCAACGAGCACGACGGGGTGCTGATCCTCTCCGAGAACGCCGGCGCGCACGCCGAGCTCGGCGAGTGGGCGCTGACGGTGAACCCGTTCGACGTGGCCGGCCAGGCACAGGCGATTCACGAGGCGCTGACGATGGCATCTGACGAGCGGCGCAGGCGGCTCGAGGCGATCCGCGCCCACGTGCGCGAGCACGACGTCACCGGCTGGATCGACGCGCAGCTGAGTGACCTCGACCGCTGCGCCGCGCGGGTCGGCTCTAGCTAGACGCCGTTCCTAACCCGCGCCGGTCTAGGATCTCGCGATGGGCCGCGACACGCAGGTCGAGGAGCTGCGCTCGGTCGACCCGGCCACGCTGGAGGAGCTGGGCGTGGTGCCGGTCTCGCCTCCGGAGGAGGTCTCCGAGGCGGTGGCC
>DASVFB010000280.1:0-2834 GCA_036380275.1 Gaiellaceae bacterium | reverse complement strand
GCCGAGCGGCTCTTCGAGCGTCGCGTCCGGCCCGGCGACGAAGCCGTCGAGCGACATCGAGATATCGAGGGTCAACCTTGTCATCGCGCCTCCCTTCGGAACTATGTGCAAGAAAGACCGCCGGCGGCGTGCGATCTCATCGCTTGCGCCGCTGTAGGCTGACTGCAGTGGAGGCCGGAACCGAGAACCTGGTCGAGACTCTTTCGCGCCTGAGCCTCTTCGCCGATCTGCCATACCCCCAGGTCGAGGCGCTCGCGCATACGTTCACCGAGGAGGTTTTCGCCGAGGGGCAGCGCGTGATCCGCGAAGGCATGGCGGGGAGCGGCTTCTACGTGATCCTCGAGGGAGAGGCGCAGGTCGTGATCGGTGGGCAAGAGCGCGCGCGGCTGACGCGCGGTGACTTCTTCGGCGAGATCTCGATCCTCACCGACGCGTTGCCGACGGCCGACGTGATCGCTACGTCGATGCTTCGCTGCCTGACGATCCCGGACAACGAGCTAAAGGCCTTCATGCTTCGTCAGCCGAACGTGATGTACCGGATGCTGCAGGCCGAAGCGCGGCGGCTGCGGGCCGCGAACGCTTGGCGGAGCTGACGGAGAAGCCGTTTCCCCCCGGCGACTACGACGTCGTCGTCGTGGGCAGCGGGCCGGGAGGGTTGCAGACGGCGTATTCGCTGACGCGGGCGGGTGTCGAGCGCTGCGCCGTGATCTCGCGCGACGACGGGCCCGGCGGCATGTTCCGCCGCTTCCCCGTCTACCAGCGCCTGATCAGTTGGACGAAGCCGGACGCGCCTTTCGAGCGCGGGACGCGCGAATACGAGTGGTACGACCACAACAGCCTCCTCGGCGACGAGCCGAGTCACCGCGCGCTCGCGCCTGAGTTCATGGACCGCGCGTTCGACCTTCCGGCGCGCCACGAGATGGAGTCCGCGCTAGTCGAGTTTGCGAAGCGCGGCGGCGTCCGCGTCCGCTACGAGTGCGAGTGGCTGTCGACGACGCGGCAAGACGGGCAGTTGACGCTCACGACCACGGACGGGGACTATCGCTGCCGTGCGTGCGTGTTCGCCCTCGGCGCGACCGATCCGTGGAGGCCGGTGATCCCGGGACTCGAGGAAGCGCCGCACTACGCCGATACGCAGACACCCGACCGCTACGCGGGCAAGAGCGTGTTCATCGTCGGGAAGCGGAACTCGGGCTTCGAGGTCGCGCAGGGCCTCTTGCCGTGGGCGCGGAAGATCGTGCTCGCGTCGCCGCGGCCGGTGGACACGACGGTGCTCGCGTTCTCGCCGCTGCGCCTTCGCTACCTGCAGCCGTTCGACGAGTACGTGCGCGGAGGCTCCGGGAGCTACGTCGTCGACGCCGCGATCGAGCGGATCGAGCGTCATGCGGACGGCTATCGCATTCACGTGAGCGGCACCTCGTGGGACGGCAAGCTCGTCCTCGAGAGCGACGAGATCGTCGCGGCGACGGGTTTCCGCGTCCCGCTCCGCGACCTGCCCGACCTAGGCGTCGCGACTATCGGCGACGGAAGGCTGCCTGCGCAGACGCCGTACTGGGAAAGCGTCTCCGTCCCGGGGATCTATTTCGCCGGCAACGCGACGTCGGCGTCGGCCGGGCTGCGGAAGCACGGTGCGACGGCCAACTCGACCTCGGTGAACGGCTTTCGCTACAACGCGCGCGTTCTCGCGCTGCACATCGCCCAGAAGCACTTCGGGCTCGCGGGTGTGCGGCGCAGGCTGTCGCGCGACGAGGTCGAGCCGTTCCTCCTGGACGAGCTCGCGCGAGCGCCCGAGCTCTGGATCCAGAAGAGCTACCTCGCGCGGGTGGTCAGCGTCGACGCGACGGACGGCATCCGCGACGAAGGGATCGTGCCGCTCGCCGAGTTCGTCGACCGAGGCAACTCAGATTCGTGCGCTGCCGCGATCGAGTACGACGAGCGCGGCAGGATCGTGCCCGTCGTGTACGTCAGGCGCGCGGGCAAGCTGACGGAGCACGTCCTGCCTCCACATCCGCTGCATGCGTTCGACACCGATGAGCACCGGACGGAGCTCGCGGTCCGCTTGGCGCCCTTCCTCGCCTAGTAACCGCGGCGGCGCATCCCTCGACGGAGGGCGTCGAGCCGCCGCCGCTCCTGCTTGGTCGGCCGGGCGCCGAGGTCGGCTCCCAGCGGGCGCGCAAGCCGCCGCTCGGCGGCGTGCTGCTCGCGCGCTGCGATCGAGTCGGCCGTCTCGGCGTACAGCGTTGCCGCCACGCTCGCCGAACCGCGGCGCTCGGCGATGTCTAGCACCTTCACGATCCGGCGGACCGTCCCGACCGTAACCTCGACGGTGTCTCCCGTGCGCACCGTCTTGGACGGCTTCGCGCGCTCACCGTTGACGCGCACGCGACCGCCTGCGGCGGCCGCAGTCGCGGCGCTCCGTACCTTGAAGAAGCGCGCCGCCCAGAGCCATTTGTCGATCCGCACTTCGCTCATCTCGGCGCTTAATATCCTCAGCGCGCCTACCAAAAGCAAACCGCAGGGGAGGACATCATGGCAACACAGACGCGTCGCACGTTCGAGACCCGGATCGACATTGCCGACGACAAGCGCGAGGAGCTCATCAAGCTCCTGAACGCGCGGCTCGCCGACACCTTCGACCTCTATTCGCAGCTGAAGCAGGCGCACTGGAACGTCAAGGGCAGCGACTTCATCCAGCTGCACCTCCTGTACGACCAGGTCGCCGAAAGCGTGCTCGAGTTCGTGGATACGATCGCCGAACGGGCGACGACCCTCGGCGGGCTCGCGCTCGGCACTGCACGCATGGCGGCCGAGGCGTCGACGCTGAGCGAGTACCC
>DASVFB010000279.1:0-3143 GCA_036380275.1 Gaiellaceae bacterium | reverse complement strand
GCCGTGAACAGGCTGATGTCCTCGTACGCCGACGCGTTCGAGGCGTGGTAGTTGCCGCTCCCGATGTGGACGTAGCGGCGCAGCCCGCCGCTCTCCCGGCGGACGAGCAGGCAGAGCTTCGCGTGAACCTTCACGTCTGGGGCCCCGTAGACGACGTTGACGCCGGCGCGTTCGAGCTCGCGCGACCAGTCGATGTTCCGTCGTTCGTCGAAGCGCGCTCTGAGCTCGACGAGGCAGACCGCTTGCTTGCCCTCCTCCGCCGCATCGACGAGCGACGCAAGCGTCAGCGACGGGTTTCCGGTGCGGTAGACGGTCGACTTCAGTGCCGCGACCTTGGGGTCGTGCGAGGCGGCGACGAACTGCTCGACGGACGTGTCGTACGCGTCGTATGGGTGGTGAGCGATCAGGTCGCGCCGGCGGATGTGCGCGAGCAGCGCAGTGCCGCTCCCGCTCGCGAAGGGACGGGTCACGACCGGTCGCCATGGCTCGCGCTTCAGATCGGGGCGGTCGACGGCGACGAGCTCCGAGAGCGCCGCGAGCCCGAGGGGGGCGGCGCTCTCGTAGATCTGGTCCGTCGAGATCGCGAGCTCGCGCATCAGGACGTTCCGGATCGAGGGCGGAGTCGCGATACCCACCTCGAGCCTGACCACCTCGCCGAACCTTCGGCGACGCAGCTCGGTCTCGATCGCCTCGAGCAGATCGTCCGGCTCGCTCGTCACAGGCACGTCGGCGTCGCGCGTGACGCGAAAGACGCCGTGCTCCCGCACCTTCCCGCCGACCAGGGATGGCAGGAAGTGCACGATCGCGTCCTCGACCGCCACGCGCACGCCATGACCGACTTCGAGGAAGCGCGGGACGTCGGACGGCACGTTGACGCGGACGAAGCGCGGTTCGTCGCCGCCGGCAACGATCGCGCCGACGTTCAACCCGAGCGACGGCACGTGCGGGAACGACGCCGCCGGACCGATCGAGATGGGAGTAAGCAGCGGCAGGAGCTCGCGCTCGAACCGCTTCGTGAGCGACTTGAGTGCGCGAGCGCGGCATTCCTCGACCGGGACGATGCTGATAGCGCTCGCGGCGAGCGCGGGCCGGAGATCGTCGAGCCAGAGCGCATCCTGAGTCGCCTGCAGGGCGACGAGCGCGACGTGCGCGGCGGCAAGCGTCTGCGCCGCGGTTCGGCCGTCCGGTGCCCGGCGGAGGATTTGGGAGCCGGCCCGTTCGTAGAGCTCGGCCATGCGAACCGCGAAGAACTCGTCGAGGTTCGACGAGACGATCGCGCAGAGCCTGACCCGCTCGAGCAGCGGCAGGGACTCCGTCGTGGCGAGCTCTAGGACACGCACGTCGAAATCGATCCACGACAACTCCCGGTTCAGGAGTCGCGTGGCCCCCGAGCCGGGCCTAGTGCGTACGCGGCGCCGAGACGCTCCCGAGACGCGCGCAGGCAACGCTCTCGCTGCTTGGCTGCTCACGTTCGGCCGCGGCGAGCGTCGGGCGAGCGATTGTGACCGAGACCCGGCGATCGCACCGGTGGGGACTGCGTCTCGCGGCACGACATGTCGTGATGATCGCGCGCCGAGGAGCCTCTGACGTCATCCCGATCGGGTGAACAAGTGGTTACGACCGTGTATACGACCGGTAACGCAAGGGCTCGTGCTCGAGACAACCAGGCCCGATGGTCGTGTCGAGAGAGCGAGGCGGCGCCACCTCGCTCTCTCGGCCGCCGGTTCTAAGTGGTGGTGCTGGTTGCGGCGGTCTTGGCCTCGTCGACACTTGCTTTGTCGACATCGTGCTTCGAGACCTTGTCGGCGTTCGACAGCGCCTTCTCGATCGCGGCTGCCGAGCCCGGCTCGAACAGCGCCACGATCCCGGAGCTTCCGGGCGGAAGGTCGTCCGCGACCTCGGCCTTGATCTCTTTCTTGTCGTGATGGGAGACAAGGCCGCCGACGCCCGCGCCGATGCCGGCGCCGACGACACCCGAGGCAAGAAACGCGGGCGGGAAGATGAGACCGACGAGCAGACCGCCCGCCGCCCCAATGACAGCCCCCGCCCCGGTGGTGTGAAAGTCGTCCTTGACGTCGATCTTCCCGTCCGTGTCGCGGGTGACGAGCACGAGCCCGTCGACCATGATCACGCCGTCCTTCGCCAACGCCGTGATGTCATCCCAGTCGGTCTTAGCAGCGTCCGGATCGGCATATGCCGCCACGTAAAGACCTACCGGAGTGTCGCTCTCTGATCCCATCAGCGCTCCTTTCATCGGTTCGGTTGCCGAAAGTGGCCAGACCGAACGAGTCCTATGTCACCACCCTACGCGCGCGTTCGCAGCGCCGCGTCGGATTGGAGTTCTGAGTCGCACGGCGATGGCCTGAGGGTCGGCGCACGTTCGGTCTGACCGGTGTGGCCGAGCCTCGCTGACTCCGTCTTCCGGAGGCGGGGTATGCCCGCGTCGAACGCCTCCACGCATCATCGGGGCAAGCGGGTCGAGCGGGTACGCGACTGCTGATCCGGAGGCGCCACCGATTCTGGAGAGGATGACCCGGCCTATACTCGACCCGTCGAACAGAGGAGCTCGCGATGCCGCTGCTAGGAGGCCGCCACGATGACGACGGCGGCACGAAGTACCAGATGCGCGAGAAGATGTTCGCGATCGGCGACGATTACTGGATCGAGACCGATGGCGGCGTGCGCGCCTTCAAGGTGAACGGGAAGGCGTTCCGTATCCGCGACACATTCGTGCTCGAGACGCCGGGCGGCGAAGAGCTGTTCACGATCCAGGAAAAGAAGCTCAGCGTGCGCGACAAGATGGAGATCGAGCGCGGCGGGAAGACCGTGGCCACGGTCAAGAAGGCGCTCATCGGCTTCCGCGACCGCTACTCGATCGACGTCGAGCACGGGGAGGACATGGAGGCCAAGGGCAACATCGTCGACCACGAGTACAAGATCGAGCGCGGCGGCGACAAGGTGGCCGAAGTGTCGAAGAAGTGGTTCCGGGTACGCGACACCTACGGCATCGAGATCGCGTCCGACCAAGACGACGCGCTGCTCCTCGCGGTCACCGTCTGCATCGATCAGTTGACGCACGACGCCGGCTGAAACTCCCGATGAACGCGCACGTGAAGCAATCGAGCACGTCATTGACGCAACAC
>DASVFB010000278.1:0-13929 GCA_036380275.1 Gaiellaceae bacterium | reverse complement strand
CGGCGCCTGTGACGATCGCGACTTTGCCGCTCAGATCAGGCATCGCGTGTGTGAGATTACAGCGGTCATGGACTTCGAGCTCAACTCCGAGCAGGAGCTCGTCCGCGCCTCGGCGCGTGAGTTCGCGGCGCGCGAGATCGTCACGCATGCGCGCGACTGGGATCGCGTCGAGGAGATCGACCGCGCGTTGGTGCCGAAGCTCGCCGACGCGGGCTATCTGGGAGCCGGGTGGGACGAGGAGTACGGTGGCAGCGGGCTCGACACCGTGTCGTACGCGCTCGTAGTAGAGGAGCTCGGTAAGGCCGACTCGTCAGTCCGCGGGATTGTCTCCGTCAACGTCGGCCTCGTCGGCAAGACGATCGCGCGCTTCGGCACGGAGGAGCAGAAGCGGGGCTGGCTACCGAAGCTCGCCTCGGGCGAGGGGCTCGGCTGCTACGCGCTGACCGAGCCGGGCTGCGGCTCCGACGCGGCCGCGCTCGTCACGCGCGCGGAGCGCGACGGCGACGGCTGGGTACTCACCGGCTCGAAGACGTTCATCACGCTCGGCTCGTGGGCGTCGGTCGCGCTCGTCTTCGCGCGCACGGGCGCAGATGGCCCGAAAGGCATCACGTGCTTCCTCGTCCCGACCGACGCGGACGGATTCGCGTCGCATCCGATCAAGGGCAAGCTCGGCCTGCGTGCGCAGGACACGGCCGAGCTGTCGCTCGACGGCGTGCGCGTTCCCGACGAGAACCGGCTCGGCGAGCTCGACGGCGGCTTCCGTGTCGCGATGTCAGCGCTCGACGTTGGGCGGATCTCGCTCGCCGCCGGCTGCGTCGGCATCGCACAGGGTTGTCTCGACGCGTCGGTCGCCTACTCGCGCGAACGAACCGCGTTCGGGCGGCCGATCGCCGGCTTCCAGCTCGTGCAGGAGCTCATTGCCGACATCGCCGTCGAGACCGAAGCAGCGCGCCTCCTCGCCTGGCGCGCGGCCGCGCTCGCTGATGCGCACGTGCAGCACACGCTCGAGTCCTCCGTGGCGAAGCTGTACGCGAGCGAGGTCGCTGTCCGCGCGGCGAACAACGCCGTGCAGGTCTTCGGCGGCTACGGCTACATCGACGAGTACCCGGTCGGCAAGTACCTCCGCGATGCGCGCGTCGCGACGCTCTACGAGGGCACGAGCCAGATTCAGAAGCTCATCATCGGCCGCGCGCTCACGGGCGAGAGCGCGTTCGTCTAAAACAAAGGGCCGGGTTTCCCCGGCCCTTTTGTCGCGCGAGTTGCGGTGCGGCTCAGGTGCCGCCGCGGCCGTTGATCAACGATCCCTGCTCGGTCCAGATCTTGGCGTTGCCGTCGTACTTGATGATCTTTACCTGCGAGATCGGGAACGGGTCCGTCGCACTCGTGGTCACCTTGATCCCCGGTAGCGTGCCCGGGTTTGTCCAGTTCATGTGCCGGGCCGCCTTGAGAAGCTTTGCGCGGGTTGGATTCTTACCCGTCGCCTGGAGCAGCTTCACGACGTCGTAGGCTTTCGCAAAGCCGTAGTAGTAGAACGTGTTCTTCGGGTCCGCGTTCGGCGCCCACTTCGCCATCTGCGCCTTGTAGAGCTTCACGAACGCGTTGTTCGCGTACTTCGGGTCGTTCGAGTTCAGGAGATACGCGGTGCTGATCGAGCCGTCGAGTGTGGCCGCGTTCGAGTTGGCGAGGGCGAGGCCCATGACGTAGTCGTTCGCCGAGACCGAGTTGAGGATGACCTGCTCGGGCTTGTAGTTCAGCGCCTTCATCGTCGCGTAGACCTTGATCGTCGGGCTCGGAGTCCCGAAGATCGCGACGACCTCAGCTTGCGACTGACGAGCCGCAACGACCTGTGACGCGACGCTCGCGTCGGTGGCGCCGAAGCCCACTTCCCTGACGATGTTCGTCGACTTCGCCCCGAGGCCGGCCTTGAGACCTTCGAGGTAGTTCTTGCCGTAGTCGTCGTTCTGGTACAGGACGGCGATCTTCTTCGTTGGCCAGTTCGCTGCGGCGTACTTGCCGTAGATCCGGCCCTCGGCGAAGTAGTCCGGCTGCCAGCCCATCGTCTCCGGCCGCTCCCGGTACCGGGCTCCGAACTCCGTCGCCCCGGTCGAGACGAGCATCTGCGGCACCTTGCGGTCGTTCATGTAGTCGACCACAGCCTGCTGAGGCTCCGTGCCGAGCGCGCCCATGGTTGCGAAGACCTTGTCCTCTTCGACGAGCTTGCGCGTCTGCTGCGCCGTGTTGGCGGGGTTGTATCCGTCGTCGTAGTACTTCCAGACGATTTGCCTGCCGTCCACGCCGCGCTTGTGAGTCTTCTTGTCGCGCCGCGTGTTGATGTAAGTGAAATAGACCTTCATCCCGACCGGGATCGGCGCGTAATACGCGGCCGGCCCGCTGAGCGGGAACGTCCCGCCGATGACGAACTTCGTCTTCGTGACGCCGTTGACTTGCGCGCCGGCCAACGCCGTGACACACACGGTCGCGCCGACCGCCAGTGCGGCGGCAAGCAGACCAAGCCTCCTCTTCATGTCCTTCTCCTTTTAGCGGTACCGCGGTTACGTGCGGTTTGGATTATAGGCGCGCCTTTGGAGCGATTTGTTAGCTTTGCCGACCAAGCCTGCGATCCCGTACGGGGCGACGAACAGCACCAGGAGCAGGGTGAAGCCGTACACTGCCGCGCCTGCCCCCGCCCGCTGGGGATCGAGCGGCGCGCCGAAAGGCTTTTCCACCCAGCTCAGGATATCGGGCGCGTAGAGGGGCACGTACTCGATGAACAGGGCGCCGAAGACGACGCCGACCAGCGAGCCGAGCCCGCCGACGACGACGCCGATCAGGAGCAGGAGCGACAGGTTGATCGAGAACGTGTCCGGGTTGACGAAGCCGATGACGATCGCGTAGAGGGAGCCCGCGACGCCGGCGAAGAACGCCGAGATCCCGAACGCCAGCGTCTTGGTCACGGTGAGGTTGACGCCGGACGAGACGGCCGCGATCTCAGACTCGCGGATCGTTCGGAACGAGCGCCCCAGCTTGCCGAGCAGCAACAGCCACGCGAGCACGAACATCACGCCTGCGATCGGCCATGTCGTCACGTAAGCCTCGTGACCGGTCAGTACGCGTGTCAGGTTCTTCCCGCCGCCGCCGCCGGTGAAGTCGGAAAACTTCTTCGCGAGCGCGATCACCGCGATCGGGATCGCGAAGGTCGCGAGCGCGAGGTACGCGCCGCGTAGCCGAAGCGCGGGGAAGCCGAAGAGGAACCCGGCAATACCCGCGAGCAAACCGGCGATCGGGATCGTCAGCAGGTCGTTCCAGCCGTGGTCGACGCTCAGGATCGTCGTCGTGTACGCGCCGATCAGCATGAAGCCGCTCTGGCCGAGCGAGATCAGTCCTGAGTAGCCGGTCAGGATCTGCAGCCCAAGCGCGGCGATGAAGAACGTCGCGACGAAGGCGAACCGGTACTCGTGCGTGTCGCTGAGGAAGAGTGGGAGCACGACGATCACGGCCGCTGCGACGAGGGTCGCCGCGAGGCCGACGAGGAACTTACGGGTGATCAAACGCGCCTCACGGCGGTTCGTCCCAGCAGGCCCGACGGGCGGAAGACGAGCACGAGCAGCAAGAGGGCGAGCGCGGCCGGCAGGCGCAAGTCGGGCGAGATCTGGCCGGGGAAGTAGGTGCCGAGAAGGTTGATCGTGACGCCGAGCGTGAGCCCGCCGATCACGGCCCCGACCGGGCTCTCGAGCCCGCCGAGAATGGCCGCGGCGAACGCGTAGATGATCGTCACCTGCATGAAGCCGGGCGTGAAGATGAATTGCGCCGATGCCGCGAGCATTCCGGCGACAGCCGACAGGATGGCTGCAAAACCCCAGCCGATCGAGAGCATCCACGGTACGCGCACGCCGAGCAGCCTGCTCGCGGAGGGATCGACGGCCGAGGCGCGCAGCGCCAGCCCGAGCTTTGTGAACCTGAAAAGCAGCCACAGCACGGCCACGCACACGAGCACGATGATCAGGTCGTACACCGATTGCTGCGGGATCGCGATATCGCCGACGGACCACGTGCCGCCGGAGAGCGGGGAAACAAGGATCTTCTCGTCCGGCTGCCAGATCCAGCTCACGAGGCCGTTCAGGATGACCAGCAGCGCGATCGTCGCCATCACCACCGTGAGCTCGCCGGCGCGGTGGAGCGGCCGGATCACGGTCTCGTGGATGGCGAAGCCGCCGAGGAAAGAGATGCCGAGCGTGAACACGAACGCGGGCCAGTACGACCAGCCGTGGTTCGTGATCAGCGCCCACGCGATGTAGGTCGAGACCATCCCCATCTCGCCCTGCGCGAAGTTGATGACGTGCGTCGCGCGGTAGATGAGCACGAGTGCAAGCGCGAGGCTCGCGTAGATCGCACCGTCGCCGAGCCCCGTCACGACTTGTTGGATGAACTCGGCCATCAGTAGCCCAAGTACGACTTTCGGATGCCTTCGTGCTCGCGCAGCTCGGCGCTCGCACCCTCGAGCGCGACGCGCCCGACCTCGAGCAGGTACGCGCGGCTCGAGAGCTCCAGCGCCGCGTTCGCGTTCTGCTCGACGACGAGGACCGTCAGGCCCTGCTCCTCGTTCAGCCGACGGACGAGCGTGAAGAACTGCTCGACGATTATCGGTGCGAGTCCCAGCGACGGCTCGTCGAGGAGCAGCAGCCGCGGTCGCGAAAGGCGCGCACGCGCGAGCGCGAGCATCTGCTGCTCGCCGCCCGACAGCGTTCCCGCCTGCTGGTCGCGCCGGTCGTGCAGCCACGGGAGCTCGCTCTCCACCTCGTCGAGGTCGCTCGCGATCGCCTTGCGATCACGGCGGAGGTACGCGCCCATCTTGAGGTTCTCCGACACTGTGAGCTCGCCGAGGATGCCGCGCCCCTCGGGGACGTGAGTGATGCCGCGCCGCGCCGTTCCTTCGGCCTTGCGCGGTAGCGGCTTGCCGTCGAAGACGAGCGTGCCTTCAGTCGCGACCATGCCCGAGATCGCGCGCAGCGTCGTCGTCTTGCCGGCGCCGTTCGCGCCGAGCAGCGCGACGATCTCGCCTTCGTCGACGGTCAGCGAGATGCCGTGCACGGCGGCCACCTGCCCGTACCGCGCTTGGACGTCAGTCAGTTCCAGCAGGGGCATCGGCGCTCGTCGTTGCTCCGGCGCCGAGGTACGCCTCGATCACCGCGGGATCGGACTGGATCTCCTTCGGCGTGCCAGCCGCGATCGTCCGTCCGAAGTCGAGGACGGTCACGCGGTCGGACACGCTCATTACGAGGTTCATGTGGTGCTCGACGAGCAGGATCGTCAGCTCGTAGTCGGCACGCAACTGCCGGATCAGCTCGACCAGGCTCGCGACCTCTTCGTGGTTCAGGCCGCCTGCCGGCTCGTCGAGCAGCAGGAGCTTCGGCCGCGCCGCGAGCGCGCGTGCGAGCTCGATTCGCTTCAGCGTTCCGAACGGCAGTCCCGCCGCCGGTGCATCCGCGAGCTTTGCGAGCCCAAGCGAGTCGAGCGTCTCGACCGCTTCGGCGCGAACGCCGCGCTCGCGCCCGGGCGAGATGCGCGTGTGCGCGCCCACGAGGACGTTGTCGAGGACGCTCATGTGCGCGCAGAGCTGCAGGTTCTGGAACGTGCGCGCGATCCCGAGCCGGACGATGCGGTGTGCGGGCTCGCGCAGCAGGTCCTTCCCCTCGTAGCGAACGGCGCCGCCGCTCGGCTTGTACAGGCGCGTGATCACGTTGAAGGCGGTCGTCTTGCCGGCGCCGTTGGGGCCGATCAGCCCCGCGATCTCGTCCTTCTCCACCGTGAGCGAGAGCTCGTCGAGAGCGAGGATGCCGCCGAAGCGTCGGCTGACGTTGTCGACCTCGAGCAGCGCCACGGCGGCTAGCTTCTCACACCGGCACTATTTTTCGGCGCTGCTACGCGGGGGCTAGCGGCCTTCGGCCAGCTCGCCGCGCAGCGTCATCTGCGTCGCGGACGCTTTCGCAACCAGACGTCCCTGCTCGTCCCTGACTTCGCACTCGGTCATGCCGATGTGCCGGCCGCGCTTCGTCACCGTGCCGACCGCGCGCAGCCGGCCGTCGCGCACGGGGCGGAGAAAGTTGATCTTCAGCTCGACGGTCGTGAACGTCTCGCCTTCGTCCAGCGTCGCGGCCCAGCACACGCCGAGCGCTGCGTCGGCGAGGTCGCAGAGGATGCCACCGTGCACGGTGCCCATCGGATTCCAGAAGCGGTCGTCGGCGTCGACCTCGAAGACGGCGCGTCCGTC
The DNA here is from genome assembly GCA_036380275.1 of Gaiellaceae bacterium. Lineage (GTDB taxonomy): Bacteria > Actinomycetota > Thermoleophilia > Gaiellales > Gaiellaceae > DASVFB01. The sequence goes on along the minus strand of DASVFB010000278.1, from coordinate 7,661 downwards.
TTCGACCTCGACGAGCCGCATTCCGAGGAGCTGTGCGACCGGCGGCCCCGGCTGCTCGCCGGCGACGATCGCCTGGAGGTTGTCGAGCGCTCGCACGCCCGCAAAACTACGCGGCGGCACGTGTCTCGGTCGCGATGGTTCTGTGGACGGCTTCGATCGAGTTGCCGTCGGGGTCGAGCACGCGCGCGGCGTAGTACCGGTTGCTGTGCTCGGGGCGGACGCCCGGATCGTGCAGCGTCTGCGCGCCGGCCGCGGTCGCTGCGGCGTGAAAGGCGTCGACGGCGTCGGTGCTCGGCGCGGCGAGGGCGATGTCGATCGTCCCCGTGATGCTGGACTCGACGAGCCAGAGGGAGCTGGCCTGCGGAGGAACGCCGAGGTAGGCGCGCCGCTTGTCGTGCCAATCGAGGAGGGTCGTGAAGCCGAGCGGCGTGAGAATCTCTTCGTAGAAGCGCTTGCTGCGCTCGTAGTCGCTCACCGTCACTGTCAGGTGGTCGATCTCCACGGAATGAGAGAATAGAACGATCGTGCTTTTTTGTCAAGGCGAAGAGGTGGAATCCTCCCGTGAAGCCGTTTATACTAGGACGAACGTGCTGAGAACGAAGGGCGAACGCACCAGACACGCGATCCTGGACACGGCGGCGGCGCTCGCGACCCAGGAGGGGCTCGAGCCGCTCTCGATCGCGCGGCTCGCCGAGGCGACCGGGATGAGCAAGAGCGGGCTCTTCGCGCATTTCGGCTCGAAGGAGGAGCTGCAGCTCGCGACTGTCGACCACGCGGCGGACATCATTGTCGCCGAGGTGATCGCGCCTGCACGCAGCGCGCCTCGCGGCGTCGCGCGTGTGTGGGCGCTCTGCGATCGTATGGTCGACTACTCCGAACGGCAAGTGTTCCCGGGAGGCTGCTTCTTCGCGTGCACGTCGTTCGAGTACAACAACCGGCCAGGCCCGGTGCGCGACCGAATCGAGGAGATGATGCGCAGCTGGATGTCGTACCTCGAGCACGCGGTCGAGCAGGCGCAGGAAGCGGGCGAGCTCGATCCGCGACTCGAGCCGCGGGAGATCGCGTTCCAACTCGATGCGTTCGCGCAATCCGCGAACGCGCACTTCCAGCTCTTCCGCGACGAGCGCGTGTTCGAGGAGGCTCGGCGCGCGATCCGCGAACGGATCGAGAGCCTCCGCGTGGCCCGCGCCGCCTGACGAGAGTCGTCACTTGACAGCGCCATGGCTTGCAGCCTCGGAGCTTCGCGTGGGTCTCGGCTGCATGCGGCTCTCGACGGACGAGAACCGCGACCTGGACGTCGCTCTCGAGGCGATCGCCGCTGCAGCCGACGCTGGTATCACGGTGTTCGACACCGCGCATTCGTACGGCCTCGGCGCGGACGAGCTCGGCCACAACGAGGCTTTGCTCGCCCGAGCTCTGCGCGCGGCAGGTGCGACCGAGCGTGCGCGCATCGTGACGAAGGGCGGCATGACGCGCGCCGGCGGCGCCTGGGTTCCGGACGGTCGCAAAAAGGCGATTCGCGCCGACTGCGAGGGGAGCCTCGCGGCGCTGGACGGGCTTCCGATCGATCTCTATCTCATCCACGCGCCCGATCCACGGACGCCGTGGCGAACTTCCGTGCGCGCGCTCGCCCGTCTCGTCGACGACGGCCTTGTCAGCCACGTCGGGCTTGCGAACGTCAACCGGCCGCAGCTGGACGAGGCACTCGAGCTCGCGCCCGTCGCTGCCGTACAGGTTGCGATCAGTCCGTACGACGACCGTGCGCTTCGAGGCGGTGTCGTCGAGCGCTGCGCCGAGGCGGGAATTGCCGTGATCGCACACTCGCCGCTCGGCGGGCCGCGTCGCGCGGGCGGTCTCGCGAAGAACGACGCGCTGGTGAAGATCTCCGACACACACGGCGCGACTCCGGCCGAAGTGGCGCTCGCGTGGCTGCTCGATCTCTCGCCGAACGTCGTCGCGATTCCCGGAGCGCGCCATCCGGAGACCGCTCGATCCGCCGCGCGCGCGGCGACACTCGACCTCGACGCCGGCGAGCGAGGGCTCCTCGCACGCGAACTCGGCGAAGCTCACCGGGCACCGCACGCACGCGAGCGGCGCGCAGACGCGGATGTGCTCATCGTCATGGGCATTCCGGGAGCCGGCAAGAGCCGCGTGGCCGAGGAGTACGTTGCGCGCGGATACCAGCGTCTCAACCGCGACGAGCGTGGCGGATCGTTGCGCGCGCTCGCAAGCGAGCTCGACGAGCTGCTGGCGGCGGGTGAGCAGCGTGTCGTGCTCGACAACACGTATCTCACGCGCGCTGCGCGCAGCCACGCGCTCGACGCGGCGAGCCGTCACGGCGTGGCGACCCGGTGCGTGTGGATCGACACGCCGCTCGCCCAGGCGCAGGTCAACCTCGTTGAGCGGCTGCTCGATCGCTTCGGCTCGCTGCCGACGCCCGCGAAGCTCCGCCTGCTCGCCCGTTCCGAGCAGGGCGTGCTCGCGCCGACGTCGCAGATGCGCTCGGTCCGAGAGCTGGAGCCGCCGTCGATCGACGAGGGATTTGCCGAAGTCGAGCAGGTGCCGTTCGCGCGCATGCCGGCGTCGACGAGAACGCGAGTCGGTGTGTTCGTCGCGGCCGCCGTGCTGAGGGGCTCCGGCTGGCCGGAGGCTCTGGCTCAAAGCGATCCGGCAGCGCCGCACCTCGTCTTCGACTGGAGCCCGGACGGGACTCTGGACGCGCTTGCTCCAGACGTCGCGCGTCTCGCGGCCGATGTCGCCGCACCGGTGGAGAGCGCGTTGTGCCCGCACCCGCCCGGCCCGCCGAGCTGCTGGTGCCGGCCGCCGCTGCCTGGGCTGCCACTCGCGTTCGCGCGGGAGCACGACGTCGATCCGGCGCGGTCGATTCTCATCGGCGCCGGCCCCGCCCACCGGACGCTGGCGACGACGCTCGGCGCTCGATACGTCGCCGCCTGATTCCATTCACAAGGTGATCACGCCGGACGTCTTCTATGCGCGCAGCGGCGACGTGTCGATCGCCTACCAGGTGGTGGGCGACGGGCCGGCGGACCTCGTGTTCGTGCGTGGCTTTGCGGGCGACATCCTGTCCGTCTGGGAACAGCCGCTGCTCGTCCGCTTCGTCGAGGCATTAGCGGATTTCGCCCGCGTGATCATGATCGACAAGCGGGGCACGGGATTGTCCGACCGGGTGCGCGAGGTTCCGACGCTCGAGACACGAATGGACGATCTGCGTGCGGTGATGGACGACGTGGGATCCGAGAGCGCGGTTCTGTGGACTGCGCAGGAGGGCGCTCGCCTCGCGACGCTGTTCGCGGCGACGCATCCCGAACGGGTCGCAGGCCTGGTCCTGTTCGACCCGACGGCGAAGGGACTGCGCAGCGACGACTACCCGTGGGCGTTGAGCGAGGACGAGTGGCGCACATGGTTGCGCGAGGTCCGGGACGGCTGGGGGCGCACCGAGTTTCTCGACGCCCGTCTTGCCGAGTGGTCGCCCGACCAGCTGGACGATCCCGGGTTTCGCGCCTGGTTTCTCGCGCACATGCGGCGCAGCCTGAGCCCCGGGTCGGCGCTGGCGTTCTTTCGGATGACCATGGAGTCCGACGTCGCCGACGTCCTACCCGTGGTTCGCGTGCCGACGATCGTGCTGTCCAGCCCCGGCGAGCGCGGTCCGGGTGAATACTTCGCGCGCCACATCGCGGGCGCGAAACTGGTCGAGCTGCCGGGTCTGCGGAGCATCTACCACTGGGTCGACGACGGCGCCAACGACATCGCGTTGCGCGAGACGCGTCAGCTCTTCGGGGTGACCGCGAGCGGCCCGGTCCCGGAACGGGTCCTTGCGACGGTGCTCGTCACCGATCTCGTCGGGTCGACCGAACGGGCGGCCAAGCTGGGCGACCGCGCCTGGGCCGAGCTACTCGGCCGCCATCACGCGCTCGTGCGCACTCACCTCGGTCGCTTTCGCGGCCACGAGATCGACAACGCAGGCGACGGATTCCTGGCGAGCTTCGACGGTCCTGCGCGGGCGATCATGTGCGCCAGAGCAATCAGGGATTCCGTTCACGAGCTCGGCCTCGATCTTCGGAGTGGCGTGCACACCGGCGAATGCGAGCTCGTCGGCGAGAAGCTCGGCGGCATCGCAGTTCACATCGGCGCGCGCGTCGCGTCGGCGGCCGCCGCCGGCGAGGTCCTCGTCTCCGGGACCGTGAAAGATCTCGTCGCAGGTTCGGGGATCGAGTTCGATGATCGCGGAGAGCACACCCTCAAGGGCGTCCCCGGCGAATGGAAGCTCTACGCGGTCACGGGCTTGGAATCTCGCTGACGAGGTCGCGTCCGAGCTTGTCGATCAATTGCTGTAGCTCGGCGTGCTCGTCGGGCTTCCATCCGTCGAGCAGCTCACGCAGGCCGGTGCATCTCGCGGTGACGATCCGTTCGTAGTCCTCGCGGCCGAGCGCCGTCAGGTCGATCGCGTCGCCGTTCCTTGCGCCGACCAGTGACCGCTGCCGTAGTTGCTCGAGCGCTTCCGCGACCCGCGCTGGGTCGGCCGGCACCTGCTCGATCAGCTGGGCCTCGGTCAACGGCGTGCGTTCGCCCAGGCGCGTGAGCAGCCAAAGCTCCGGCGGCGCGAGCTCGACGCCTGCGCGAGCGGCGAGTTGCTCGTACGCCTCCCAGCGTTGGTCTCGCTCGGCGAGCCTCGAGAGCCAACGCTCAATCTCGCGAAACGCGTCGTCGCCGCGAGCAGCGTGGAAGCCGTCGCCCGCGCTGGGTGCCTGCGCGGTCGTCTTCAGCGGGATCTCACGCAAGAGCCACGTGAGGAGAAATCCCACGACTGCGCACCCCGCTGCGACGAGGAACACAGGGTGCAGCGCGTCGGTCACGGCGGTGACGTAGATGTCGTGGATTGCGGGGGGAAGTTGTTTGACTGCGGTCGGGTTCACCGCAGTCGGGATGTGCGCTCCGGCCGGCAGCGTGTTCGCGAGGTTACTCGTGAGATGGTTGACGAAGATCGCGCCGAACACGGCAACGCCGATCGAGCCGCCGATCTGGCGAAACAGCGTCGAGCCGGAGCTGGCGACGCCGAGGAACTTGTAGTCGACCGAGTTCTGGGCAGCTAGGACGAGCACCTGCAAGACCATGCCGAGGCCGAGCCCGAGCACGAGCATGTAGACACCGGCGACGAGCGTCGACGTGTCGACGTGAATCGTCGAGAGCAGCCCGAGCCCGACGGCCATGATCGCGGTCCCGGCGATCGGGAACGGCTTGTAGCGGCCGAAGCGGCTGATCAGCTGCCCGCTCGCGATCGAGGTGATCAATACGCCCGCCATCATCGGCGTGATCAGCAGCCCAGACTCGGTCGGACTGTGGCCCTTCACGTCCTGCAGGTAGAGCGGGAGGTACGTGACCGCGCCGAACAGCGCAAGCCCGACGATGAAGCCGACGGCGCTACTCACGCTGAAGACCCGGTTGCGAAAGAGCTCGAGCGGCAGGATTGGTTCCGCGGCCCTGCGTTCCGCAAGGACGAACGCGACGAGCAGGACGATCCCGCCCACGATCAGCGCGACCATCGGCGGCGAGCCCCACGAGTAGGTCGTCCCGCCGAGGGTCGTGTAGAGGACGATTGCGGACAGCCCGCCCGCGAGTAACGCCGCGCCGAGGTAGTCGATCGCGTGGCGCGTCGTGTCGGTGCGCGTCTGGAACGCGACGCCGATCACACCGAGCGCGATCAAGCCGATCGGGACGTTGACGTAGAAGATCCAGCGCCACGACAGGTTGTCGACGAAGAACCCGCCGAGCAGCGGTCCGATCACCGTCGAGACCCCGAAGACAGCGCCGAAGAAACCCTGGTACTTCCCGCGGTCGCGCGGCGGGATGATGTCGCCGACGCTCGCGATGGTGACCACGATCAGCCCGCCGCCGCCGATTCCCTGGATCGCGCGAAAGACGATCAGCTCGGTCATGTTCTGGCTGATCCCGCACAGCACGGAGCCGACCAGGAAGATCACGATCGCCGACTGCAAGACGATCTTGCGGCCGTAGAGATCGCCGAGCTTGCCGTACAGCGGGCCGACGACCGTCGATGCGAGCAGATACGCGGTGACGACCCACGAGAACTTCGAGATGCCGCCGAGGTCGCCGACGATCGTGGGCAGCGCGGTCGAGACGATCGTCTGGTCGAGCGACGCGAGCAGCAGGACCAGCAGGAGCGCGCCGAAGATCAGACGTACACGCTGTTGTGCGCCCGCAGTCGCGGGAATCGCAGCTTCGGTACTCATGTGAGGCGAGTACCTACGTGCTCAGCGCGCTTCCTCTTCGGCGGTGCGCTCTGCAGTCGGGAGTGCCTCGAGCCGCTCGTCGGGAATCGGCTTGCGGCTCTCGATCGACAGGCCGTATGTCCCGGCGGCGAGACGGTCCTCGGCCCGCTCGACGGCAGCGAGTTCTTCGCGCAGACCATCGGCAAGACCCTCGTTGAGCTCGTCCTGGTAGAGGTCGGACCCCAGGTTGCCCGGATCGATCTCGTCCGCCGGCTCGCCGGTCTCCTGGTGGCCCAACCTTGCGAGCGCACGCTCGATCCGAGCGCGCTCGGCAGCCAGGAGTTCGCGCGCGCGCTCGGGATCCATCACGTCACGTTACCCGGGCGAGCGGTGAAGATGCGGCGTGGACGTCGGCACGATGCTCCTTCTCGTCGGCGCGGTGCTCGCAGGAAGCATCGCGGTCGCGTTCGGCGCCGCGCGCGTGGGCGTGCCGTCGCTCGTGGCGTTTCTCGCGCTCGGGATGCTGCTCGGCTCGGACGGGCCAGGCGGGATCGAGTTCGACGACGCAGAGCTCGCGCGAAAGGTCGGGATTGTCGGTCTTGCCGCGATCCTCTACGAAGGCGGGCTCTCGACGTCATGGCGGCGGCTGCGCGCCGTCGCAGTGCCCGCCGCGCTGCTGAGCACTGTCGGCGTCGTCGTGACCGCGGTCCTCACCGGCGCTGCCGCCTACCTGCTCTTCGATCTGTCCTGGCTCGGGTCCGTGCTGCTCGGCGCGGTCGTCGCGTCCACCGACGCCGCGGCCGTGTTTGCGACGCTGCGGTACACCCACATCCGGCGACGGCTCGCGCGTACGCTCGAGGCGGAGACGGGACTCAACGACCCTGTCGCGATCGCGCTCACGATTGGCCTGATCGACTGGATCCAGAAGCCGAGCTTCGGATTCCCGGATCTTCTGCTCCTCGTCGTCCGTCAGCTCGCGCTCGGTCTTCTGACCGGGGTCGTTCTCGGCGCTCTCGCGATGTGGGTGTTCGCGCGACTGCCGCAATCGATCGCAGCCTTCGTGCCGGTCGCGTCGGTCGCGGCTGCAGCGCTCTCGTTCGGCGCGGCCGACGTCATCGGCGGCAGTGGTTTCCTCGCCGTCTATCTGGTCGGCCTCGCGGTCGGGAGCACTCCGTCTCGCTACCGCCGACAACTGGTTACCTTCCACGAGGGCCTCGCGTTTCTCGCTCAGGTGGCGATGTTCGTCGTGCTCGGTCTGCTGGTGTTTCCGAGCGACCTGCCGGCTGTCGCGCTTCCCGGACTGGCGCTGGCCGGGCTGCTCGTGGTCGTGATCAGGCCGGTCGCGGTCTGGGCCTCAACAGCGTTCAGCAGCTTCACTACGCGAGAACGCGCGCTACTCGGGTGGGCCGGTCT
>DASVFB010000277.1:0-14537 GCA_036380275.1 Gaiellaceae bacterium | reverse complement strand
CCGGGCGACGGCAGCGACGTCGTGGAAGGTCAAGACGGTAGAGACGCGATGCTCTTCAACGGCGCGAACATCAACGAGCGCTTCGAGGTGTCGGCCAACGGCTCGCGCGTCCGGTTCACACGCGACATCGCCACCATCACGATGGATCTCAACGACGTGGAGGCCGTCGACGTCCGGGCGCTCGGCGGCGCCGACACGATCACCGTCGACGACGTCAGTGGCACGGACCTCACCGAGGTCAATAGCGACCTCGCGGCGACCGGTGGCGCCGGGGATGGTGCAGCGGACAACGTGATCGTCAACGGCACGGACGGCGACGACGTGATCCAAGTTGCCGCCGGCGTGTCCGTGCTCGGGCTCGCCGCACGGGTGAACATCGTCGACGCGGAGGCGGCCAACGACCGGCTGACCGTCCAGGCCCTCGCCGGCGACGACGTCAGCGAGGCGTCCGGGCTCACCGCCGCAGCGATTCGCCTCACCGAGGACGGAGGCGACGGCGACGACGTCCTCATCGGCGGCGCCGGTGACGACACGCTCCTCGGCGGCGCCGGCGACGACGTGCTCCTCGGCGGGCCGGGCATCGACGCGCTCGACGGAGGCCCTGGCGACAACATCGTCATCCAGGACTGAGCCGCGCGAGTCGCGCTAGCGCTCGGGGGCCCCGCTCGGGGCCCCCGCCGCGTCGCGCACGCGCAGCACGAAGTTGCCCGTCCTCTGCGCGCGTGACCTCGGGTGACGTCGTATAGTCCCCCGGTCCACGGGGGTGCGGCGCTCCGCAGGCTTCGTATGAGCGCCGAACACGACCCACGACAGCCGCCGCGCCGGAGTACTGCGTGAGCACCTCCGCCCAGGGCACCGTCGTCGGCGGGAACGGAGCCGGCATCGGCGGGCTCACGGTGGTGCTCGAGGACGTCTCGGCTCTCTTCGACCGCTCGCTCGCGCGCGGCGAGACCAAGAGCACGGGCGCGTTCTCGCTGACCTACGAGGACGACTTCTCGGAGCTCGGCAGCCGCGAGCTCCGGCTACGCATCCGGGTCGGCCAGCACGTCGTCAAGGAAGACAAACGCACGGACGTCTCGTCGGCGCAGCTCTCGTACGGGCAGATCCAGCTTCCGGGCACCGAGGGCACGAGCGTGCTGGCGACGCTCGGGACCGGGGCGGCCTCGCGCCTCAGCCAAGGCAACGCGCTCGAGTGGCTGTGCGACGACGTCGACGCGTGGAAGCGAGTCGCCGACCTCATCCGGAAAGCGGACTCGCACCTCGACGTCATGCAGCTCACGATCTCGATGGAGAAGTTCGACGCGACGCCGGCCAAGGAGAAGCCGCAGATCGTGCTCGACTTCCATTCGCCCGAGCCGAGCGCGGCGCAGCCTCGCAAGGTCGACACGAACGACGGGAGGATCGAGCGCCTGCTACTGGCCGCGTCGCAGAAGCCGAACGTGATCGTGCGGATCCAGATTCCGGTGCCGACGGTGGACCTCCACGTGTTGCCGTTCGCCGGGCTGGCCGGTCTCGTTGTCGGCCTCGCGCTGCTCTCGCTCGTCGCCGGGCTGATCGTCGGGTTCCTCGTCATCGCCGCCGCCATCATCAAGCTCGACCTGCACTTCGGGCGTGGCGTGCGCGCGATCGAGAACTGGTTCGCGGACGCGCACGCCGCCACGAAGGTCCGCGTCCGCGCGCTCCACACCGAGCTGTTCAGCATCACGCACACGAAGCTCGTGATCGACGGCGAGAAGAAAGCGATCCTCCTCGGCTCGCCGTTCGAACAGGTCTACTACGACTCGCAGACGCACGTCCTCGACGAGCCCCGCCGCGGCGACGACGCGGGCGTGGGGCCGATTCATGACGTCAGCGTTTCGGTTCGTGGCCCGGCGGTGGCTCATATGCAGGAGGTCTTCAACTCCCACTGGAACCTCGCCGACCCGGCCGATCAGCTGCCGCTGCCGCCGCCGAACATCACCCAGGTGTCGACGACCGAGGGCGACGAGCTTCTCACGTCCGTGCAGGTCGTCCGCACGCTGAACCCACGTACGTTCGCGAACGTGCCGCCGAACGAGAAGGACGGCGAGCAGGGGATCCTCGAGGCGTACCTGCGCGCGATCCACTTCGCGGAGCGCTTCATCTACATCGAGAACCAGTACTTCAACGACGAGGCGGTCACCGACGCGCTCATCGACGTGCTGAAGAACAAGCCGAACGTGAAGGTGATCCTCCTGCTGAACGTCAGGCCCGACATGCCGCACTACCCGATGTGGCAGCGGACGACGATCATCCGTCTCGCCGAAGCGGCCGGCAATGACGTCGCGAACCGACTCGGTGTGTTCACGAAGTGGAGCCATGCGGGCTCGAACGCGCCGGCGCACCCGAAGCCGCGGCTCGCGAAGCACTACCTGCACACGAAGACGGCGATCATCGACAACAAGTGGGCGACCGTCGGCTCCGGAAACATCGACGGCGCTTCGCTCGACCAGTTCCAGGCGTTCTGGTACTCGAAGCTCGCGAACGTCGTGCTCGAGGGCGGCGCCGCACGAAACACGGAGACGAACTGCGTGGTCTTCGAGGAAACGCCGCCGGCCAAGTCGGCGGTCGACGACCTCCGCCGCCGGCTGTGGGCCGAGCACCTCGGCATCGTCGACTCGAGCGGCAAGCTCAACCCGGGCGCGACTGAGCTGAAGGACTCCCCGACGAAGGACTGGCTCGCGGTGTGGGTCGCGAAGGCGGACGAGAAGAAGGCGAAGCTCATCAGCACGCCGGACGCACCGAGCCCAATCAGCATCCTGCCGTGGCCGGAGCCAAAGAAGGTCGGCAAAGCGACCTCGAAGAGCCACCTCGAGCTGCTCGGGATCCCGGTCGATCCGTTCGACCTCGTCCCGCACGGCGCGCCGAGCTTCGACTTCAAGACCGGCGACTTCAAGAAGTAGCGCGTGCCGACCTCGCTCGAACGGATCGCTCACGAGCTCGCGCAGGGGCTCGCCGCGGTGCACGTCCTGCTCGAGGGCGACAACGGTCCCGCGGTGATCCTGCAATCGCTCGGCTGGGACCTCCCGCCCGGCGCCGAGGATGTCGGCCTCGCCGCGCTCGACTTCTCCGACCTCGTCGAGAAGGTCCTCGCGCTCGAAGACGACCTCAGCGCCGGCACGAGCGGGTCGGAGCTCGACGCCGAGTTCGCCGAGCTCCTCATCGAGCTCGGAAGGGCCCTCATCCACGTGCAGGCCGCCATTGCGGGCCTGAGCGCGGCCGGCGACTACCTCGACAAGACCCGGATCAAGGACGAGTTCCTGCCGCGCCTGACGAGCGCGGCGCTGACGTCGCGGCTGGCCGCGGCCTCGCCGTTCGCGCTGCTCGTCATGCAGGCGACCGGTGTCGTGACGGTCGAGCACTTCGTGGCGGATCCAACGATTTTTCAGATCGACCACGTGCGGCCGACGATCCACTATGACGCGCTCGGCCGCCTCTTCACCGATCCCGTCGGGCAGATCGAGTCGCGCTACGGCTGGGGCACCGCCGACTTCGACGGCGATGCGCTGATCGGCAATCTCAGCGCGCTCGTCGAAGTGCTGGGCGTACCGGTTCGGCGGCGCGCGCTGCCTCGACGGGTCGAGGAGCAGCTCCGCGGCGCGCCGGTGCCGGAAGCCGACACCGACCCGGTCGCGCAGCTGATCGCGAGCCTCGTCCGCGGCGACGAGACGAGCGGGCTCGACGTCGGCGTGTCGCTCTACCCGCTCCGCGCGACGACAGCCGGCAGCTCGGACGGCGGCCTCGGCGTCTCGCCGTTCGTCCACGGGTCGACGGACTTGAAGTTCCCGCTCACGGACGTCCTCTCGGCCGAGTTCCAGGCGAGCCTCGGCCTCGACTCGGGTGTCGCGCTCGAGCTGCGGCCGAACGTCCCGGCGACGATCAAGGCAGGCCTGCTCGACCCCGACGGCGTCGTCGACGCGGCTGCGGGCAAGGTGCTCCTCCTGCTGACGTTCGCCGACCCCGACGGCGGCAACGTCACCTTGCTGACGCTGCCGGGCGGCGGGCTCGTCGAGGCGAAGTCGATCGCGATCGGCGGCGGCGTCGACGTCGCGCACGCCGGCCTCACGCCCGCCTTCGCCGCGCGCCTCACGGGCGGACATGCGGCCCTGCGCACGGACGACGCGGACTCGTTCCTCGGGTCGATCCTCCCACGGGACGGCGTCGAGGCCCACTTCGACCTCGGCCTGGGCTGGTCGGGCGCCGAGGGCTTCAGCTTCGAGGGCTCGGCGCAGGCCGGCACCGACCTGCCCGTCCACCTCGCGATCGCCGGCTTCCGGATCGACTACCTGCACGTCGGCCTCGGCGTGTCGCCGGCTGGCGTGCCGCTCGAGCTCAGCGTCACCGGCGGGGGAACGCTCGGCCCGCTCTCAGCGTCGGTCGAGCGTCTCGGCACGATCGCGACGCTCGCCTTCCACGACGGCAACCTCGGCCCGGTCGACCTCACGTTCGCCTTCAAGGCGCCGACCGGAGTCGGGCTCTCGATCGACGCGGGAATCGTCGCCGGCGGCGGGTTCCTCTCGATCGACCCGGACCGCGGCGAGTACGCGGGTGCCCTCCAGCTCGTCCTCGCCGACTTCCTGACCGTCGGCGCGATCGGGCTGATCACGACGAAGCTGCCGGACGGCACGCCGGGGTTCTCGCTGCTGATCGTGATCACGGCGGAGTTCGGCAGCGGCATCCAGCTCGGGTTCGGCTTCACGCTCATCGCGGTCGGCGGGCTCATCGGCCTCAACCGCGCGATGCTGCTCCAGCCGCTCGTCGACGCGGTGCGCACGGGCGCGATCGACAGCGTCATGTTCCCGCGGGACGTCGTCGCCAACGCGCCGCGGATCATCAGCGACCTGCGGACGTTCTTCCCGCCGCAGCAGGGGACGTTCCTGATCGGGCCGATGGCGAAGCTCGGCTGGGGCGAGCCGACGCTGATCAGCCTCTCGCTCGCCGTGATCGTCGAGATCCCGCCGGGCGACATCGCGATCCTCGGCAAGCTCAAGGCCGCGCTGCCTGAGGAGGACGCGCCGCTGCTCGTGCTCCAGGCGAACTTCCTCGGCGCGTTCGAGTTCGACAAGCAGCGCTTCTTCTTCTTCGCGTCGCTCTTCGACTCGCACCTCCTCTTCATCACGATCGAGGGCGAGCTCGGCGTGTTGTTCGCCTACGGCCAAGACGCGAACTTCGTGCTGTCGGTCGGCGGGTTCCACCCGAAGTTCAACCCGCCGCCGCTGCCGTTTCCGACGCCGAAGCGCATCCAACTCGACATCATCAACGAGTCGTACGCGCGGATCCGCGCGGAGGGCTACTTCGCCGTCACGACGAACACCGTTCAGTTCGGGACACGTGCGGAGTACTTCTTCGGCTTCTCGGCGCTGTCGGTCAGCGGCCACTCGAGCTTCGACGCGCTGATCCAGATCTCGCCGTTTCACTTCAGCGTCGAGATCTCGACGGCGTTCTCGGTGAAGGTCTTCGGTCTCGGCGTTTACGGCGTCGACATCGACCTGACGATCGAAGGGCCAACGCCGTGGCACGCGCACGGGACGGCCAAGATCTCGTTCTTCTTCTTCTCGATCCACATCGGGATCGACTTCACGTGGGGTGACGACCGCGAGACGTCGCTGCCGCCGGTCGCCGTGATGCCGATCGTCGGCGGCGAGCTCGACAAGCAGAGCAACTGGCGGGCGGTGCTCCCCACCGGCTCGAACCTGCTCGTCTCGCTGCGCAAGCTCGAGCCTGCGGAGTCGCAGTTCGTGCTGCACCCGGTGGGCACGCTGCAGGTCAGCCAGCGCGCGGTGCCGCTCGACCTCGTGCTCGACAGGGTCGGCGGCCAGAAGCCGAGCGACGTCAGCCGGCTCACGCTCGCCGTCAGCTCCGCCGACCTCGTGAAGACGCGCGACCTCCAGGAGCCGTTCGCGCCGGCGCAGTTCAAGGACTTCGGCGACGCCGACCGGCTCGCGCAGCCGGCGTACGTGCCCGAGGACAGCGGTATCGAGCTGTCGGCGGACGCCGCGTACACGTCCGCGACCGCGATCACGCGCAACGTCCGCTACGACCTGACGATCATCGACACGAAGCTCCTGCGGCGCAGACAGCGCTTCTTCGTCTACCCGGCTGCCCTGTTCGCGCACTTCCTCAGCGGCGCGAGCGTGACGCGGTCGCCGTTTTCCGCCTTCACCGAAGCGCAAACACATCCATTTGCCGAGCAGGTCGCCGTCAGTGCGGAGACGTTCGCGGTCGCCCTTCGGTCCGACAACACCGTCTTTCAGTCGGACGCGGCCGCCTTCACGAGCCAGGCGTCGGCGGCCGACTACATCGCTCGCGCGATCGCGCAGGACCCGACGCTCGAGGGGACGCTCCACGTGCTGCCGCAGTTCGAGGTTGCGGCCGCGTGAGCACGGTCGCGACGTACTCGTTCCTGCCGTGGCTTCGCCAGGGAGTCGCGAACACGATCGCGTCCGCGGACGGCGACCCTGCGGTGAAGACGCGAGCGAGCGTGCACGTCGAGCTGCAGCTCTCGGGCGACCCGGTCGGCGGCGGACCGGCGCCGACGCAGACGTTCCCTCGGGACATCGCGCTCTACGGGCCCGGCGACATCGTCGGGATCGACACGCGCGCGGTCGTCCGCACCGAGCCGCGGCACCTGGTCGGCAACTTCGAGTCGAACTTCCTGCCGGCGGTCGACTTCTACGACGAGGACTTTCCCTGGCGGTACACGCCCGCCGCGCCGGACGCAAGCCGGCTCCGCCTGCGCCCGTGGATCACGCTCGTCGTGCTCGCCGAGAGCGAGTTCGAGGAGGGCAGGAACATCGCCGGCCGGCCACTGCCCTTCGTCTCCGTCGCCGATGCGAACGTCTTCCCCGTGCCCGACGAGCTGTGGGCGTGGGCGCACGTGCACTTCAACCAGTCGCTCTCGTCCGGGCCGAACGAGCTCGTCTCGCCGGACATGAACGCGGTGCTGCCACGCGTCGCCGCGATCGTCGCGCAGAACCGCGACGCCGCCTACTCGCGACTCGTCTGCCCGCGTCGCCTCGACGACAACACCGACTATCACGCGTTCGTCGTCCCGACCTTCGAGACAGGCCGCCTCGCCGGGCTCGGGCAAGACCCGGCGGTCGCGCCGCACGCGACCGCCTCCGCCTGGCAGCCGTACGCCGGCCGGCTCGAGCCGACGAGCTACCCCGTCTATTACCGCTGGTTCTTCCGCACCGGCTCGCACGGGGACTTCGAGTTCCTCGTGCGCCTGCTCGAGCCGCGGCCGGTCGACAAGCGCGTCGGCACGCGCGACATGGACGTGCAGGACCCGGCGCCGAACATCCCGGGGATCCTCGACCCCGAGCTCGGCGGAGTCCTCAGGCTCGGCGGCGCGCTGCGTGTCCCCGACGCCGACCTCGACGAGACCGACCTGGAGGAGCGGCGGAAGTACGAGAACTGGGATCAGCCGTACCCGCACCCGTTCCAGAGCGCGCTCGCCGCCTTCGTCAACCTTGCGGACGACTACGCGGAGCAGGCGGCCGCGGACGCAAACGACGCGAGCGGCGTCGCCGGCGACGACCCGGACCCGCTGATCACTCCCCCGCTGTACGGCCGATGGCACGCACTGACGCAGCGGCTGCTGACGAAGCGCGACGGCACGCCGGTCGACAACGACGCGAACTGGGTACACCGCCTCAACCTCGACCCGGGGTTCCGCGTTCCGGCCGCGTTCGGCACGTCGGTCGTCCAGGCGAATGACGAGGTCTACATGGACGACGCGTGGCAGCAGATCGGCGACGTCCTGAACGCGAACGCACGCATTCGCCGCCTGCACCTCGCGATCGACGTCTCGCTCCGCTGGTACGACCGCCATCTCACGCCGCTCGCCGCGGCCGAGCCGGAGCGCGCGCTCGCGCTCGCAGGCCCTGTCGCAGGGCGCGTTCTCGTCGCCGGCTCCACCGTCGCGCACCGCCAGACGGCGAGCCTCGTCCCGCCTGTGCTCACCTCGACCGCGATGCGACGCGCAGTCCGGCCGCAGGCGCGCCTGACGCGCTCGCTCACGTTCGACGCGAACGCAACGCCCCACAATCTGCTCGCACGCGTGAACGCCGGCGAGGTGAGCGCCGCGCCGCCGAAGGTCGTGCCGCCGGGCGCGGCGACCGTCGACGAGGCCGCCGAAGCGGTCGAGCCGAAGGGCGTGCCGCGCTGGCTGCTCGACCTGCTCTCGCGGTTCCCGTGGCTGCCGTTGGCCGTGGTCGCCGTCGGAATCCTCGTGCTCGTCGCCCTCCTAATTGTGTCGCTCGTGCTCGGCCTCGCCGTCGGCCTGCCGCTGCTCGCGGTGCTCGTCGTCCTCGCGGTGTTGCTGCGCCGCCTGCAGCGTGCGCACGACCGCGCGGTGAGCCTGAGCGAGGCCGGCCAGACGCCGGAAGCGGTCGATCGTTTGCCGAGGAGCCCCGACTTCGTGCTCGGCAAGCCCGGCTCGACGTTCACGCCGAAGACGGGCGCGACGGACAGCCCTACCGCCGTCCGCTTCAAGGACGCCCTCCGCGACTCGTTCGGGCTCGTCGTCGCGAGCAACGAGGCCGCGACGCGACCGCCGCCCACAACGCTCGACCTCGCCGCGACGACGAGCTCGCTCGTCGCCGCAGTCGACCCGGCGCTGACGATCCCGAGCCGAGGCTTCGCGACGATCGCGGTCCCGCCCTTCGTCGTCGAGCTGACCGGCGACGCCTTCGGCGAGGTGATGGCCTACCCGCGGATCGACCTGCCGATGTACGAGCCGCTGCGCGCGATCTCCCCGGAGCTGTTCCTCCCCAACATCGACCTGATCGCGCAGAACAGCATCACGCTGATCGAGACGAACCAGAAGTTCATCGAGGCATACATGGTCGGGCTCAACCACGAGTTCGCGCGCGAGCTGCTCTGGCGCGAGTATCCGACCGATCAGCGCGGCAGCTACTTCCGCCAGTTCTGGGACGTGCGCAGCGTGATCAACAGCGAGGGGCTGAGCGAGAACGAGCTGCGCGAGCAGCTGTACGACATCCGGGAGATCCACGCGTTTGCGCCGGCGTCGAATCTCGGCGAGCACAACAACCGCATCCCGCCCGGCGAAGAGCAGGACCCGCAGGCCGTGCTCGTGATCCGCGGCGAGCTGCTGAAGAAGTACCCGACCGCGGTGATCTACGCGCACCGTGCGGACTGGGCCCGCAACGCCGACGGCACGATCGACCTCACCGAGCCGCGTCACCTCGTGCCGCTCGACCCCGCCGAGGAGGCGCAGCCGCCGCGGACGAAGGTGCGCACGCCGCTCTACGAGGCAAAGTCGGAGCCGGACATCTACTTCTTCGGCTTCGACCTGACCATCGACGAGGTGAAGGGCGGAAGCGGCGAGCAGCCAACCGACGACCCGGGCTGGTTCTTCGTGATCAAGGAGCGGCCGGGCGAGCCGCGCTTCGGCCTCGATCTCGAGCGTGACGGTCCGCCGGAGATCTTCGACGAGCTGACGTGGGACGACGCGATCCCGGGCGCGGCGCCGGGCCAGTTCCTCCCCGCGACGAGCCTTGCGTCCGTGTCGCTCGCGCCGCTGCCGCCCGACGACCCTGAGGGGAAGAAGCCGCAGCGCGACGACGACGTGCAGGTCGACGCGGCGCCCGTCAGCTCCGCGCGGTGGGCGTACCTGCTCTTCCGCGCGCCTGTCATGGTCGCGATCCACGCGAGCGAGATGCTGGGGACGGGCCCATGAGCCGTAGGCTCGACGGAGGCGACCAAAGAGCGGAGGCGCCGGCTTTGCCGGCGCTGGAGCGGACATGAGCACCAACTTCGTGTCTGCGCAAGCCGAGCTCGTGCGCGCGCGCTCGGTGGGCGAGTCGGCGCGCCTTGCCGCGCAACAGGCGGCCGAGCGGCGGAAGGCTATTGGTCTCGAGCTCGACCTGCTCGCGCGCCGCCTCGATCCCGAGGACCAGGCCGCGGTCGCGGAGCAGCGTCGCCTGCAGGAGCTCGCGAAACGCACCGACGGCGAGGCGGCCGCTGCGCTCGCCGCGGCGGAGCGCGCCGACGCTGCCGCGACCGCCGCGCTCGCGAGCTTTGCGACGTTCAGCGATCCGAGGCAGAACGTCGAGCGGCTGAGCGACCGCTCGCCGTTCGCGCTGCTGCCGGTGCGCGTGGAGACGCGCTTCGTCCAGGTCGGCGGCGACGGCGAGGCCGCTCCGCGGAACCAGCTCTGGGTTCGCGTGTATCCGGACGACTGCTGGATCGACACGTTCGAGGAGACGCTCTCGACGACCGAGCTTGCGAACGCGCAGCGCTACTGGCGCGCAATCTGGCGCGCGGGGGGAGTCGAGGCGGACGAGCGCGCGGCTTGGCGCGCGCTGGTGGCCGCGCATGGCGCCGGCCGCGCGGCCTACGTCGTCGACACGTACCGGCCGGTGAACCTTGCCGAGCAGCCGACGAAGGCCGCGCCGACGGACGAGATCCTCGTGATCGCGACGCAGACGCCCCTCGCCGCAGCGGAAGCGGCCGCCGTGAGCGCGTTCTGGCAGGCGACGTGGCTCGCGGCCGGCGACGCCGGTCAGGAGCAGGCGACGCGCGACGCGCTCGACGCGGCCGTCGGCGCCGCCCGCGCGGCCGAGCTCGTGCGCGACTACCGGCCCTTCAACCTCTCCGACCCCGCGAGCGCGAGCGTCGCTGTGACGACGACGTTCGTCGTGTTCCCGCCCGACCCGCCGACGAAGCAGGACCCCTGGTCGCAGGCGCCGAAGGTGCGCAAATTCCCCGAGCGCTTCGTCGTCCTCGGCTTTTCCGGCGGCGAGCAGGTACTGGAGGCGGTGGGCGGTCTCGTCACCCTGCCGCTCGACGTAGGCCCGGATCCCGGCGCGGACGCGAGCCACACGATCCACCCCGACAACGGCGACCTCTTCGTCCCCGACGAGTTGAAGTGGATGGTCGACTTCGACGCCGCCGTCGCGGTCGGGATGGGGCTCGCGATCGACGTGACGCCGGAAAAGGCGACCGGCGGCTTCGACCGGCTGCTCGTGCTCGGCCTGCAGCTCGGCGCGAGCGACGACGACGGCCGGGTCGCGCTCGAGGAGCTCCTCCGCCACCACGCCGCCGGCCGGTCGGGCCTCGAGGTACTCGCGCAGGGCACGCCGACGAACAACACGACCGGCGCGCCGGCCGGGGACGGGCAGCCCGACGACGCGGACCGGAGCTTCGACGACCGCCGCGACGCGCCGCTCTTCACGTCGACCGCGGACCCGACGCTGAAGCGCGACGGGCAATGGCTCGCGGAGCTGCTCGGCATCGATCCCGCGGTGCTCGCGAGCGTGCACGGCAGCGGCGGCGCCGACCAGCTGCAGGCGCGGGCGATGCAGCGGGCGCTCTGGCCTGCCACGCTCGGCTACTGGCTGGACAAGATGCTGGCGCCGGCCGTCGACGACAACGCGATCGAGCGCACGCGCTCCTTCTTCACGCAGTACGTCAGCGGCCGCGGCGCGGTCCCCGCGATCCGGATCGGCCAACAGCCGTACGGCATCCTCGCGACGACCGCGTTCTCGCGGATCCGCTGGCTCGACCCGCCGATCATCGAGATCGACCGTCCCGTGGGCGCCGAGCGGGACTTCCTCGCGCGGCTTCTCGCCCTCCTGCGCGCGATCGACGCCGACTGGACCGCGCTGAGCGCGAACGCGTCGTTCGTCGGCAAGCCCGGCGATCCGCACCAGACGCTGCTCGACATCCTCGGCCTGCACCCAACGTCGGTCGAGTTCCACTCCCGCTACGCCGAGAGCATCGAGGAGCTCTTCAACCTCGCGAACCTCTCCGGCGGCGGACCTTCGTTCTCGGACGCGCTGGCGGCGATTGCGTTCCAGGCGGCCGGCTTCGGCCTGCTGCAGCGACTCGGCTACATACGCGCGGAGCTCCCGGAGATCCTCGAGCACGCGTTCATGAAGGCGGCCGGGCAGGTCGCGAACGTCGTCGACGACCGGCCGCTCTCCGAGACGTCCACGATCCGCGCGTACACCGACGACGGTCGCAACTACATCGAGTGGCTGATCGACGCGGCGAGCGCCTCGCTCGACGACGTCGTGGCCGAGCGGGACTTCAGCGACGACGTCTCACCGCAAACGCTCCTTTACCTCTTCCTGCGGCACGCGGTGATGCTCGGCTACTACGACACGAGCTATCGCCTCCACCGGACCGCGGACTTCCTCACCGCGACCGAGCTCGCCGCGATGAAGCCGGAGCCGACGTTCGTGCACGTCGCAGAGGCGGCGGCCGGCGGCGTCAGCGAGAGCCGCTTTGCCGCGCTCTACAAGACCGAGCCGCGGATCACCTCGAGCCAGGCACTCCTCGTCAGCGACTACATCGCGGCGAACCTCCCCAACCTCCCGGACGCCGCCGACCTCGCCGACCAGATCGCGGCGCTTCGCCTGCTCGCCGGCGCGCCGACGGCGCAGCTCGAGCGTGCGTTCGCGGAGCACGTCGACGTCTGTGCGTACCGGCTCGACGCCTGGCTCCTCGGGTTCGTCAGCCTGCAACTCCAGGAGATGCGCGCGCCGCAGGGCGACGAGGGGGGCGGCGCGCGCACCGGCGTGTACCTCGGCGCCTACGCGTGGCTCGAGGACCTCCGCCCCGCGCCGCCCCGCGGCACTCCGGTCGAGCTGCCGGCGGATCTCGAGCAGGCGTTCGGGCAAGGCGCGCCGATCGTGCGCGACCCATTGAACGGCGGCTACATCCACGCGCCGTCACTGCCCCAGGCGCGGACGGCGGCTGTACTGCGCAGCGGCTATCTCGCGAACGCGACGCCGTCCAACCTCGAGACGCTGGCGGTCGACCTCTCCTCCGCGCGCGTGCGCTTGGCGCTCTCGCTGCTCGAAGGGATCCGCAACGGCCAGAGCCTCGGCGCGCTGCTCGGCTACCGCTTCGAGCGCGACCTCCACGACCGGCACGGCTTTGCGGAGGTCGACCAGTTCATCTTCCCGCTGCGCAAGGCCTTCCCGCTCGCCGGCGACCTGCTCGCGCCGACGAGGACCGACGCGACCGTGGGCATCGACGCCGTTGAGGCACGCAACGTCCTCGACGGCCGCAAGCTCGTGACGCACATTCGCGCGACGGGCAACGCGACGTACCCGTTCGGGCTCGACGACCTCCGCCCCGCGGATCCAGCGCAGACGGCCGCGATCTCGGCCGCCGCGGACTCGCTTCTCGACGTTCACGACGCGGTCGCCGACCTCGCGCTCGCCGAGAGCGTGCACCAGGCCGTGCAGGGAAACTTCGACCGCGCCGCCGGCACCCTAGACGCGTACACGACCGGCACGTTCCCGCCCGAGCCGGAGGTCGTGCAGACGCCTCCGGTCGGCATCGGGCTGACCCATCGCGTCGCCGTGCACCTCGAGCCCGGGCTGACCCCGCCGGCGAACGCGACTCCGCGCGCGCAGGTGGAGCCCGCGGTCGACGCGTGGCTGGAGGGCATCCTCCCGAGCCTGTCCGCGATCGGCTGCACCGTCGCCTGGAGGGACCCGGTGGGAGGCGGCCCGGAGGAGCTGCCCGTCACGCTCGCGGACCTCGGCGTCCGCCCGCTCGACCTGCTCGCGCTCGTCAATCCCGACGAGCTGCAGGCGATGACGGAACTCGACGACCGGGTGCTCCGCCACGTGATCGCGACCGCCGACCCGCGTCCAGACGCCGAGTTGGAGATCCGCTACCTCTCACCGCCGGCCGGCGGGTTGAGCGTATTCGAGACCGCGTCGCTCGTGCGGAGCCTCAAGACGATCGTCACACAGTCGCGGCCGCTGCGCGCGACCGACGGGAAGCTCCAGATCGCGGCGGCGCCCGAGCAGGACGCGGACGTCTTCGTGAACCGCGACCGCATCGCGAAGCCTGAGGTGGAGCTCGCCGCGCTCGGCGTCGACCTCGGCACGGTCCTGGCGACGCTCGGCCCACTCGTCGCCGACCCCGTCGCGAACCGCGATGCGCTCGTGAGCGGCAGCGACGCGCTCGCCGCGGACGCGGTCGACCTGCTCGACCGGGCGGCGCGTTTCAACCTCCCACTCTCTGGCTGGGGCTTCGTCTTCGCGGCGCGGCACGACATGTTCGCCGGTCTGCTCGGCGCCGTGCGCGACCTCGTCTCGCGCTGGGATGTGAAGCTCGTCGACTTCGACGCGCGCATCGTCGCCTACGACGATCTGCCGCTCGATACGCCCGAGGACGAGCGCCTGAAGGCACTGCGCGCGGCGGAGCTCGTCGTGTCGACGTCGTTCCTGCAGCTCCCGTCGGCAACCCTCCGCCCAGCGCTCGACGGCAAGCGCGACGCGTTCTCGCAGCGTCGCGACGCATTCGCCGACGTCCTCGCTTCGCCGGGCTCGTCGTTCGCGGCGACGCTCGCGGCCGTGCGCGCGCTGCTGCCGGTCGACGAGCTCGACTCGCAGCCGTTCGACCCGGCGTCGTTCGAGGACGCGGCAGTCATCCTCGCCGAGGACATCGCGCGCATGCTGAGCGGACACGCGGCCGAGGTCGAGACGCGGCGCAACGCGGTGCAGGCCCAGCTCGACATTCACGACGCG
>DASVFB010000276.1:0-4665 GCA_036380275.1 Gaiellaceae bacterium | reverse complement strand
CGCGGCGTCGGATACGCCCTGCGCGAGAGATGACGTTCCGGACCCGGCTGGCGCTCGTCGCGGCGGCGGCCGTCGCCCTCGCCGTCATAGCCGCGTCGTTCGTCGTCTACTTCGTCGTCAAGGACCAGCTCTACGGCACGGTCGACAGCAACTTGCGGCGCAGCGCCGAGTTTCTCGCCAACGTTGCGCCGCCCGATATCCCGCGGGTCACTGACCCAAGATTCAAGCTCACGGGCGGCACGACCCAAGTTGTCGGCAAGGGCGGCTGCACCCTGCCGTCGCCATGCGTCCTTCCTGTGAACCGCGACGTGCTGAACGTCGCCAAAGGCGAGCAGGAAACGGTCTTCTTCAACGCGCATGCACTGGACGACCACATCCGCGTGATGGCGTTCCAGTACCAACCTGTCCGCGGTTACGCCGTCGAGGTTGCGGGCTCGCTCGGCGCGACGGACCAGGCGCTGTCGCGGATCAAGTTGCTGCTGTTCCTGATCGCCGTCGTCGGCATCGCTGTCGCCGCCGGTCTCGGACTCGCCGTCTCGGGAGCGGCGCTGGCACCGGTGCGGCGGCTAACGCAGACCACCGAGGAGGTCACCGAGACGAAGGACCTGTCGCGCCGGATTCAGGCCAGCGGTCGCGACGAGCTGGGCCGGCTCGCGGACAGCTTCAACACGATGCTCGCGGCCCTCGAGGATTCTGCGCGGGCGCAACGGCAGCTCGTCTCGGACGCGTCCCATGAGCTCCGCACTCCGTTGACAAGCCTGCGCACGAACATCGAGGTCCTTTCCCGCGACGGCGTGCTCGAGCCGAAAGAGCGCGAGAACCTGCTGCGCGACGTGAGCGAGCAGCTCATCGAAATGAGCGCTCTCGTCGCCGAGCTTGTCGAACTCGCGCGCGGCGACGAGAAGCCGCCCGACCCGGAGGACGTCCGTCTCGATCTCGTCGCCGCCGAAGCGATCGACAGGACGAGGCGCAACCGCCCGGGTGTGACGTTCAAGCCGCAGCTCGAGGAGTCGCTAGTGCGAGGAGTCCCGTCGACGATCGAGCGCGCGGTGTCGAACCTGCTCGACAACGCTGCGAAGTGGAGCCCCCCGGGCGGCGAGGTCGACGTCATCGTGCGCAACGGCGAAGTCGCCGTGCGCGACCGCGGCCCGGGCATCGCGGACGAGGACGTGCCGTTCGTGTTCGATCGTTTCTATCGCGCGCCGTCCGCGCGGAGCATGCCCGGCTCGGGGCTCGGTCTTGCGATCGTGCGCCAGGTGGCCGAAGCGCACGGCGGCACCGTGTGTGTCGAGGCGCCGGCGGACGGCGGCACGCGCATGCGGCTGACGCTTCCCAAGTCGTAAGCGCGCCTGGTCTAGCGGGGAGGGGCGATCCTCCCGGACGACGCGATCCGGATCGCCTTCGGTCCGAAGTCTTCGTGGGAGAGGCGGCGGATGCGCGAGATGGTCGCGCCGCCCCGGTCGAAACGCGGCGTACCGGGGTCGACGAGCCGCAGCGGGACGACGTTCCCGGCGTGGAAGCGGCCCGTCGCGTCCAGCGTCAGGCGCAGCAGGGCGCTTTCGCTGAGCGATCCATCCGTGCTGAGCGTGTCCGTTCCCGCGAGATTGCCGATGCTGTACGCGATCACGCGTTCGCGGTACCACTCGATGCCGCGGAGGACGTGCGGGCCCGAGCCCCACACGAGGTCGGCGCCCGCATCGATCATCGCGTGTGCGAACTCACGCACATTCCCGCGCGGCTCGCCGAGGTACGACTCTGCGTCGCCGCGAACGTGCTCGGCGCCGACGCCCTCCGCGCCCGCGTGCATGTAGACGAGCACAACGTCTGCATGGCGCGCCGCCTTCCGGACGAGTCGCGCCGTCCCGCGCACATCGAGCAGGTTTTGCGACCAGCGGTACGGTGCGCAACCGATCAGCGCGACCTTCACCTTGGCGGCGCGAACGTACGTGATCTGTCCGGGCAGCCCCTGATGAACGAGCCCGGCACGGCGTAGCGCCCGCAGTGTCTCGTGCTGCGCGCTCGCACCGAAGTCGTACGCATGGTTGTTGGCGACGTTCATCACGATGAAGCCCGTTAGCCGCAGCGTGTCCGCCCAATCCGGAGAGCCCCGGAATGCGAAGCAGCCGCCTCGGCTTCCGCCCGCGCACTTGGACGCGCCGCCCGTCGCAAGCGTTCCTTCGAGGTTCCCGATGACGAGGTCCGTGTGGCGGAGGAAGCGGTGGATGCCGGCCAGGACGCGCGCGTCGGGATCGCCCGTGAGCGCGATGTCGCCCCCGCCGACGAACGTGAACGTCTCAGGCTCCGGTTCTGAAAGGCGCGGGTGCGTCGCGACTGCACTCACCGGAGCGGGGGACTCACCTGTCCGCACGAGCTGCGCCGCCGCTGCCCCGCCGAGGAGCAGAACGGCTGCTAGGTAGACGAAGAGCAACACGCGCATGGCTGAACCGAAGGCTACGCCGATCGCGCGCATACTCCTTCGGATGAGACGGAACGACATTCCGATCCTGCTGACGGCGGCGCTCGTCTTCGCGGACTCGACGATCGTCACGCTCGCGCTCCCGAATCTGCTCGTCGATCTGAACACGTCGGTCTACGGCGTGGCCGCGGTTCTCGCCGTGTATACAGCCGTTCTCGGGTGCACCGCCCTCGCCGCGCCGAGGCTTCTGCGCGCGGGCAGCTATGCATGGATCGGCGTCGGCGCGCTCTGTCTCTTCTCGCTCGCCTGCGCCGGGTGCGCCCTTGCCGACGGGATCGCCGTTCTGCTGGTCTCGCGGGCCGTTCAGGGCTTCGCCGGTGCGCTCGTCCTCACGGTCGCCGGCGCCGCGCTCGCGCCGCCCCGGAGGGCCGGCCGCGCCTGGGTGTCGATCGCCGTGCTGAGCGCCGCCCTCGGTCCGGTCGTAGGCGGCGCCCTCACGCAAGCGTTCTCATGGCGCGCGATCTTCGTCGCGCAGGCGCCGGTTCCGCTCATCGCCGCCGTCCTCTGGAGGACCTGGTCCGAAGTGCCGCCGCTCACGGTGCGTCTTCCGCGGCCCAAGGTGCGGTCGGTTGTCGTCCTCGGGCTGGTGTCGGGTGCGCTGACGGCGCTCCTCTTCGGCGTCGTGTTGCTGCTCGTCGTCGGTTGGGCGATGCGTCCGCTCTCCGCAGCGCTCGCGGTGACGCTCGTGCCGATAGCCGCGCTCGCAGGCTTTCTCGTGCGCGGCGACGTGCAGACGCGCGTTGTCGCAGGCTGCGCGCTGATCGGCGGCGGCATCGGTGCGCTCGCATTTCTGCCGACGAACAACGTCGGCTGGCTCGTCGTCCCGGAGTGTGTTGCGGGGCTCGGCATGGGCATGGCGCTGACGCCTTTGATCGAGAACATGCTTCCCGAGCGCTCGGCCGGCAACAGGGCCGTGAATCTCGCCGTGCGCCACCTCGGCGTCACGTTCGCCCTTGTCGCGCTCGCGCCCGTCATTGCGCACGATCTCGACGCCGCGACCCAGCGGGCGAAGCTGCGCACCGTCGCCGTCGTGCTCGACGCGCCGATCGGCCCGAGCGAGAAGCTGCGTATCGCGCCTGTGCTCGTTTCGTCGGTTCACTCGGATCGTCCGCTCGCTGCCGTGCGGTCCGACGCGCCGAAGGCGCGCGCCGAGGTCTCGCAGGAGGATCGTCCGCTGTTCGACGAGATGTTCGATCGCGTCGAGACGGTGTTCGTCGCGGCGGCGTCGGATGCATTTCACCGGGCATTCCTCATCGCCGCTGCGCTTGCTTTCGTCGCAGCGTTCCTGCTCGTCGTCGATGCTCGTCGCGTCGCATTCGCGGCCATCGCCGGCGGTTTCGCGATCATCGGTGCGCAGGCGCTCGCCGATCACTTCGCTGCGCCGCAGGCTGTCGCGATCTCGAATCCGTGCAATTCGCGAAACCTTCCGAACAGCGGCGGCCTCGGAGGTCTGGTGCAGGTGTTGGCGTTGCGCGCGGTCGACGTCACCGCCTGCCGCCTCCACACGTCGAGGGAAGAGCTCGTGCTCGCGCTTGCGGACAAGTCGGAGGCCAAGCGATTCCAACAGCGGCACGGCTTCAGCCCGAAGAGCCTCGAGGGCCTTCTCCGGCTGATCACGGCAAGCAAGAGCTGATAGCGGTGAGATGGACTTTCCTCCCGGCGCGACCGATGCTCTAATGAAGTCGTGACGCGGGGTCATCTTGGGGCTGTGGCCCTCGGCTGCTGTCTTTTCGTTGCCGGGATCACCGCCGGCGTGATTCACGCCGGTCCTCTGCCGACGCCGCCGACGACGACGGGTGACACGACGACTGAGGCGGCGACGACGACGGATTCCGTCTCGACGACGACGACCTCTGCTCCGACGACTACTGCGACTGTCCCCACGACGACCGCGGCGCCTGCGGCGAGCGCGCTAAAGCCCGGTCAGCCGGTCCGAAGCGGCGGTTGCGTCGTCTTTGCGGCGTTCGTCTTGCAGGAACCAGGCGCGCAGGCGCGTGTGCTCGGTCCGGCTGTGTTCTCACCTCGGGCGAAACGTGCGGGTGCCGGCCGCGTCGCGTATCCGGCGAACGGCTCGATCGTCTCGGCGTCGTCGATCGGCATGCATGCGGCGAATTGCGCGAACGGTCGCGTCGAGCTTCACTCGGTCTCGCTCTTCCGCGATGCGCTTACGGCCCGGCGCATTGAGCTCA
>DASVFB010000275.1:0-4599 GCA_036380275.1 Gaiellaceae bacterium | reverse complement strand
GGGAGGCGGGCTCCTTCCGCTTCGGCCCGTTTGCGATCAACCATCCGACCGCGCGCGCGTACGAGCCGGGCACGAACGTCCTCGTGACCACGTGGAAGACCCCGTCGGGCTGGGTCGTCGTCCGCGACGCGCTCACGATCGGGCCCTGGGACCACGAGGACCAGATCACGCCCCATACCCGTCCGCCGGCCGACGACGACGCCGACCACATGTTCGTGCGCACGGTCGAGTGCATCGGCGGCAGCGTCGAGGTCGAGCTCGTCTGCGAGCCCGCATTCGACTACGGCCGCGTCGCTGCAGAGTGGACGCTCGTCGGGGACGACAGGCACTCCGCCGACGCTTCGGGGGCGGGGCAGACCATCCGCCTCGTGTCGGATCTTGCGATCGGAATCGAGGCGAACCGGGTGCGCGGACGGCACGTGCTCCAGGCTGGAGACCAGGCCTTCTGCGCGCTCTCGTGGGCCGAGGATCTGGCCGCGCCGGCGGACGGCGAGAACGCGCGCACGCGAATCGAGGCGACGACGCGGTACTGGCGCCGCTGGCTGGGCCAGGCGCGGATTCCCGATCATGAGTGGCGCGATCCGCTGCAGCGGTCCGCGCTTGCGATCAAGGGCCTCACGTACATGCCGACGGGCGCGACCGTGGCCGCGCTCACGACGTCCCTGCCGGAGACGCCCGGCGGCGAGCGCAACTGGGACTACCGCTACACCTGGATGCGGGACACGACGTTCACGCTGCAGGCGCTGCATTTTCTCAACCTCGACTGGGAGGCCGACGAGTTCATGCAATTCGTCGCCGACATCGAGCCGACCGAGGACGGGTCGCTACAGATCATGTACGGCATCGACGGTCGCCGCGACCTCACCGAGTCGACGCGCGACGATCTCTCCGGCTACGCCGGCGCGCGCCCCGTGCGGATCGGAAACGGTGCGTTCGACCAGCGCCAGAACGACGTCTTCGGCGCCGTGCTGGATTCCATCCTCTTGCACACGCGCCGCAGCAAGCGCCTGCCCCGCCGTCTCTGGCCGATCGTGCAGTCGCAGGCGGAGTGCGCGACGCAGGTCTGGAAGAACCCTGACCAGGGGATCTGGGAGGCGCGCGGCAAGCCGCAGCACTACGTGTCGTCGAAGCTGATGTGCTGGGTCGCGCTCGACCGGGCGGCGAAGCTCGCGGAGATCCGCGGCGATCCGGAGCTGACAACGAAGTGGCGCGGGACTGCCGACGAGATCAAGGCGGACATCCTCGAGCACGGCGTCTCCGAGAAAGGGGTGCTCCGCCAGCATTACGAGACAGACTCGCTCGACGCCTCGACGCTCCTCGCTGCGATCTTCGGCTTCCTGCCCGGTGCCGACGAGCGGCTCCACGCAACCGTGGAGGCGATCGCACGCGACCTGACCGAGCAGGGCTTCGTGCTGCGTTATCGAACGGGCGAGACCGACGACGGGCTCTCGGGCAAGGAGGGGACGTTCCTGATCTGCTCCTTCTGGCTCGTCTCTGCGCTGGCGATCGTCGGCGAGCAGCAGGAGGCGCGCAACCTCATGGAACGGCTGATGCGGATCGCGTCGCCGCTCGGCCTCTACGCGGAGGAGTTCGACGCGGACACGGCACGGCACCTGGGCAACTTCCCGCAGGCGTTCTCGCACCTGGCGCTGATCGAAGCGGCTGCCCGGATCATTTTCGCGGAGATGGTTGAGGAGGTGAGCTGATGGACTCTTACGACGTCGTCATCATCGGCACCGGTGCGGGCGGAGGCACCCTCGCGCGCCACCTTGCGCCGTCGGGCAAGCGGATCCTGCTGCTCGAGCGGGGCGACTGGCTTCCGCGCGAGCTCGACAACTGGCTCACGCAGAGCGTCTTCGTCGAGAACCGCTACATCTCGCCGGACACCTGGTACGACGAGAAGGGCAAGGCGTTCCAGCCGCAGATCCACTACTTCGTCGGCGGCGCGACGAAGCTCTACGGCGCGGCGCTCTACCGCTTCCGCGAGGAGGACTTCGGCGAGCTCCGCCACCACGACGGCATCTCGCCCGCCTGGCCGATCTCTTACGACGAGCTCGAGCCGTACTACACGCTCGCGGAGCAGATTTACCAGGTGCACGGCGCCCGGGGTGAGGACCCGACGGAGGCGAACGCGAGCGCGCCGTATCCGTTTCCGGCGGTCTCGCACGAGCCGCGCATCCAGCAGCTCGCAGACGATCTCGCCGCGGCCGGCTATCACCCGTTCCACGCGCCGTGCGGAGTCATGCTGCACGAGGACAACGCGCCCTACAGTCCATGCATTCGCTGCCAGACCTGCGACGGCTTTCCATGCCTCGTCCATGCGAAGTCGGACGCCGAGGTGCTAGGCGTACGGCCCGCGCTGGAGCACGCCAACGTCACGCTTCTGACGAACGCGCACGTCGTGAAGCTCGAAACGGACGAAGCGGGGACGGCGGTGACCAACGTGATCGTCGATCACGACGGTGACACCGAACGCTTCACCGCCAACCTCGTCGTCGTCTCGTGCGGCGCTGCTAACTCGGCCAAGCTCCTGCTCGAGTCGGCCAACGACAAGCACCCGAACGGTCTCGCTAACGGCTCCGATCAGGTCGGGCGCAACTACATGTTTCACGCGAGCCAGGCCGTGCTCGCTCTCTCGCGTGAGGAGAACCCGACCGTCTTCCAGAAGACGCTCGCGCTCAACGACTTCTACTTCGGCGATGGCGACTTCGAGTACCCGCTGGGAAACATCCAGATGATCGGAAAGTCGCAGGCGCAGATGTTCCGGGGGGAGAAGCCGCTCGAGACGAAGCTCGCACCCGAGTGGACGCTCGAACGGGTGGCTCGTCACGCGATCGACTTCTGGTTGTCGACAGAGGATCTGCCGCTGCCCGAGAACCGCGTCACGGTCGACGGCGACGGCCGGCTCAACCTCAGCTACAAGCCAACGAACGTCGAGCCGCAGAAGCGCCTCCTCCACAAGCTCGAGTCGATTCTCGGCAAGCTCGACATGAACCACGGCCATCTGATTCACCGATTCGCGTACATGAAGACAGATATTCCGGTCGCGGGTTGCGCCCACCAGGCCGGCACGGTTCGCTTCGGCACCGACCCGGCAACGTCGGCGCTCAACACGGACTGCCGTGCTCACGAGCTCGACAATTTGTACGTCGTCGACACGAGCTTCTTCCCGAGCATCAGCGCCGTGAACCCGGCGCTGACGGCCATGGCGAACGCGCTGCGGGTCGGAGATCGGTTACTCGAACGGATGGGGGTGAGCAGCACCGCAAAGACAACGAGTGCAGCCGTGTAACGGGTCCATGGCAACGGCGACCGAATCCAAAGTCGTCTACGGCGCCGGCCTGGCGCAGGGAATCGTGCTGGTCACGTTTCCGGCGGCAAGCACGGTCTTCACGGCTTCCGACGAATACGACCTCTCGAACACGCAGTACGGCACGCTCTTCCTTCCGCAGGTGATCACGGCGATCGCCGCGGCGCTCCTCGGCGCGGGCCTCGCCGGCCGCTTCGGCACGAAGCGCGTCTATCTCGCCGGTCTCGTCGCCGGTCTCGTCTCGATGGCGCTCCTGCTCCTCAGTGCGACCGTCAGCGACAACCAATCCGTGGCGTATCCCTTGCTGCTCGTCGCGACGGCATTCCTCGGCGTCGGCTTCGGCCTGACTGTGCCCGCGTTGAACACGTTCGCCGCAGCGTTCCATTCGGAAGACGTGAACCGCGCGATCCTCGTGCTGAACGCGCTGCTCGGCCTCGGCACGGTGCTCGCCCCGGTGTTCGTGGCGATCTTCGTCGGGCTAGGCTTCTGGTGGGGATTGCCGCTGACGTCGACGTGCCTGCTGATCGGGCTCATCGCCGTCAGCCTCGGACTGCCGCTGCGCGCGGCACAGGCGCGCAAAACGAGGGCGGGAGGGTTCAGCGTGCCGTCGCGGTTCTGGATGTACGCGGCGTTCGCCGTCCTCTACGGCATCTGCGAGACGACGAACGGCAACTGGTCGCAGCTCGACATGACAAGCGAGGTCGGCGCATCCACAACTCAGGCCGCGCTCGCGCTCACAGCCTTCTGGGGCATGGTCACCGTCGGCCGCGTTCTGCTTGCCGTAGTGCAGCGTTGGGTCCCCGCACGGCTCGCGTACCACGTGCTGCCACTCGTCCTGGCCGGCGCGTTCCTGCTGGTCGCGCGGCTCCCGAACGACGCGCCGGCACTCGGCATCCTTGCGTTCGCCCTTGCCGGCCTCGGCTGCTCCGCTCTGCTGCCCCTCACGATCAGCTTCGGCCAGGAAGAGTTGACCGCGATCTCGGCAGGCGTCGCAGGCGGCGTCATCGCGTTCTATCAGGCCGGTTACGGGATCGCCGCGTTCGGGGTCGGTCCGCTCCTGGACCACGGCGTCGAGCTCCCCACGATCTTCGACGTCGCCGCTGTCGTCGCCCTCGTGCTTGCCGGCGCGTCCTTCGTCGTCGCCGGCCGGAGGCCGAGCCCCGCGGCGCTTCATCCCCGGCCGGCGGGGCCGTGACGGCGCTCGCGTCGACGACAGTCGACCTCGCGCGGATCCAGTTCGCGACGACGTCGCTGTACCACTTCCTGTTCGTCCCGCTGACGCTGGGCCT
>DASVFB010000274.1:0-6049 GCA_036380275.1 Gaiellaceae bacterium | reverse complement strand
ACGGCCTCGCCACGTGGGAGGCGCGAGTCCTGATCGGCGGAATCCTCAGCGGGATCCTCGCAGGACGTGCCGCCGGGATCGGCATGATCGATTTCACGCAGCCCGTGCTTCAGGCGTGCAATGTCAGCTTCCGAGCTGCGTTCTCCGAGGTCAGGCTGCTTCCTTGCAGGGATGCCGTGGCTTCGGTTCGGACCGCGGCCGCCGATCGACTGGTTGGCACCGCGAAGGGCAGTACGAAGCAGTCGATCGCCCGCCGCGACAGCACCGCAACGGACGAGTGGGACCGAGTCGCTCCGATCGAGCGTGCGGCGACGGGGCCGCTCTCATGGTCGGTCCCGGCCGCTGGGGCGACGCTGTTCCGTCTGTTCGCCGGCATGCTCGCTGGGCTCAGCGCAACGATCGCCGGCCGGGCTGGTCTGGCGCGGCACCGCCGCGACCGAAACGAGCTGTCCTACAGGCGGAGGCTCCACTCATGAGAGCCGCTGACGCGGCTGCGTCCCGCGAGAGAACGGTGCCGCGGCTCTCGTGGCGTGCGGCGGGGCTCGTCCTCGCCGCTGCCGCGCTAGTCACGCCGGGCGCTGCCTTCGCGTGGAAGGCGGCGACGCCGCGGGACACCGTCCCGCGGGCGACGATCCCGGTCTCGCTCGGGGACGTCGCCAAGGTCACGGGCGCCCCGATCGGGTGCCTCGTCCGTCGTCAGAGCGGCGCGCAGGCGCTGGACTGCAGGCGGGCGGGCGTCCTCGCCGGCAGCTACGGAACGATCCTGACCAAGACGCAGGTGCTCGTCGTGCGGTTCGAGAGCCGGAAGGTCGCGCGCATCGTCTTCCAGGCACGGCACGGGAAGCTCCGCGTCCACACATGCGGAGGGTAGTCAGATGTCTCCACAGACCCAGTCCGAGCCCCAGACACTCACCGGCTATCTCCGCATCATCCGACGCCGGAAGTGGGCGGTCGCCCAGATGCTGCTGCTCGGGCCGCTCGCCGCGCTCGTGATCTCGCTCCACCAGACGCCGGCGTACGAGGCCTCGGCGGGCGTCCTCCTCAGCCTTCAACCGACGACGAACGTGACACAAGCGGGTCCGGCGACGCCGGAGGACCCGGCGCGCGTCGTTCAGAACCAGGCACAGATAGCGCGGGCGCTGCCCGTCGTTCGGCGCGTGGTGCAGGCGACCGGCAACGCCTTCCCCAATGCCTCAGCGCTGCTCACGAACTCGAGCGTCTCGACCGACGATGGTGTCGACCTCCTCACGTTCTCGGTCACGCATCGGAGTCCCGCGGCTGCCGTCGGGCTCGCGAACGAGTACGCGCGACAGTTCCTCGTCTACCTCCAGAACTTCGAGACGAGCTCTGTCACGCGCGCCTTGAAGCAGGTGAACCAACGGATCGCGACGATGAAGGAGCACGGTGTGCGCGGTCGGCTCTATACCGCGCTGCAGGCCAAGCAGCAGGAGCTCGAGACGCTCGAGACGCTCGAGACGCCGACGGCCTCGCTCGTGCATTCCGCGACCAGTGCGGCGAAGGTCAAGCCACGGTTCGTTCGCAACCTGCTGCTCGGCATCGGCCTCGGGCTTCTCATCGGACTCGGCACTGCCTTCCTGTGGGAGGCGCTCGACAGTCGCATCCGGTCCGAAGAGGAGGTGGGGGAGCTGCTCGGTCTCCCGCTCCTCGGGCGCGCGCGCGAAGCACCGAAGCGTCTCGGTACGACGCTGAGCATGGTGCACGCTCCGGAAAGCGCACACGCGGAATCGTTCCGAACGCTGCGAATCGCGCTCGAGACGGTGAGCCGTCGAATCGGCGCCAAGAGCATCATGGTCACGAGCGCGGTCGACGGCGAGGGCAGGTCGAGCACGGTCGCGAATCTCGCCGTCGCGCAGGCGCGCGCGGGCCGGCGTGTCGTACTCGTCGACTTTGATCTCCGCTACCCGTCGCTCGACCGGCTGTTCGGGCTCGAAGGCAGACCCGGTCTGACAGACGTCGTTCTCGGCCACGTGTCCCTCGAGGAGGCAATGGCGGAGATTCCGATCGTTCAACCGATTGGCATCCAGGACAAACCCTTCAACCAGGCGCCCACGAACGGCTCGACCAGGTCGGGCGGCTCGTTTGGCGGAAGCCTGCGCGTCCTCACCGCCGGGCCGGTTTCGCCGGACGTGCGCGAACTGCTCGTCTCGCCGGTCGTCGCCGAGCTGCTCGAGCAGGTTCACGGACAGGCTGACACCGTGCTCGTCGACGCGCCGCCCATCGTCCCGGTCGGGGACGCGCAGGCACTCGCGGCGCATGTCGATGCCCTCCTCGTCGTGGTCAAGTTCTCGTTCGTCCGCCGCCGGCTGCTCAACGAGCTTCGGCGGACGTTGGAGATGACCTCCGCCCCGCCGCTCGGATTCGTACTCATTGAGTCGGAAGGCGAGGAGCAGGACGCGTACGCCGGCTTCTACCGGCCGCGGCGGCTGCGCGCGCTTCCGAAGGTGACTGTCCCGTGAACGTCGTCGAGCTCGCGGACGACATCGCGGTGGAGGCGTCACCGGCTACGGCGGCGCCCGAGCCTCGCGCGCTGATCGCCCGTCCCGGGATGCACCGCCCGGCGTCCGCCCTGAGGGCGAGAGGCGTCCGCGTCTTGCCGCTTCAATCCCGGCGCGTGCTCGTGCGCGCGGCGCTGGTGTCGGCGGACCTGCTCGCGCTCGCGCTCGCGTTCGCCGCGACGCAGGCGTTGTGGCTGCGGGTCGGAGCGACCGCGAGGGACCGGCACGACCTCATCGCCGAGTCCCTGCTCTTCTTCGCGATGCTGCCCGTATGGCCCGCCGTTGCGGCCGTCTTCGGCCTGTACAGGCGCGACGACGAGCGACCGGACCACTCGACGGCGGACGAGCTGGTCGCAGTCTTCCAGCTACTGACCGTCGGCAGCTGGTTGTTCATGCTCGCCGCCGTCGTCACCGGTCGGGCGGAGCCGAATCTCGTCAAGCTCTGCATCTTCTGGGCCGTCGCTTTGGCGTTCCTCTCGATCGGCCGGGTCGCTGCGCGCTCCTTCTGTCGCCGGCGGCTCGCCTACGTGCAGAACACCGTCGTCGTCGGCGCCGGGCGGATCGGCCAGCTCGTCGCACGCAAGCTCCTGCAGCACCCCGAGTACGGGATCAACGTCGTCGGGTTCGTCGACCACCGACCAACGGGCTGGATCGACGCGGGCTCCAACGGCCTCACGCACGGCCACGAGTACGTGCTTGGAACGATCGACGCGCTCCCCGAGATCGTGCGCGCATTCGATGTCGACCGTGTGGTCTTCGCCTTCTCGGAGCTGACCGACCAGGCAACGCTCGAGGCGCTACGTGAAATCGCCGACCGCGACGTCCAGATCGACGTCGTTCCGCGCTTCTTCGAGCTGATCGGCCCACG
This sequence comes from Gaiellaceae bacterium, assembly GCA_036380275.1. Taxonomy (GTDB): domain Bacteria; phylum Actinomycetota; class Thermoleophilia; order Gaiellales; family Gaiellaceae; genus DASVFB01. Next base: position 2,665 of record DASVFB010000274.1, on the reverse strand, counting down.
CACCACGATCCACACGGCGGAGGGGATCCCTCTGATCGGGTTGCCGCCGGTTCGCCTGTCGCGGATCGCGCGCGTGACGAAGCGGACGATGGACGTCGCGTGCTCGTTCTTCGGGCTGCTTGCGCTATCCCCGTTCCTGATCGTCGCCGCGATCGCGATCAAGCTCGATTCGCGCGGTCCCGTCCTGTTTCGGCAGACACGCATGGGCGCCCGCAACAAGCCGTTCAGGATCTTCAAGTTCAGGACGATGGCCGTCGACGCCGAGGCGAGCAAGGCCGCGCTCAGCGCACTCAACGTCCATGCGTGCCCAGGCGGCGACCCCCGCATGTTCAAGCTGGCCTGCGATCCGCGGGTTACGCGTGTCGGCCGAATCCTCCGTCGTTACTCGATCGACGAGCTTTTGCAGCTGCTCAACGTCCTCGCCGGAACGATGTCGCTCGTCGGCCCGCGGCCGATCATCCTCGAGGAGGATCAGCATGTCGATGGCTGGGCGCGCCGTCGCCTTGACGTGAAGCCCGGCATCACAGGTCTGTGGCAAGTCCACGGAGGGAGCGCCATTCCGTTCGGAGAGATGGTGCAGCTCGACTACCTGTACGTCAGGACGTGGTCGCTCTGGAACGACGTCGTCCTCTTGCTGCGGACGATTCCCGTCGTCACGCGGGGATCGGGATGCTAGGAGACCGCGCCTTGATCGGCAACGAGCTCGCGGTGTCCGAGCAGGCGACGGCGCCGGCGACACAGAAAGTCGACGCCGCCGTACAGCCGACGCTCGTCCCCGAGGGCTTGGGCTCCGCCGTGGTGGCAGAGGTGCTGGCAGCTCGTGCCCAAGCGGCGGCCGCAACGGCGGAAGCCGAGCGTTTGCGTGAACGGGTGCGGGTCCTCGAGAGCTGGCTCGAGGCCGCGGCGCAGCGCAGGAAGGTCGAGTACGTACAGGCACAGCGGCTCGCGATGATGAAAGCCGTCGAGCGCGACCAGCGGGTCACGTTCGTGCTCTCGCTGCCGCTCGTCCTGCTCGTCCTCTACTGCGCCACCCTGATCGCGCTCGTCTGGCTGCTCGCGATGGGGCGCGTATGAGAACTCGTTTCACAATGAGCCTTGTGTCGCCGGGGCGCGCTGGACGGCGCGATGCCGCGTCCTCAGTCGGCCCGATATGCCTGCATATCGGGCCTCCCTGCGTCCTTGCCTCGCACCGCCCATCGCGTCCCGATCGACGAAGCGCATTGTGAAACGAGTTCTAAGGGAGCAAGCCTTCGCGGTAGCGCGACGGCGCACGCTTGGGAAAGCGCGCGTACGCCTGGTCGGCGTCCGTCGTGTCGTGCACGACGCCCGCGCCGTGGCGGAGCGCAGCTTCGTCCACGGTGTAGCCGCCCCAGTCCGGGCCGGTCGAGAGATCGCGCGCGCCGACTGCGAGCACGAGGCAGCTCGCGTCCCCGGCGCCGAGAATCGTGTGCTTCGTCCCCGCGGGGCAGTGGACGAAGTCCCACTGCCGCAGCGGACGTTCCTCACCCTCAATGATCAGCAGCGCCTCGCCGGCCAGCACGAGAAAGTCCTCCTGGTCCGCCTCCCAGTGGTACATCGACATCGGCTCGCCCGGCCCGAGGGCGACGAGGTGGATGCCCACCTGTGGGAACTCGGCCTCGCCCTCGAAGATGCAGTAGGCGCCTCGACCCTCGCCCGGACGCCAGCGTGTGTCTCGCGCATTGAGGACGAACCAGCCGTCTCCTTGGGGCGCGAGCCCATGCTCGGTCGGTTCGAGTCGCGACTCCTCCACCATCGCAGGAACCTTTCCACATCAAACCTCTAGGCTGCGCGCGTGCACGTCGAGTCCACCCTGGTCAAGCGGGCGCGACGGCTGGAGCTTTCGCCGGCGACCTTCCGCAAGCTTGCGCTGGGCTCGGCGGCCTGGCTCTGGATCATCATCATCAGCGGTGCGACCGTCCGCCTGACCGCCTCGGGGCTCGGCTGCGAGCACTGGCCCGGGTGTACGGCGGGGAACCCGTTTCCGAGTAAGAGCTATCACTCGTTCATCGAGTTCGGCAATCGGATCGTCAGCGCTGTGACGATTCTCGCGACGCTCGGCGGCTGGGTCGGCGCGCGCTTCACGCCGGGCGTTCCGCGCCGGCTGCGCAGACTCGCGCTCGGCACGTTCCTCGGGACGCTCGCGCAGGCGCCGCTAGGTGCGATCACGGTTTACGCGGGACTGAACCCGTGGCTCGTCATGTCGCACTTCATGCTCGCCCTCATCGTGCTCGCGGGAGGCGTGGTGCTTTTCGTCGAGGCGATCTCCTTCGAACACGGGCGCTCCACGACTCTTCTGCCGAAGCCGATCCGGCGGGGCGCCTTCGTCGCCGCCGCGGCGCTGCTCGCGCTCGTCGTCACGGGGACGGTCTCGACGGCCGCCGGGCCGCACCCGGGCAGCGCCGACGTCGAGCGATTGTGGCGCCTGCGCGCGGCGCTCTACGTGCACGTTCGCGCCACGGCGATCTTCGGTGCGCTCTTCCTCGCTTTCCTCGTGTACATCTTTCGCAACCGCGAGCGCTGGCCGCTCTACGCGGAAGGCGGCGGCATCGTGCTCTTCGTGTTGCTCGTGCAGATGGGTGTCGGGGAGCTGCAGTACCGCACGCATCTTCCCTGGTGGCTCGTGCTCGTTCATGTTGCGCTTGCC
>DASVFB010000273.1:0-11160 GCA_036380275.1 Gaiellaceae bacterium | reverse complement strand
CGTGCGGCGCCTGCGCTGGTCGTCGTGGATGTCGTCGGCGCGGTGCGACGCGCGGGTCTGTACCGGCTGCCGCAGGGCTCGAGGATCGCCGACGCGGTCGCGCGCGCCGGGGGTGCCACGAAGAAGGCCGATCTCGCGCTCGTGAACCTTGCCGCGCCGGTGGCGGACGGGACGCAGATCGTCGTGCCGGCGCACGTCTCGCCATCGGGAGCTGCGGCCACCTCACCTAGCACTCCCGCAGGCCCGGTGCACCTCAACACGGCGACGCTCGAAGACCTGGACGCGCTCCCGGGCGTCGGCCCGGTGACAGCCCAGAAGATCCTCGACTACCGGCAGCAGCATGGCGCGTTCGCGAATGTGGACGAGCTGGACGCCATCCCCGGCATCGGGCCTGCGCGCCTCGACCAGTTGCGCGAACTGGTCGCGCCCTGACCGTTCGTGCACCGCACGCGCTTGTCGCGGCGCTCTGCGTCGGTGTGGCATCCGCGAACGTTGCGCGCCTCACGTCCCCGCTCCTCGCGGTAGGCGCCTTCGTACTCGCGGCGCTCGCAGCACACGTCGACGGCCAGCGGAGAGTCGCGTTGCTCGCGGCTGCACTCGCGTGCGCAGGATGGTGGTGGGGAAGCGCTCGGCTCACCGCGCTCGACCGCAGCTCCCTCGCTCCGTCGATCGGCACCGCGGAACGTGCCGTGCTCGAGGTCACGGCGCCGGCACGGCGGAGTCGCTACCGCGTGCGCGTGAGCGTGGTCGTGCGGAGGTTCGGCTCTCGTCTCGTCCACGAGGCAGCGCTGCTCGAGCTACCGTCGGGCCGCGCGCCGCCGCAGGGCACGCTTGTATCGGCGCTCGTGACCGTGCAGCAGCCGCGCGGCCCGGACCAGGGGTTCGACGAACGAACGTGGCTGCGCCGCAAGGGCATCCACGTCGTCCTTCGGGCCGATCGGTGGCACGCGGTTGGAGCGCGCCGCGGTCTCGGCGCGGTGGCGGACCGCCTGCGCGAGCGGGTCGAGAAGGCATTGGCGCGTGGCGCGTCGGGCGAGCGTGGGGCTGTGCTCGCCGGAGTCGTGCTCGGCGACGACCAGGCGGTGTCGCAAGGCCTGCGCAACCGCTTCCGCGCTTCGGGGCTGTATCACCTATTGGCGGTCTCCGGCCAGAACGTCGCGCTCGTCGCCGGCGGTGCGTTGCTTCTCGCAGGTGCTCTTGGCCTGCCCAGGCTGTTGGGCGAGATTGGCGCGCTTGCCGGGATCGCCGCCTATGTGCTCGCCGTCGGCGCGCAGCCCTCGGTGATTCGCGCCGGAGTCGTTGGCGCTCTCGGCTCACTGGCGTGGATCGCGGCACGGCAGCGCGATCGCTGGCACTTCCTGCTTCTCGCCGCCTTCGTGCTTCTCGCGTGGAACCCGTACACGCTGCTTGACGCGGGCTTCCAGCTTTCGTTCGTCGCCGTCGCGTCGATCTTCGTGTTCGTGCGGCCGCTCCTGGGCGTGCTCGAGGGCTATCCACTGCCTCGCTGGCTCGCCGAGGCAATTGCAGTGTCGACGGTGTGCGGTGCGGCGACGGCGCCCGTGCTGTGGCTGCAGTTCCACGCGGTGCCGCTGCTCGCCGTGCCGGCCAACGCGCTCGCGGCGCCCGCGATGCCGCCGCTCTTGGCCCTGGCGCTGCTCGCGGCGCTGCTCGACCCGGTCGCGCCCGGTGCCGCGGCGCTGCTTGCAAGCCTGGCCGGCTGGTGCGCCGCGTGGCTCGCGTTGTGCGCGCGACTCGTCGGCGGGCTGCCTTTCGCGCAGGTCAGCTCCTCGCTCGGCGGCCTGGCGCTCGCCGGGTTCGCCCTCCTCGCAGCTGCCTATGCTTGGCGGCGATGGCAGAGCTCAAGCCTGTCTACGTAATCTCGGGCAGCGACCGGCCGAAGATCCGCCTCGCGCTCGAGCGCCTCCGCAACCACTTCGAAGAGGGCGCCGTCGAGGTGCTCGACGCGCGCGAGCACGCAGCTGACGATGCGGTAGCGGCCTGCAACGCGCTCGGCCTCTTCGGTGGCGAGCGGCGGCTCGTGATCATGGAGGAGGCCGACGCCTGGAAGACGCCAGATGCGAAGTTGATCGCCGAGTATCTGAAGAGCCCTGCGCCCGAAACGGTGCTCGCCCTCGTCGCGTCCGAGCTGAAGAAGGACTCGGCGCTGGCGAAGGCGTGTGCGAAGCGCGGCGAGGTTCTCGTGTACGACGCGCCGCGAAGGCGCGACCTGCCTGCGTGGGTCGCGAAACAATTCGCGCAGCACGGGACGAGTGGAGATCGCGACGCGTGCCGGCTGCTGATCGACATGGTCGGCGAGGACCCCGAGCAGCTCCGGAGCGAGATCGAGAAGCTTGCCACGTGGTCCGGCGGCGACCCAGTGACCGACGGAGACGTGCGCTTGCTCGCGTCGCTCTCGGCGGAGACGTCGATCTTCGTCCTGACGGACGCGTGGGGCCGGCGAGACGTCGCCGCTGCGCTCGCTTCCGTCGAGGCGCTGCTCGAGCGATCCGGCTCGCGCGAGCTGCCACGCCTCGTTGCGCTGCTCGCGAGTCACGTTGCGCGCGTGCGTGCGTGCCAGGCGCTCGCGGCGGAGGGAGTCTCCGCGCGGGACGCAGCGTCGAAGCTGAAGCTCCATCCCTACGCCGCCGAGAAGGCGTTCGGCCACGCAGGGAACTACACGGCGGACGAGCTGGCGCATGCGGTCGCTCGCCTCGCTGACCTCGACCTCGCCCTGAAGGGCGGCAGCCGCCTCGCGGGCGAGCTCGAGCTCGAGCGGGCGCTCGTCGACGTGACGCCGGCCGCGCGCTAGCGCTAGGAGCGCGAGCCGGAGACGAGCCGGTCGGCCTGCGCCTTGCGGCGCGCTGCAGTGTTCTTGTGGATCGCGCCGCGCGCTGCAGCGCGGTCCAGCCACGAGATGAGCTGCCTGTGCTCGTCCGCGACGCGGGCCTCGTCGCCCTCGGCGACGGCGGCCTGTAGCCGCCGCGCGAGCGTCTTCGCGGTCGAGCGGAACCGGAGGTTCTCGAGCCGCTCCTGAGCCGCGGTCCGGACGCGCTTCTTCTGTTGCTTGATGTTGGGCATATCGAGAAAAAGCCCGCAACGCCGCGGGCGGCAGCGATCGTAGCAGAGGCTCGGCACCTGTCCTCCGCGGCCATGACCCTCATGGGGCACCCCAAGCCCACCACCCACCGGCGATCGTATTGGTGAACGACGCACGCGGCTGTGCCGACTCCGTGCCGACGCTCGGCGGCCGTCCGCGGACAGGAGTCGGCCACTCCCCTCCTTATACTCGGCGCGTGGACGAAGCGGGCGCGGGCCGGCGGCTTGCCCGGTCGACGGCGATCTTCTCGCTCGCCACCGGGCTGTCGCGGATCGTCGGGCTCGTCCGCGAGATCGTCGCGCGCTACTACTTCGGGACCGTCGGCGCGATCAACGCGTTCGAGGTCGCGTTCCTGATTCCGAACACGGTTCGTGCGCTCGTGGCTGATGCTGCCCTCTCGTCGGCGTTCGTCCCGGTCTTCAGCGAGTTGCTCGTGAAGGGCGAGCGGAAACGTGCGTGGCGCGTCGCGTCGAGCCTGTTCTGGCTCGTCCTGCTCGGGCTCGGCGGGCTGACCGCGCTGTTCATCGTGATCGCCCCTTGGATCATGCACGCGTTCGGCTACGGCGAGCTTGCGGTCGGCCTTTCGCGCGTGCTGTTTCCGATCGTGGTCCTGCTCGGGCTGTCCGGGATCATCGTCGGGATCCTGAACAGCTACGACCACTTCACCGTGCCGGCGCTCAGTCCGGTCCTCTGGAACGTCGCCATCATCGCCGGCCTGCTCATCGGGGTCCCGCGTGCGCACGGGATCGAGGACGAACTGTACGTCTACGCGTTCGCGATCCTGATCGCGACGGTGCTTCAGTTTCTGCTGCCTATTCCGTGGCTGCGCGGACGCGACGGCCGGTTGCACGTCGTCATCGACTGGCGCGACCCAGCGGTTCGTCAAACGCTCACCTTGATGGTCCCGATCACGGTCGGTCTCGGACTGATCAACTTCAACGCCGTCGTCGATACATTCTTCGCCGCGCGACTGATCGACAGGTTCCACGCGCCGAGTGCAATCAACGCGGCGTTCCGTCTCTACATGCTCCCGCAGGGGATCTTCTCGGTCGCGGTTGCAACCGTGCTCTTCCCTTCGCTTTCGCGGCTCGCCACGCGGGCCGACCTGGACGGCTTCCGCAACATGGTCGCGACCGGCATCAGACAGATCGCATTCCTGCTGATACCCGCAAGTGTCCTCTCCGCCGTGCTTGCTGACCCGATCGTGCGCGTCGTCTACCAGCGCGGAGACTTCACTCCGGCTCAGACCCCGGCGACCGCGGCGGCTCTCGCTGCGTTCTCGCTCGGCCTCTCGTTCAACGGCTTCATGCTGCTGCTGAATCGCGCCTTCTTCAGCCTGCAGTCGCCATGGATCCCGACCTGGGTCGCGCTCGGCAACCTCGGGTTGAACGCGGCGCTCGACGGTGCGTTCTACAAGTTCGGCATCTGGGGCTTGCCGCTCGCGACCTCGATCGTCAACATCGCCGGGTCGGCCGCCCTGTTGCTCCTTCTCCGCCGTCGGCTCGGGCGACTCGAATTGAGCGAGACGATGCGGACCGTCGTGCTGGTCACGGTGGCGAGTGCCATCCTCGCCGGCGTCGCGTACGGCGTTTGGTCGCTGCTCGACCAGGCGCTCGGCGGCTCGTTCGGCGCGGCGCTCGTGGCGCTGCTCGTGGCGCTGGCCGCCGGGCTCGGGGCGTACGCCGTTTCGTGCCGTTTGCTGGGGGTTCGTGAGCTCGAGACGTTGCTATCGTTGAGACGCCGCGCCCCGCGCGGCTGATGTCGTTATGGACCAAAAACACATCCGCAACTTCTCGATCATCGCGCACATCGACCACGGCAAGTCGACGCTCGCGGACCGCATCCTCGAGCTGACGCACGCCGTCTCGAGCCGCGACATGCGCGCGCAGGTGCTCGACACGATGGACCTCGAGCGCGAACGCGGCATCACGATCAAGGCACAAGCCGTGCGCGTGAACTGGAAAGACCACCAGCTCAACCTGATCGACACGCCTGGGCACGTCGACTTCACCTACGAGGTGTCGCGCTCGCTGCAGGCGTGCGAGGGCGCACTGCTCGTCGTCGACGCGGCACAGGGCATCGAGGCTCAGACCCTCGCGAACGCCTATCTCGCGCTGGAGAACGACCTCGAGATTGTCCCGGTCGTGAACAAGATCGACCTGCCGCAAGCCGACCCCGCCGGCGCCGCGGCTCAGCTGGCCGAGCTCCTCGGCGTCGACCCCGAGCGCGTGCTCCGCATCTCGGCGAAGACCGGCGAGGGAGTCGAGGACGTTCTCGACGCGATCGTCGAGCACGTCCCTTCGCCCGTCGGCGACCTCGAGGCGCCGCCACGTGCGCTCATCTTCGACTCCTCATACGACCAGTACCGGGGCGTCGTTGCCTTCGTCCGCGTTGTCGACGGCTCGTTCGCTACGCGCGAGCCGTTGCGCGCGATGGCGCTGGGCACGCAGTTCGAAGCGCAGGAGCTCGGTTTCTTCGCCCCGACGCTCCGCCCGTCGAACACGCTTGCGGCCGGCGAGGTCGGCTACGTGATCACGGGCCTCAAGGATGTCTCCGAGCTCCGCGTCGGCGACACGCTCACCTCAGAGCGGCGTCCAGCCGGGCAGCCGGTGGCCGGCTACAAAGAGGTCAAGCCCATGGTCTTCGCCGGGCTGTTCCCGACGGACTCCGACGCGTACCCCGAGCTGCGCGACGCACTCGAGCGGCTCAAGCTGAACGACGCGGCCCTCTTCTACGAGCCCGAGACGTCGCAGGCGCTCGGATTCGGCTTCCGCTGCGGCTTCCTCGGCCTGTTGCACATGGAGATCGTTCGCGAACGACTCGAGCGCGAGTTCGACCTCGACCTGCTCGTGACGGCGCCGAACGTCGCGTACCGCGTGCAGCCTCGCGTCGGTGAATGGTTGGAGGTGCACAACCCGGCGGAGATGCCGCGCGAACTCGAGGTCGTCGAGGAGCCGTACATCAAGGCGTCGATCATCGTCCCCAAGGAGTTCGTCGGCGTTGTCATGGAGCTGAACAACGATCGCCGCGGGCGCTTCGATCAGCTCGAGTACCTCTCCGAGGAACGCGTGCACCTGACATACGAGCTCCCGCTCGCCGAGATCGTGCTCGACTACTACGACCAGCTGAAGTCGCGCACGCGCGGCTATGCGAGCTTCGACTACGACATTTCCGGCTTTCGGCCCGGCGAGCTCGTTCGCGTGGACGTGCTCGTCGGCGGAGAGCTCGTCGATGCACTCTCGCTCATCGTTCACAAGGACTTCGCGTACGCACGCGGGAAAGCGCTGGTCGAGCGGCTGCGCGAGGAGATTCCCAGGCAGATGTTCGACGTCGCGATCCAGGCGGCGATCGGCGCACGAATCATCGCGCGCGAGACGGTGAAGGCGCGGCGAAAGGACGTGCTTGCGAAGTGCTACGGCGGTGACATCACGCGCAAGCGCAAGCTGCTCGAGAAGCAGAAGAAGGGCAAGAAGCGGATGAAGCAGGTCGGCGCGGTTGAGGTGCCGCAGGAGGCGTTCCTCGCCGTGCTCAATCTCGGAGATTCGTCTCGATGAGCGGACACGTGCGGCACCTCTACGTTCACCTTCCCTTCTGCGCGCACCGCTGCGGCTACTGCGAGTTTGTAACCATCGTCGGCCGCGAGGGCGAGCACGACCGATACGTCGACGCCGTGCTGCAGGAGCTCGAGCTCGAACGGGGCAGCCTCGCCGACAATCTCGAGACGATCTTCCTCGGCGGCGGCACACCCACGTTTCTCAATGCCGCCGCGCTCGAACGCCTGCTCCGCGCGCTGCCGCCTGCGGTGGAGGTGACGGTTGAGGCGAACCCCGAGACCGTGAACGCCGAGCTCGCGGCGCTTCTGCGGGACTCTGACGTCAACAGAGTCTCGCTCGGCGCGCAGAGCTTCAGCACGCGGCTGCTCGCCGTCCTCGAGCGTTCGGCGCAGCCGGACGACGTCCGGCGCGCCTTCTACGCTCTTCGCGATGCCAAGTTTGACAACATCTCACTCGACATCATTTACGGGATTCCCGGCGAGAGCCCCGCCGACCTCGATTGCGACCTCGACGAGGCGCTCGCGCTCGAGCCGGACCACCTGTCGTGCTACGAACTCGAGGCCAAGCCGGGAACGCGCTTCACACATACCTTCGGGGATGAGCTCGCGCGACAGGCCGACGCGATGGAGGGGTACTTCGAGCGCGTCGTCGAACGCCTGACGGAAGCCGGGTATCGCTGGTACGAGACGGCGAACTTCTGCCGGCCTGGGGCGCCGGCCGGAGCGGAAGACTTCCGCGCTCGCCACAACCTCGGCTACTGGCTCGGCCGCGACTACGTCGGGCTTGGGATCGGTGCCGTCTCAACGGTCGCGGGCGAACGGCGGCGAAACCTGCCCAGCCTCGCGCGCTACGTGACAGCGCTCGCCGGCGGCGCGGCAGCACCGCCGCGCGAGCTCGAACACATCGATTCGACGACGAGCCGGCAGGAGCGCGTGCTGCTCGGCCTGCGACTCGACGAGCCGCTGCCGCTGGCCGGTCTCGAGACGGCGCTCGACGCGGCGGCACTCGAGAGGCTCGAGCGACTCGGTCTCGCCACCGTGGCCGGAACTGCGAGTGGGCCTTCGGTCACGCTGACGCCTCGGGGGCGATTTCTCGGCGACGGCGTCACGGCCGAGTTGCTCGCCTGAGGCGCTCGGCGCGGCGTACGCCGAGTCCGAGTTGCAGGCTACGCTTTTCCTGCAAATGGCCCTTGCGAAGCCGGACATCACCGAGCGCCAGCGGCGCATTCTTCGACTCGTCGTCGAGGAATACGTCACCACGGGCCAGCCGGTCGGGTCGAAGGGCCTCGTCGAGCGCGGCGGCATGGACGTCTCACCCTCGACCGTCCGCAACGAGTTCGCGGCGCTCGAGGGCCTCGGTCTCCTGACGCACCCGCACACGTCAGCGGGACGCGTGCCGACCGAGCGCGGCTACCGGCTCTACGCGGGAAGCGTGCTCGATCGCGTGGAGGCGCGTCCGGGCGCGTTTCCGCTCGATCTGACCACCGTGCGCCGCGAGGTCGACGCTGCGCTGCAGGCGACGACCGAGATGCTCTCCCGCGTCACGCGGCTGCTCGCGCTCGTGTCCGCGCCGCCGTTAGAGACGACGACCGTGCGCCGGGTCGAGGTGCTTCTGCTCCAGCCCGACGCAGTGATGATCCTCGTGATCACGTCCACCGGCGGCGTGACGAAGCGGGTCGTCAAGTACGAGAGCCCCGTCGATCCAGGGCTCGCGACGTGGGCGGGCGAGTACCTGAACGACCGCCTCGCGGGACTGACGCTCGGTTCGGTGTTGCTGCGCAAGCGCCTCGCCGATCCCGAGCTCACCGAGCAGGAGCGACGGTTTCTGGAGACGCTTCGGCCCGCCTTTGGCGGCGCCGCCGAGGGTGAGCAGCGTCTGTACGTCGGCAGTGCGGCCGGCCTCCTCGACGACGTGCGCGACGAGGAGTTCGAGTCGTACCGCAGGCTCCTCGAGGTTCTCGAACAGCGCGCCGCGCTGCTCGAGTTGCTGCGCGGATCGCTCGATCCGCGGCGGCCGTTCGTGCGCGTCGGCGCCGAGCTCGAACATCCGGAGCTTTCCAACGTCGCGCTCGTCGGCGCCGCGTACGGGCTCGTGCACCGGACGCTCGGCACCGTAAGCCTGCTCGGCCCGGTGCGAATGGACTACGACAAAGCGATCCGTTCCGTCCACTCGGCCGCGGCGGAGCTCTCGCGCTTCGTCGAGGACGTCTACGAGGACAATTAGAGGTTTGATGCGGCACCAAACCTCTAGCCTCGCCTGATGGCGACGACCGGACGCGACTACTACGAGTTGCTCGAGGTTGGGCGCGACGCGAGCGAACAGGACATCAAGCGCGCGTTCCGGCGGCTGGCGCGCGAGCTGCATCCCGACGTGTCGGAAGCGCCCGACGCGTCGGAGCGCTTCCGCGAGGTCGCTGAGGCGTACCAGGTGCTGTCCAACTCCGAGACGAGAGAGGTCTACGACCGCTACGGTCATGCGGGCCTCCGCGGCGGTGGCTTCACGCCGGGGGCGTTCGATTTCGGCAGCCTCTCCGACATCTTCTCCGCGTTCTTCGGCGACGACCTGTTCGGCGGCGGGAACGCGAGGCGCGCACGTGGCGCCGACATCGGCGCCGAAGTCACGATCGAGCTCGCCGAAGCTGCACGCGGCGTGACTCGAGACGTCCCCTTCCGCGTCAGCGTTCCCTGCGAGCGCTGCGGCGGCAACGGCGCCGAGCCTGGGACGAGCCCGGTCACGTGTGCGACGTGCAACGGCGCCGGGCGCGTTCAGCAGGTCTCGCGCAGCATCTTCGGCGAGTTCGTGCGCGCGCAGACATGCCCGCGGTGCGGCGGTGCGGGGCGGATCGTGACGACACCGTGTACGGACTGCGACGGCTCGGGCCGCACCGTCGAGGAGCGACAGCTCGCGGTGACGATTCCCGCCGGCATCCACGACGGCCAGCAGATCCGGATCGGCGGCGAGGGTCACGCCGGCCAGCTCGGCGGGCGCGCCGGCGACGTCTACGTGCGGATACGTGTGCGGCCGGATCCTCGGTTCGTGCGCGACGGGGACGACATCCTCTCCACCGTCGACCTGAATATCGTCGAGGCGGCGCTCGGCACCACCGTCGCGATCGAGACGCTCGAGGGCACGCACGAGCTCGAGTTCAAAGCGGGAACGCAGCCGGGCGAGACCCGCGTTCTGCGCGGCCGCGGGATGCCGGTGCTGCAAGGCTTCGGACGTGGCGACCACCGCGTACTCGTCAACGTCGCCGTGCCGCGCAACCTGACGGACGAGCAGCGCGGGCTGCTCGAAGAGTTCGCGCGCCTGTCGACGGACGACACGTACAAACAGGACGACGGGTTCTTCGAGAAATTGAAGAGCGCGTTCCGCTAGGACTCGTTTCAGGATGATCCTTCGTCGACGGGGTGCGATGGACGGCGCGAGGCAAGGACGCAGGGAGCACCCATATGCGGGCATATGGGTGCGACCGAGGACGCGGCATCGCGTCGGCCAGCGCGGCCCGGCGGTTCAAGGCTCATTCTGAGACGGGTTCTCAAACGCGTCGCGATTCGCGTACCGCTCGAGCGCGCGGAGGAGGCCCGCGCCGAGTGGCTCGAGCGCTTTCCGGAGGGCTTCGAGGAGCGCGCGTGCGGCCTGGATCTCGAGCTCGCCGCATACACCGAGGACGAGCCGCCGCCAGGCGCGGTCGTCGAGGACGTCGAGCCTGGCTGGGAGGACCGCTGGCGCGAGTTTCACCGGGCTGTGCGCGTCGGGCCACTCTGGATCGGGCCGCCGTGGCAGCTGCCGCCGCGTGACGCAGTCCCCGTCGTGATCGATCCCGGCCGCGCGTTCGGCACCGGCGCGCATGCAACGAGCCAGCTGTGCCTCGAGCTGGTGTCGGAGCTCGAGCTTGCGAGCCTGCTCGACGTCGGCTGCGGCTCGGGCGTCATTGCGATTGCCGCCGCCCTGCTCGGCTTCTCGCCGGTCATCGCGGTCGACGTCGATCCGGCCGCTGTCGATGCGACGTTGCGCAACGCCTCCGCGAACGGCTTCACTCTCGACGTCCGTCGCCTCGACCTCACGACGGATGAGCTGCCGGATGCCGAGGTCGCGGTCGCGAACATCTCCGCGGCGCTCGTCGAGACCGTGCTCGCGCAAACCCGCGCGCGCGTCGTCGTCGCGTCGGGTTTCCTCGAGCGCGACGAGCCCGAGCTCGGGAAGTACCTCCGACGCGAACGGCGCGTTCGCGGAGGCTGGGCCGCCGACCTGCTCGAGCGCTCGGAGTAAAGTCTCCGCCGACATGGCGACGTTCGACGTCCGCTTTCTCGGCTGCAAGGTCTCCCATCTCGACGCACAGGACGTGCGTGAGCGATTGCTCGCGGACGGGCACCTGGAGCGCGCAGGCGGTGCAGACGTCGCAATCCTGAACACCTGCTGCGTCACGAACGAGGCGCTCTCCAAGTCGCGCCAGGCTGCGGCCCGCGCGGCACGCACGCACCGTCGCGTGTACGTCACGGGCTGCGGAGC
>DASVFB010000272.1:0-9331 GCA_036380275.1 Gaiellaceae bacterium | reverse complement strand
GCTCGCTTCAACGAGCGCGAGCACTACAAGTCGGTGGCCGGAATCCTCTCGGGCGCCGGCCAGACACCCGCGTTGGCCGCCGACTTCGACTTCTCGTATCCGAAGGCGAGCTTCAGTTCGAAGGCGGCGATCGCGAAGCTCGGCGTCAAATTGGAGACGACGTTCCTCGGCACTTATCTCGGTGCGGTCGGCGCGCTGCAGACGAATGCGCTCAAGCAGCCGGTCGCGCGTATCGCGGCGAGCGAGGCCGAGCATCTCGGCGTCCTCACGCAGCTCGCGGGCGGCGCGCCGTTCGAGCTCTCGTTCCCCGAAGCGCTCACGATCGAGGAGGCGTCGAATGCACTCGATGTGTACACGAGCTAAGGAGAGGTGACGGATGCCGCGGGAGTACTACAGCGCAAGTGACGCGGCACGCATGCTCGGGATCTCTCTCGACACGCTGCGCCGCTGGGACAGTCAGGGCAGGATCAAGACGCGCCGCGACGCGAGCAACCGCCGCACCGTGTCCGCGAAGGAGATCGAGCGGCTGCGGGGCGGCGCCCGCGCCGAGCATCAGGTCAGCGCGCGCAACCGCTTCAGCGGGATCGTGCGGGACGTCAGGGTCGAGGGACTGATGGCGCAGGTCGAGGTAGTCGTCACCGAGCCGGCCGTCCTTACCGCGATCGTCACCGCCGACTCGGTCAAGGAGCTGGGCATCAAGCGTGCCGACCACATCGTCGCGGTCATCAAGGCGACGTCTGTGATGGTCGAGCGATGAGAAACAGACGCCGTGTGGTCCAACTCCTCCTCGCAGCCGCGCTCGCCGGCTCGCTGGTCACAGGCGCAACGGCGGCCGACACGCGCGTCACCGGGATCACCGTCTACGCCGCCGCGTCGCTGACAGACGTCTTCCCGCGGATCGACTCAGGCCCCAAGTACTCGTTCGGTGCCTCGAGCACGCTCGCGGCGCAGATCACTCAGGGAGCTCCCGCCGACGTCTTCGCGTCCGCGAACACGACCATCCCCGACCAGCTCTTCGCGAAGAAGCTCGTGCTGAAGCCGGTGGTGTTCACGCGAAACCGGCTCGTGCTCGCCGTGCCGTCGTCGAACCCCGCGGGCATCCACAGCGTCTACGACCTCAAGAAGCGAGGCGTGAAGCTCGTGATTGCCGCGCCGTCGGTCCCGGTCGGCAGCTACACGCTGCAGGTGCTGAAGCAGATGGGGCTCACGAGCGTGCTCTTGAACGTCGTCAGCCAGGAGTCCGACGTGCGCGGCGTGCTCGCGAAGGTCGCCCTCGGCGAGGCCGATGCCGGCTTCGTCTACTCGACCGACGCGAAGACGGTGCCGGGGAAGGTGACCGCCATCAAGATCCCCGCCTGGGCTCAGCCGAAGGTCACGTATGCGATGGCGGTCGTGTCCGCCAGCAAGCACAAGACTGCGGCGAAGAAGTTCATCGGCGAGATCTTGAGCAAGGCCGGTCAGAAGAAGCTGCTCGCCGCGGGCTTCCTGCCGCGGCCAAGGAAGTAGGCGTGCGCAGGGCCCTGCTCGGCGTTGCGTACTTCGCGGCGGCGGGGATCACGCTTGCGTTCCTGGCGCTGCCGGTGTTCGCGATCTTCTTCCGCGTCCCGCCAGGCAAGCTGGTCGACCAGCTCTCGAATCCAGTCGTCACGGACGCGCTAATCGTCAGTCTCAAGACAAGCCTGATCGCGCAGGCGCTCATCCTGCTGTTCGGGACGCCCACCGCGTATCTCCTCGCCAGCCGGCGCTTCCCCGGGCGCGCTCTGTGCATCACATTCGTCGAGTTGCCGCTCGTGCTCCCACCCGCCGTCGCGGGGATCGCCCTGCTCGCGACCTTCGGCCGCCTCGGCCTGCTCGGCTCGACGCTCGAGACGTTCGGGATCAGCATTCCTTTCACGCAAACGGCGGTCGTATTCGCTGTGGCCTTCGTCGCGAGCCCGCTGTACATCCGCCAGGCGATCGCCGCGTTCGAGGCAATCGACCCGAACCTCGTCGCCGCTTCGCGCACGCTCGGCGCCGGGCCGGTACGCACGTTCTTCCGCGTCGTGCTCCCGCTCGCCAGTGGCGGTCTCGTCGCCGGAGTGGCGCTCGCGTTCGCGCGCGGCCTCGGCGAGTTCGGCGCCACGATCATGTTCGCCGGCAGCCTCCAGAGGGTGACACAGACGCTGCCGCTCGCGATCTACGCCGAGTTCGAAGTCGACTTCGACGTCACCCTCGCGATCAGCGCGCTACTCGTCCTGATCAGCGTCGCGCTGTTGATCGCGCTGAAGCTCGTTTCCCTATGGCCCTCACAGCAGACTTCACGCTCCCTCTTCGCTCGTTTGAGCTGGAGCTAGCACTCGACGTCGACCGCACCGTCGCCCTCGTCGGGCCGTCGGGTGCGGGCAAGACGTCGGTGCTGCGGGCGATCGCCGGCCTCGCGCGTCCGCCTCGCGGGCAGATCGCGCTGGACGACGACGTCTGGTTGGACAGCGGGCGCAAGGTCTTCCGCAAGCCGGACGAGCGCCGTGTCGGTCTCGTCTTTCAGGAGTACGCGCTCTTCCCGCATCTGACGGTCCGTCAGAACGTCGCCTACGCCGGGAAGGAGCGCGCCGACGAGTTTCTCGAGCGCTTCCGCATCTCGCATCTCGCCGATGCGCGACCGGCGGCGCTTTCGGGCGGCGAGCGCCAGCGCGTTGCGCTCGCGCGTTCGCTCGCGCGCCGACCGGGCGCGATCCTGCTCGACGAACCGCTCTCGGCGCTGGACGTGCACACGAAGGGGACGGTGCGTGCCGAGCTTCAGGAGCTTCTGCGCGAGCTTGCGTTGCCAACCATCCTCGTCACGCACGACTTCGAGGACGCCGCGGCGCTCGCGGACCACGTCGGCGTGATCGTCGACGGAAAGCTGCGCCAGTTTGCGACGGCGACCGAGCTGGTGGATCGCCCGACCGACGCGTTCGTCGCCTCGTTCACCGGCGCGAACCTACTGCGCGGCAACGCGCGCAGGCTCGACGACGACATGACGCTCGTGCACCTCGAGTCGGGAGAGCTCGTCTATTCCACCGAGTGGCGCGAAGGCGAGGTCGGCGTCGTCGTCTACCCGTGGGAGGTCTCGGTCGGACGCTTGCACCAGGAGGATTCGGCGATGAACCTGATCGAGGGCGAGATCGGCTCCGTAGTCAGGGTCGGCAACCGCGTGCGCGTCCGCATCGGGCCGATCACCGCCGAGGTCACCGCGTCGTCGGCCGACAAGCTCGAGCTCGAGCGGGGCGGCTCGGCGTTCGCAACGTTCAAGGCGACCGGGACGCGGCTGGTCCCGTTTGCCTAGTCGGCTAGTCCTCGCTGCGCGCGAGCCAGATGAAGAAGTTGATCGTCACCGAGACGAGCGACAGGATGATCGACGCCCAGATCGCCGTCCAGAAGAAGTCGTCGATGTCCAGATGACTCGTCAGCGCGTCCGTGATTTCGAGAACGATCGCGTTGACGAAGATCAGGATCAGCCCCAGCGTGATCACGACCAACGGGAGCGTGAGGATTCGCAGGATGGTTCCGACGACGACGTTCACGGCGCCGAACAGGAGCGAGACCCACAGGTACGCGCCGATCCCCCCGTTCACGGTCATGCCGGGCAACAGCCAGCTCGTGATGCCGAACGCCAGCGCCGTAAGTCCCCACTGAATGAGCACCCGGACCAGCATCGGGCAACCATATAACAGTGCGCACTAACGCTTGTCGCGCCCGAACGCTGTCAGGCAGCAGCCGGTTGCGACATCGCAACCGACGAGTCCAGGACGTACGCGCGGCCGTCGAGGTGATAGCGGATCGCGCCGAGCCCGGAGTCGGCCACCCAGTCCTCGACGACCCGGAGGAGGGCGGCGAGGTCGCCCTCCTCAGGTCGCAACCCCACGGCAACGACGGTCCCCTCGTCGTCCTCGGACGTCACCGCGAGCCAGCGGGATCCCAGTCGCCGGCTGAGCCACTCGGCTCGCGTGCGATTCAGGACCTCGAAGACGACCGTCTCGCTGAGATCGTCGTGCGCTGACATGCAGACAAGATCGCGGTCCGTGAATCTGCTCGCCTGACCCGGATGGGTCAATCCAGCCGCTCGCACGAAGATGACGCAAATGGGTCAGGGCGGTTCGCGTTCGCCGCGGGAACAATTTGCGGTCGCGGAGCGGCTATCGCTCTCGTAGGAGATCGAAACAGGCATGAAGCGCCATGAGCCAAACGTCGACGTAACGCCTGCCCTCGAGGAGGTGGCCCTGCCGTCGGCCGTTGTCGACCGGGACGGCAGGATCCGCTGGCTCAACCGCAGCGCAACCGAGCTCATCGGCGAACGCGTGGGAGAGCCTTTAGTCGCCGCGGTCGCGCCGGAGGATCATCACGTCGCGTGCACCAACTTCGAGATGAAGCTTGACGGCGAAACGGCGTCGACCAACTACAGCGTGACGTTGATCACGCGCGACGGCCCGCGTCTGCGCGTCAACGTCTCGTCCGTTCCCTTCCGAGAGCGGGGGAAGATCACCGGTGTTTTCGGCATCGCCTACCCCGCCAGCCTGGGAAGTGGCGGCGCGCCACGGTCGAACGGAGCGGCTGCGACACCCGAGCTCACCACCCGCCAGTTCGAAGCACTGGCGCTTCTCGCCGAAGGCCTGGGAACACGCGTCATCGCGACGCGGCTCGGAATCGCCGAGGAGACAGCGCGGAACCACATCCGCGGCATTCTTAGCCAGCTCGGAGTGCACTCACGGCTCGAGGCTGTGGTTCGCGCGTACCGGCTCGGTCTGCTGCAGCCGAGCCGCGATAGCTAAGCCTCGCGTTTCAGGCCACAATTTCGACCGTGGCTCGTTCACGGATCTCGCGAAGCCGGACGTTGATCGCGGCCGCCGACGCACGCGCCGAACGAGTCAGGGTAAGGGCACAGGACGAGCGACAGCGTCACGGTTCCGTCGATGCCGTGTTCGAGATGGTCGATCGCGACGGCGAGGTCGGCGGCGGGATCATCGCGGGCGCACTTGCCTACCGGCTCTTCATCTGGCTGCTACCGCTCACGCTCGTCGCCGTCGCAGGGCTCGGGATCGCGGCCGATGCCTCATCCGAATCGCCGGGCAGCGCCGCCCGGTCGCTCGGCCTCTCCGGCCTCGTCTCGACGTCGGTCGCCGAAGCGGCCGAGGGATCGGGCCGCTGGTACGCGCTACTCATCGGTGTCCCGGTGCTCGTCTACACAACGCGAAGCGTTCTGCGCGTGGTGATCGGTGCTCACCGCCTCGTGTGGACCGACGTCCGGGCGTCGGCGCCGAGAGCCACGCTCGTCGAAACGCTGAGGTTCCTCGCGTTGCTTCTCTGCTTCCCCGTCATTACGACAACGGTGAATGCCGCGCGCGCGTGGTCGACCGCCCCGGGCGTGCTCGTGAGCCTCTTCGCCATCGTGCCGTTTGCCGGCGTCTGGCTTCTGATCACCATGCGCCTGCCGCACCGGGGCGCCGACTGGAAGGCACTGATCCCGGGTGCGCTGTTCTTCGCCTTGGGCGCCGAGGTGCTCCAGGCGGTCATCGCGTACGCCATCGCGCCGTATTCGATTGCGAAGCAGGGGACCTACGGCGTGCTCGGCGCGGCCGCCGCGCTGCTATTCGCCCTCTACCTGGTCAGCAGACTCGTGGTCGCCTCGGCCGTGCTCGGTGCGACGCTCTGGGAGCGGCGCACGCGTGACGCCTGAATCAGGAGGCCGAGGCGGGCAGGCGCATCGCCCGCGCCTCCGCGCGCGCTTCTTGCCACCAGATGAGCTCGTACGCGTGCAGCGCGACCCACACCGCGGTCACCAGCGCGAGCGCGACCAGCGCCGGCACGACTGTCGCGACCGGCCACAGCAGCGCGCACGCAAGTGCGGCGAGTACGCGGCCGCGGCCGAGCGTGCGCGAAATGCGCACACGCATCGCCACGTACGCGGCCAGGTAGAGCGCAGGCCCGACACAGAGTGCGAAGGCCGGAACCGTGTCGAGCTCCGCGTTCACGTGCGCGAGTGTCGGCTTCATTGCGAACGCGAAGAGCACGATGCCGGCCACCATCGGCAGATGCAGGTAGGTGTAGACGTCACGCGCAAAGGCGACTCGCTCGGCCCCGCTCCGGTCGGCGAGCAGCTGCTCCCCGCGAACGGTGAAGAAGTCGAAGTACGCCAACCAGAACGCGGACGCAACGAGCAACCCGAGCACTGCCGCGACGATCACGCCGACGCCCAGTCCTACGCCTCTCGCGCCGATTCCGATCGCGACCAGCGACTCGCCGATGGCGATGATCACGATCAACCCGTGACGTTCGACGAAGTGCGCGGGCTCCACGCGCCAGCCGCTCGACCCACCTACCAGCGGCCCGAACAAGCCCACTGCTAGCGCGGCCAGCCAGAGCACCGGCTCGAGGTCGCCGCCGACGAACCCGGCCGCGATGATCAGCGCCGCGCCGGAGAGAGCCCACGGCGAGCTGCGTAGGATCGCCGCCAGCAGGTCACGGTCGCCGCGGGCTCCCAGCGCGTAAAGCGTGAGATACATGACGTTCACGATCAGGAAGGCGACTCCGAACACGACACCTTCATGGCCGAACGCGTCGGGGACGGCCAGCGCGGCGACGAACATCGCCGCCATCGCAACCACTATCGCGCCCCAGACCGCGCCCTGATCGGGATCGACTGCGTTGGTCAACCAGGCGTAAGCCGCCCACGCCCACCAGAGCGTGCAGAGAATCAGCAGCCCTTGCCCGATGCCGGTCCACGTCGGATCGTCGGAGAACACGGTCGTGACCTGCGTGAACGCGAAGACGAAGACGAGGTCGAAGAAGAGCTCGAGCGACGTGACGCGTTGTTCTCGCTGGACGTGCTGCTCGCTCACAGTCGGACGCTAACGCGAAACCCACACTCGATAAAGTGACGACGATGAGCGTCGCGCGTGAGGGTGGGTGCTCTTGCGGGGAAGTTCGCTACCGGCTGACGTCCGAGCCGCTCTTCATCCATTGCTGTCATTGCCTGAATTGCCAGCGGCAGACCGGCAGCGCGTTCGTCATCAACCTGCTGATCGAGAGCGATCGCGTCGAACTGCTCGCGGGCGAGCCGCAGCAGGTCGACGTGCCGCGCGATGACGGCAGCACGCAGCAGGTCTTCCGCTGTCCGACCTGCCAGGTGGCGGTGTTCAGCCACTACGGGTTCTCGGGTGTGCGGTTCGTCCGCGTCGGCACGCTCGACGAGCCCTCGAGCGCCGTGCCCGACGTCCACATCTTCACGAAGTCGAAGCTGCCCTGGGTCATGCTCCCCGAGTCCACGCCGGCGTTCGAGGTGTACTACGACTCGAGGTCTCTGTGGCCGGCCGCCAGTCTCGCACGACTCGAAGCGGTTCGCGCAACGCGGCAGGAATAGCAACCGCAGTGGAGCATCGCGTGGAGCGCGTCGATGCGGCCGCGCTACTCGATGACGGTTCTGGCGATTGCGCGCGGCTCACGGCCGGCGAGGAGCCAGCCGGCCGCGGTTGCGGCGAGCGGGACGCCGATGACTGCGAGGACGAGGTACATGACGGGGACGTGACTCAGGTAGCCGAGGTCGTCGTAATACGTCGCCGACAGGACGATGTAGGCGCCGACCACGCCTAGGAGCGCGCCGAGGAAAGCGAGTGCCCCGGCGGTGGCGGCCGTCAGCGTGCGGCGGGTCCTCGAGGTGGCCCCGGTCGCCGTCAGGGTGCGCAGGTCACCTGCGCTCTCGCTGCGGATCAGCCCGACGGTCATCGCGAGGATGGCGAGCGCCAGGAGGGCTCCGGCGCCCGTAGCGATGGCCATCGTCCTCGCGAAGGAGGGCTTTCCGTGCCGGACCTCGAGGGTGAGACCGGCGTCCGCCGCGACGTTTCGCGCGTCCGCGATCTGCTCGCTCGTCAACGGCCGGCTCGATTCGACGAGCCAGCCGGCCGGGATCTGGTTCCAGCCGTGACGGCGGAGACCGTTGACGGTGATGAACGTCGGCGCCGCTCCCGCGCTGTCCGAGCCGAACAAGTGGTGCCCGACGTCGATCTGCTGGACGTTCGTGACGGGGAGTACCGCCCCCGGCCGCTTGATCATGCTCGGGATGTAGAACGCATCGGCCCGGACGCTGCGGTCGGCGAGGAAGTCCGTGCCAGGATCGACAGTGCCGGGATCGATTCCGAGGTAGCTGAGCACCGCCGGCGTGGCGACATAGAGTGCCGATTCGGAGCGGTACACCTTTCGTTCCTCGGGAGTGTCGATTTGGCGAGCCAGCTCGACCGGCGCGAACACTCGCGTGTTGCCGACGACGGTGGCTGACGCGCCGGGCTGGGAAACCTTGCGAAGCGGAATCACGGTTGCCCCGTCGAGTTGGGCGGCGAGCCGGCGGATGCGTGCGGACAGCCTTTCAAGCTGAGCGGGGGCGTCGGTCGGAGTGAGCTCCCGAGCATCCGGTGGGCCGAGGTACGCCCGGATCTGCCGGTCGGACAGGTTGACCGGTTCAGCCGCTTTCTTCGCCGCCTCGGCGGAGGCGATGATGACGACCGTCGCAGCGATGCCGAGGGCCAGGGTTACGGCGGCGAGCGCCGCTCCGGAACGGGACTGGTAGCGAACGAGGTCTCGAAGCGCCAATCGGGGTGCAATCGACACTCGCCCAGCGAGGCCCGAGAAGACGCGGATCGCCAACGGGCCCAGGAGCAGGCAGCCGATGATCGTCGCCACGATCCCCGCGACGATGAGCAGCGGCCTGGGGTTGTCTCGGTTCGCCAGTGCGAGACAGCCCATGCCGACCGCGATCAACGCGGCAGCCGCGATCGCCGAGTGGCGAGCTGGCCGCGGCTTGGGCGGACGCCCCGAGAGCGCCAGCGTGACCGGGAGGCGAGCGACCGTTCGCCCCGGCCACCAGGCGGCGGCGATCGCCCCGAAGATTGCAAGGAGGACGGTCAGCGCGATCAGCAGCCATGGGAGGCTGAGCCGGTCGACGCGATGGTCGACAGCAGACTCGAGCGTCGGGGCGAACACGACCCACAGCGCGAGGCCGACGACCGTCCCACAGAGTGCGGCGATCGTTCCGACGATCGCGCCGTTGGCGATGAGCACGAGGCGGACGTGCTTCTGCGTCGCACCGATCGCAGCGAGCATGCCGAGGTGGCGAAGCCGTCGCTGCGCGATGACTGCGAAGCCTGCGGCGGCGATGAGCGAGGCCAGGAGGAGGAAGACAGTGGCCACGGAGAACATCGCCAAAGTGTTCGACGGTCCGTCGTTGCCGATCCTCATCATCCCCGCGAAGCCAGAGCGGTCTTGGTCGATGGAGTGAAAGAAGGAGAGAAAAGATGCGTCGTTCGCGTCGACCAGAACCGAGACG
>DASVFB010000271.1:0-10027 GCA_036380275.1 Gaiellaceae bacterium | reverse complement strand
GCCCGGACTTCGAGGGATCGTCTTCGACCTGGCGGAGACGGATCGCGAGGAAAGCGAGCTCGGAGACGCGATCGAGTTCCTCGCCGGAAGCTTCTTCGAGAGCGTGCCCGTCGGCGACACCTATCTCCTGTCAGCGATCCTCCACGACTGGAACGACGAGCGCGCAGGAGCGATCCTGCGCACGATCCGAGCCTCTGCTCCGCCCGGGGCGCGGTTGCTGGCCGGGGGGACGGTGATCTCGCCGGGGAACGATCCGAGCGGCTCGAAGTGGCTCGACCTCCTCATGCTCGCGCTCCTCGACGGCCGCGAGCGAGACGAGGCCCAGTGGCGCCAACTGCTCGAAGACTCTGGCTTCGAGCCGGTGAGCATCGAGGATGGGCTGATCCAGGCCAGATGCCGCTGACGGTCGGCACGGCCGGACACATCGACCACGGCAAGACGTGGCTCGTCCGCGCGCTGACCGGCAAGGACACCGACCGGCTGCCCGAGGAGCAGGAGCGCGGCATCTCGATCGACCTCGGGTACGCGCCGCTCGAGCTGCCCGACGGGCGGCGGCTGTCGCTGATCGACGTGCCGGGACACGAGCGCTTCGTCCGCAACATGGTCGCCGGCGCGACAGGCATCGACCTCTTCCTGCTCGTGATCGACGCTCGCGAGGGCGCGCGACCGCAGACGCACGAGCACCTCGCGATCCTGCGGCTGCTCGGGATCGACCGCGGCGTCGTCGCGGTGACGAAGTCGGACGCCGTCGATGCGGAGACGCTCGCGCTCGCCGTGGCGGAGGCGCGGGAGCTCGTACCCGGAGCCGAGGTCGTCGCGGTGAGCGCGAAGACCGGAGCGGGTCTCGACGAGCTGCGAGCCGCGCTCGCGAGCGTCGCGGTGGAGACGGCGCGGGCGGAATGGCCCACGCGCCTTTACGTCGACCGCGTGTTCAGCCTGCGCGGGATCGGGACGGTCGCCACCGGCACCTTGTGGTCGGGGACGCTTTCCGAAGGAGACGAGCTGCGCGCCGAGCCGGCGGGCCTCGATGTGCGCGTGCGCAGCCTGCAGGTGCACGACGAGCCGGTCGAGGCGGCAGACGCGGGACAGCGCGTCGCGGTCGCGGTGCCTGGCATCGAGCGGCGCGACCTTCGGCGGGGCGACGCGCTCGTCGCAGCGGGGACATTTCCCGTCAGCTATCGGCTCGACATCGTGCTGCATGAGCTCGAGCCGATCGCGGACGGCGAGCGGCTGAACGTCCACCACGGCACATCACAAACGGTGGCGCGCGTCGTCCGCGTGGGCACACGCTACGCGCAGCTTCGTCTCGCTTCCCGGCTCGTCGCTGCCCGCGGCGACCGCGTCGTGCTGCGCTCGCATACGACGGTCGGCGGAGGGGTCGTGCTCGATCCCGCGCCGCCTCGCGCCGTCGATCCCGAACGGCTTGCGCTCCTCGAAAGCGGCGACGCCGTCGCGATCGTCGGCGCAACCGTGCAAGCGCCCGTGACTGGCCCCGAGCTTCAGTCGCGTGGCCTGCTGCCGCCGGGGGAGCTCGCGCGCGGACTTGCTTCGGTGCGCGTGGCCGGCGACTGGTATTTCTCCGAGGCGTGGCTCGAGGAGCTGCGCGAGCGCGTGCGCATGCGCCTACAGGCGCACGCGGCGAGCGGATCGCTCGATCCGGGCCTGCCGGTCGGCCGGCTGCTGCTCGACCGACCGTGGGCGAACGCGGTCGCTCCGTTGCTCGGGCTGGAACGCCGCGGCGGCAAGCTGTACCTTCCCGGCACTGCGCCCACGCTCGACGGCCGTGAGGATCAGGCGCGGCGGCTCGAGGCGGGGCTCGCCGAGCACGGCTTCGGCAAGCTCGAAGACCGCGAGCTGGGGGCGTTCCTCGAGCAGGCGGGTCGCATCTATCGAGTGGGCGACGGCTTCGCGGTCTCGGCGGAGCTGTACGCGCAGGGCATCGACGCGATCCGGAGTCTCAACCCGATCACGCTCGCCGGCTTCCGCGACGCACTCGGCGTCTCACGACGGGTCGCACAACTGCTGCTCGAGCGTTACGACGCCGACGGGCTGACGCGCCGTGTCGGCGACGAGCGTGTGTTAAGAAGGGCGGCACGTACATGAACGAACGCGAGTTGATCGAGCGGTACAACGACGCGTGGAACGGGCACGACCTCGACGCGATCGCGTCGATGCACGCGCCGGACATCGTGTTCCACAACTACTCCGCGGGCGAGCAAGCCGAGGGCGCCGACGCGGTGCGCGAGCACATCGCCGCGATCTTCCGCAACAACCCGGACATCCAGTTCCGGGGCCGCCGTCTCTACGCGCGAGAGGGGCTCGTCGTGAACGAGTGGACCGCGACGGCGACGCGTGACGGCAAGACGCTCGAGTGGGACGGCATCGACGTCTTCCCGATCGAGGACGGGAAGATCAAGCGCAAAGACGTCTACTCGGGCTTCGGCGTCGCCCGCGAGATCTAAGACTTTTCCTGTTCGTCTTTGCCGCTACCGGAGATCTGCTTGCCGAACGATCCGCCGGCGACGAACTCTTCGTTCCGCATGCGGAACGCGAGATAGATGATCGGCAAGACGAGGAAGACGACGACAAAGACGATGATGATCACGATCAGCACCACGGTCAGTCTATCGGGGTGACGCTCAACCTCAGCACGTCGGGCCGCGAGTAGTGACCCACCGGATCGAAGCGCTGCCTCTCGGCGTAGAGAAGATCTGGATCGAGATCGGCGACGAGGATCCCTTCCTCGTCCCAAAGCGGTCCCGCCAGGTACTCGCCCGTCGGCGCGACGATCGCCGAGCCGCCGCGACCTACCAGCTCGCCGCCTTCCGCAAGCGGAACGTCGTCCGGATAGCTCGAGGCACGCTGGAAGACGCAGCATGAGAGCACGAACGCACGTGACTCGCGCGCGATGTGCCTGATCGAGTCGTGCCACTGCTCGGTGTCGTCGGCCGTCGGCGCCAGATAGATCTCGATCTGGGACTGGTAGAGCGCGGCGCGCGCGAGGGGCATGAAGTTCTCCCAGCAGATGAGGCCGCCGACTCGGCCGACGTCGGTCTGGATCGCAGCGAGGCCGGCGCCGTCGCCGAATCCCCAGACGAGGCGTTCGTGATTCGTCGGGACGAGCTTGCGATGGTGAAGCGCCAGCGCACCGTCCGGCCCGTAGACGAGCAAGCTGTTGTAGAGCGTTCCTCCGTCCCGCTCGTTCACACCCACCGCGAGGTGAATGCCGAGATCGCGGGCGATCGCGCCGAGCCGATCGGAATCCGGACCCGGAACCTCCACCGACTCGCGCGCGAGCCGCGCGAAGGTCTGCTTTCCGTTGCCCGCGCCGACGAGCTCGCGCGTCCAGCGGCTCGACGGGTAGACGGGGATGAATGCCTCGGGAAGGAGAACGACGCGCGCGCCCTGGGCTGCTGCTTTGCCGGCGACCGACGCGAGCTTCTCGATCGTGGCGGCGCGGTCGAAGGGGATCGGCTCGACCTGCGCGCAGGCGACTCGAACCGGTGCGTCCATTCAGTCGACCGCTACGACCTCGTCGCCGACGGCGATCACGCCGTCCGTGACGATGTCCGCGTTCAGTCCGCCGCGGTTCACAAGGCCCTTGATCACACCGGGCTTGGTCAGCCCTTCGAGCGTCGTGCAGGGATGGCACAACTCGACGCCGACACACTCCACGTCGCCGACACGAAATCGCTTGCCGACGAGCTCGTTCAGCTTGATGCCCTGCGTCAGGACGTTGCGCCGTGACTCCGCCGCTGAGATCTCGATGCCGTGCTCGGCGGCCATTCCCGCGATCGCCTCGGCCTCGATCAGCGTGATCGCGCGACCCGCCTCGGCTCCCTCCTCGAAGAAGTACCGGTTGCCCTCGAGCCCTTTCCCGGCGTGGGCAGCGGCGCGCTCGACCGGTTGCGGCAACTCGTGCTTCCTGGGCGCGATGTTGATCTCGACGACGCGGCCTCTCATACGCGACAGCCTACCCACCGTGCCCGCCGCCGCCAGGCGACTCGATCGTGAGCATGTCGCCGGCGCGCAGCTCGGTCGTGACCTTCGGCGGGAGGTCGCGGCCGTTGAGGCGGTTGCTTCCGAGGGCGCCGTCCTCGCCACCCGCGGCGCCGCGCGGCGCGCGCAGGCGACGCTCGCTGAGGAGTGAGAGCCTGCAGTCTTCGAGCGCGCGCAGTTCCCGAACCACCCCGTCGCCGCCGCGGTGCGCGCCGGCCCCGCCGCTGCCGAGACGTAGCGCGTAGCGCTCGACGCGCAGCGGATAGGAGAGCTCGAGCGCCTCCACCGGCGTCGTCAGCGTGTTCGACATCGTCACGTGGATCGCGGAGGGACCGTCGGCGTTCGGGCACGCGCCCTGTCCGCCGCCGATTGTCTCGTAGTACGTGAAGCGGTCGTTGCCGAGCGTCACGTTGTTCATCGTTCCCTGGCCCTGTGCCGGCACGGGCACGGCCTGTCCGAACGCTGCGAAGACCGCGTCGACGATGCGGCTCGAGGTCTCGACGTTGCCGCCGGCTACAGCCGCAGGCGGGCACGCGTTGACGAGTGAGCCTTGCGGCGCGCGCACAGTCACCGGCGCGAACGCGCCACCGGAGGCAGGAACGTCGGGCGCAGCGAGGCAGCGCACGACGAAGTAGCAGGCGGACCTCGTCACGGCGAGAGGGCAGTTGAGGTTGCCGTCCTGTTGCGGATCGGTTCCGGCGAAGTCGAGCTCGATCGAGTCCCCCGCGATGTGGAGGCGGACGGCGATCTCGGTTCCGTCATCGAGAAAGTCGCTTGCCTGGTACGCGCCATCGGGCATCGCGGCGACACCGGCACGAACGAGCCGCTCGGAGTAGCCGTACAGCTCGTTCATCGCAGCGTCGACGCGCTCGCGCCCGCGGCGTGCGCAGAGGTCGTCGATGCGCCGCGCGGCGAGACTGTGCGCAGCGAGCTGCGCACGCAGGTCGCCGCGGCGCTCTTCAGGATTACGCATCTGGGTCACGAGCGCTTCGAGCGTTGGGTCGTCGAGCCGCGTCGGCGGAATCACGACTCCCTCGTCGGCAAGCGTCCGCGACGTCGCGGGCATGCTCCCGGGCTCGATGCCGCCGACGTCGGCGTGGTGCGCGCGTGACGCGGCAAAGCCGAGCTGGGTGCGCGACACGAGCGTGATGTCGGGGAGATGCGTACCGCCCGTGTAGGGATCGTTGAGGATGAAGACATCGTCGGGCGCCGGGTTGCTGCGAATCACGGCGGCGACTGCGTCGGGCATCGCGCCGAGGTGGACGGGAATGTGCTCCGCCTGGACGATCATTCGGCCCCTCTCGTCGAAGAGCGCGGTCGAACAATCGCGCCGCTCCTTGATGTTCGCGGAGAACGCGGAGCGGATCAGGACGGCGCCCATCTCCTCGGCGATCGCGCGCATGCCACTGCCGATGATTTGGAGCTCGATGTTCACAGTCTCGTGAGCACCAACGTGGGACCATCCCTAGCCCCCACCCACCCGGGGGGAAGCCAGCAGGTCGAGCCGTCCAGCTCGACGACCGCAGGGCCTATGACGTCGAGCGGGTCGCCCGGCGGCAGTTCGAACGACGGCGCCGGTCGAACGTCCGCCGTGCGCACGGCAACGAGCTCGATCTCGCGCTCGCGGTCCGCGTATCCGTAGACCGCCTCGTGCGCTCGATGGAACGCGTCGTCGAGCCCGCGCTGCAACGGCACGGTCAGCTCGAACGACTGCCCCGCGTAGCGCAGATCGGCCTCTCCCTCTCGCGGTAGCTCGCCGGCGTCACGCAACGGCACGATGTACGACCGCACGCGATCGCGACGCTCGTCGCTCGTGACGAGCCCGAGCGCAGACAGAACGCCTGCGCCGTCCGGCACGAGCACCGTGCGCATCGCGAGCTCCTCGGCGAGCGCGCAAGCGTGCAACGGCCCCGCGCCGCCGAACGCGACGAGCACAAAGTCGCGCGGATCGTGGCCGCGCTCGACGGAAACCAACCGCAGCGCGTTCAGCATCTCGGCGTTCACGACCGCGACCGCCTCCGCCGGATCGATGCCGTCGAACGCGCGCTCGGCAGCGCGCGCGTCGAGCTCGATTCCACCGGCGAGCCGAGTAGGCAGGCGGCCGAGCACAAGATTGGCGTCGGTGACCGTCGGCCGCACGCCGCCCCGCCCGTAACACGCCGGGCCCGGGTCGGCGCCTGCGCTCTCGGGCCCGACGTGCAACGCGCCGCCGGCATCACGCCAGACGATCGAACCGCCGCCGGCACCGACCGTATGAAGATCAACGGACGGCAGCCGCACTGGGAATCCGCCGACATCCCGTTGCGACGTATGCGCAACCTCGCCGCCGACGATCAGGCAGACATCCGTCGACGTCCCGCCCATGTCGAAGGAAATCGCGTTCTCGAATCCCGCCGCGCTCGCAACACGCGCCGCGCCGACGGCGCCCGCGGCCGGACCGGAGACGAGCGCAAGGGCCGGATGCGCGGCTGCCTCATCGAGCTCGACGACACCTCCCGACGACCGCATGACAAGCGGCACGGGCAGGCCCGCGGCCACGCAGTGCTCCGCAAGCGCGCGCAGGTAGCGCGACACGACTGGGCCGAGGTACGCATCGATCGCCGTCGTCGACGCTCGCTCGTACTCGCGGAACTCGGGCGCGATCTCGTGCGACGCAACGACGTGCGCCTCCGGTAGCCGACGGCGGACCTCTGCTGCGACTGAACGCTCGTGCGACGCGTCCCGGTACGCGTGGAGGAGGCAGATCGCCACCGCTTCCGCGTCGACCTCAGGCAAAGAATCGAGCTCGAGCGGCGCCAGCTCTCCGGCGGGGCCTAGTCGCCCGCGCACGCCGAACGAGCGCTCGAGCGGCACCAGCGGCTCGGGATGCGCCGCGCACAGCCGGTAGAGCGAGGCGCGGTTCTGGCGCCGCAGGTGCAGAAGGTGCTCGAACCCCTCGTTCGTGACGAACGCCGTTCGCGCGCCCTTACGCTCGAGCAATGCGTTTGTCGCGACCGTTGTCCCGTGCGTGAAGCGGTCGACGTCGCCTGCACCCGCAGCCCGCGCCGCCGCGACGACGGAGTCCTCCTGCTTCGCCGCTGTGGGAACCTTGGCCGTGCGGATCTCACCGTCGCGGAAGAAGACGGCATCGGTAAACGTTCCTCCTACGTCGATGCCGAGCACGCGCACGAAACCCATGATCGCGAAGTTGCCGCTCGTCGGCGCGGGCGGCGAGCCTGTCGACTTCCGCCGCACGCTCGCCTCTCACGGCGTCGCATCGCTGCCGCCGTCGCGGATCGACGAAGAGGCCTGGACGCTGGAGGTGACTTTGCCGAGCGGCCGCGGCGCGCGCACGGTGCGAGTCTCGGAAGGCAGAGCCGGACGTGTGCGCGTCGAAGGCGCGACCGATTCGGTGCTCGCGCAGCTTCGCCACATGTTCCGTCTCGACGAGGACCTCTCTGGCTTCTACGCGGTCGCGCGAGACGACCCGCAGCTCGTGTGGGCCGCCGCCGGCGCGGGTCGCATGCTGCGGAGTCCCACTGTTTTCGAGGACGTCGTCAAGACGATCTGCACCACGAACTGCGCCTGGGGCGGAACCGTGCGCATGGTCACCGCGCTGGTCGATCACCTCGGCGTCGCCTCGCCGACGGGAGGGCACACGTTTCCGCGCCCTGCTGCGATGGCCGCCGCGGGACTCGATTTCTACCGCGATGTCGCGCGCGCCGGCTACCGCGGCGCGTATCTGCAGAAGCTCTCGGACGACGTCGCATCGGGCTCGCTCGATCTCGAGCGGCTGAACGACCCCGAGATCCCCGACGACGAGGTCGAGCAGCGATTGCTCGCGCTGCCGGGCGTCGGCCCCTATGCAGCGGCGCACGTGATGCTGACGTCGCTTGGTCGCTACTCGCGTCTCGTGCTCGACTCGTGGACGCGCCCGACGTACGCGAAGCTCGCCGGCCGCAAGGCGAGCGACAAGACGATCGAGCGCAAGTTCCGCCGCTACGGCGACTTCGCCGGCCTTGCGTTCTGGTTGCTGCTGACGCGCAACTGGGTCCCCGACGAGCCGCTGTGACGGCAGTCGACCTGCACGTCGAGGAGCACGGCTCAGGCGAGACGCTCCTGCTACACCAGGGGCTCGGCCAGGGGTTGTGGGCGTGGCGCAACCAGGTCACCCTCTTCGCCGAGCGTTTCCACGTCATCGTCTTCGACACGCGCGGTACCGGGCGCTCGGCAGTGCCTTCCGAGCCGTACGACATCGCGGACCTCGCCGGCGACGCGGCGCGGATCCTCGACGGCCGCGAGGCCCACGTCGCCGGCTTCTCGATGGGCGGCTACGTCGCGCTGACGCTCGCGGCCGAGCATCCAGAGCTCGTCCGCTCGCTCGTGCTCGCGGGAACGGGCGCCGGCGGACCGGACCGTGTGCCTAGGCCCGATCACGTGCGCCGGGCGTTCGAGTCCGCGCTCGACCTGCCGCCGGACGAGCAGAGACGGACGACGCTCCCGTACACGTTCTCACGCGGCTGGACCGAGGAGAATCCGGAGCGCTTCGAGGAGATCCTCACGGCGACGCTAGAGCACCCGACGCCGCTCAAGACGATCCTCGCGCACATGGCGGCGTGCTACGGCTTCTACGACGAGGCGCTCGAGGTCGAGCAGATCGACTTGCCCGCGCTCGTCGTGCACGGCGACGACGACCTGATCGTGCCCGTCGAGAACGGGCGGATGCTCGCGCAGCGCCTACCGAACGCGCGTTACGTCGAGCTAGGGGGACGCGGGCACAACGTGATGCTCGAAGACCCGGAAGCCTTCAACGCGGTCGTGCTCGGCTTTCTCGGCTAGGCGGACTTGCCGAACGCCGCGCGACGCTCGATGTCGGCCTCATCGACCATGTGCCCGTCGCGGTCGACGTAGCCGTCCTTGCCGCCGACTACGAGCATGACAAGCGGCTCGTCGCCGGCGTTCGAAAGCCTTCGCGGCGTTGTCGACTCGACGTGCACGAGGCCGCCCGGCCCAAGCTCGCGTACTTCATCCCCCACCTCGACGCGAGCCGTCCCGCTGTGGACGAAATAGAGCTCGTCCTGCGTGTCGTGGTAGTGGTGGAAGCCTTCGTAATGAGGCGGGTAGACAACGGCGTTGACGCCGAACGCACTGACGCCGAGCGCGCGGCGCACCTTCCGAAAGCCGAAGCCGTCACCGAGCTCGTCGATCGAGCCGAAGGCGTAGTCCATGGCGAGACTCTAACCCGCCCTAGGTCGCCGCGGTGATCGTGATGCCGCCGCGCGGCTTCTGCTTCAGCGTGACGTGAACCCTCGCGTGCGGTAGCTCGAGCACCTCGGCAACGTCGTCCCGAATCCGCACGGCCAGCGCCTCGCAGAACGCGCCTTCGTTGCGATAACCGCTGAGGTAGATCTTCAGCGACTTCGACTCGAGGCACAGCCGCTCGGGCTCGTAGACGATCGACGCGACGTACAGATCCGGCTGGCCCGTGATGGGACAGACGGCTGTGAGCTCGTCGCTTGTCATCTCGACCCGCGAGACGCCGGGATTCGCGAACGACTCGAGCCCGACGTACGCCTCGGGCCCTGAGTGCCCGAGCGCAGCGAACTCGTTGGTCTCGGTCATGGCACTACTGTAGTGCGCGGAGCGGCACGGGCCCGGTGGCCCAGCTGGTCTTCAAAACCAGTGCGGCCGTGCAGCCCACGGCTCGGTCGGTTCGACTCCGGCGCCGCTCCGCTGAGCCAAACTCGATGGGGCGAATGGAGTTGTGACGCCTTCGAGTGGCCCCGGTCGGCGCGCTGCCGAGGGCGCTGACGATGCTGGAGGGGTCCCGGCGCGCCCCGGGACCGGCGCGCGACCGGCGCGCGGTCCGCCCGCCCGGGGTGCGCGCAGGGTGCCACGGGCGCGACCCTCGACCGGGACGGCGTCGACGGCGCGGTCGGCCCGCTCGCGACGGCGCCCGCACGACGCTACGGCCCGGGCGTAAGCACCCTCGCCCACGCAGGTGCTCTTGACGCGCTCTCGCGACTATGGGGAGTCTTGGCCTGCTCTC